>PCYI01000027.1:22033-24954 GCA_002774795.1 Candidatus Vogelbacteria bacterium CG10_big_fil_rev_8_21_14_0_10_51_16 | reverse complement strand
CACCTCGCGCCGCCGCGCTCCGGTCTTGCGAAGCTGTGCACTGCTCGCTTCTCACCCCCTGGCCAGGGGGAGGGGCAATTTCGTAACTCACAGTAATTGAAACCATGTGGCGAGGCGCTCTCTTGCGTCAACACTTTTTAACTTGTTTGATTTTCTATTCTCTTGCGCTACAATTACCGTATGACAACACTCACCATTCCAAAAGAGCTTATGCGTAAGAAAGAGCTCGTGCTTGTCCCTCGGGATGAGTATGAGTGGCTTGTAAGCTATCAAGCTTCTTTTCCCGCAGAGATTGAATTAAGCCCCGCCGGTCGCAAAGCCCTCATCCGCGCGAGGAAAAATATTAAATCAGGGAAAACTCTTTCTGTCCATGAACTCAAGCAAAAGCTGGGATATTAGTATTGACGACTCTGTGTATAAGGAAATGAAGCGCATCCCAATAGAGACGGGGAAGCGTATAATAGATGTAATTGAAGATAGAACCTTTGATCCTTACGCTGGCGATATACGAAAAGTTAAAGGGGAGCAAAATGTATGGGCGAGACGTATCGGTGATTACCGAATATTTTATACGGTATACCAAATGATTCGAACGGTGAATGTTTTTCATGCCGAGCGACGCAATACGCAAACCTACAGGCACGGAAAGCAAAAAAGATGATTGTAATGTTGAGGCCTGACTTCAATAGAGTAATTGCGAGGTGTGGCGTTGTTATATTCGAGCATGGTGTTATTTATAATATTGCGCTGTGGCTGGCGGTGGCGTACAATATAATCAATATGATGATGAAAAGATTACTTCACGTAGCCGTTTTTACTTTGATTACAGCCGTTGTGTTTATGTGGCCGGTGGAAAATGCCTGGGCGGCTTTCGGGCGCGACCTCGCTCCCGGCTCGCGTGGCGAGGATGTGCGAGAGCTTCAGCGTTTCTTAAATAAGTTTAGTGCCCAAACCAGAGTGGCCGACTACGCCGAAGGGTCACCAGGGCAGGAGACCGCTTACTACGGGTCACTCACAGCGAACGCCGTTCTGCGTTTTCAGCTTATGCCGAGCCAGGCTATAACCGAACGCGACGGGCTGTTTCGTGGGGCTACTCGCGCCCGCATTTCAGAGCTTATGGCTCGCGCTGGCGCGTCCAGCTCTATCTTGACGACCGCGCCTCCGGCTCCTGCCGTCGGCGGGAGCCTCGGCGTTCTCCCATGGGGTCCTGAACCGTCTACCATCTACCAGCTACCACCTGCCACCACGCCTCTTCGCCTCACGCACTTTGACAAAACATCCGGAACAGTGGGCAGTCGTCTCCTGGTCTATGGCGAGGGTTTGGTGGCGGGGGACACCATTCTTTTCCTCGATAAAGACCCGGCTACCGCTACGAGCTACTTTTCGGGCTACGCTGTTCTTCTCGACTCTCCCTATGGGCTCGTGGTGAGCATACCAGCCTATGCCACCTTTACGTGTCCCACTTGTACCTTTGCCAACAAGCCACCGCCTCAGCCGCTACAGCCGGGCGGGTATTTCGCGCAGGCCGTGAAATCCTCTGGGCAAGTAAGCAACCTTCTCAATTTTAGCGTCTTGCCCGAGCCCCCAGCTCCTACTCCCCAGCCACCATTTCCCGGGTTACCCCAGCCTACCCCTTCTACCGGCAACGAGCTTTCTGTCACCGGCCATAATCCATCGTGGCCGCTTCCGGGCGTTTCTGGATTTGCTCTCTCTCAAAATGAGGTCGTCTCCGGCCAAACAGTCACGCTCACTTTCGCCAGACCGCAAGCGGTGCACAGCTATCGGGTCCGTTTGGACTGTCCCTCCGACGTGAAAGCACAAACTGCCACTGCTCAAGAGTTTTGTCGCGCCACTAATGCCATAAAGGTGAACGCTTCACCGCTCACACTCCGCTTTTCAAACAGTGGCAGTTTTTCCCAGTCTGCTCGGCTCGAGTTCACTGCTCACGACGCAAGCGGTCGCGTGCTCGATGGTCACGTGCGCCTCATCACCGTTCTTCCTTCTGCGAGCGCGACCATCCAGTCCGGCGACCTCTCTCTTTCGATTGAGGGAGTGGCCACAAATGGCACGAGTTTGGTTACTTTGCCTGCCGGCGGGTCTCTTAATCGCACGGCGACAGTCAGACTCAATGGGAATCTCACGGGCGGCCCCCGTTCTGTACAGCTTGCCCTTGCACCTCTTTCCTTCAGTGCTACAGAAGCCTATTTGACGCCGACAACACTGACGCTCTCTCCGGGCGGCTCTGCCACCGCTCAATTGCGCATCACGCCCGCCTCTCTTGGTTCCGGCTTACATCGCGTAACTGTGTCCGCCACCGTGGGCGGGATACAGCAGACACAGTCATTCGCGCTTTCTTTTGGAAGTGATACGAGCGGGGGAGGAGGGCTAGCCGACTTGGCACTTTCCTACAACGGCCCCACCTCCATATCAAGAAACACGACCCTAAACGCCGTCTTTAGCTTGCGTGAGTCTACGAGCAACTCTTTTCCCGCCACTTCTGTGCGTCTTGCTCTCTACGACCCGATGACTCAGATTCTTACGGGTGGTAATGTTTATGGCTATGAGCCTCAGACATTCACAGACTCCCAAAACATAATTGCTACCCAAGACGTGACGGTTTCATCGGGCTACTTCCAGAACTCTCTTAACCTTGGCGGCGGCTTCGCTTTTTCTCTTCCGGGCACATATCGCGTTTGCGCGAGCGTTGACCAGACTAATCTTCTTCTTGAAAGCTCAAAGATAAACAATGTGGCCTGCGGCACAGTGACGGTGTTCTAGACCGAAGCTTTTTTATTACAAATACTATCGAGCGGGTCCGCAGGATTTCTCTATAACTTTGAATTACGAAATTCGGACCTATTCCCTCCCCTGGCCAGGGTGAGACTTGGGCAAGGGACCCAAGTCGCAAGACCTTTTGAGCT
>PCYI01000027.1:20247-22003 GCA_002774795.1 Candidatus Vogelbacteria bacterium CG10_big_fil_rev_8_21_14_0_10_51_16 | reverse complement strand
CCCACCTCGCGCCGTCGCGCTCCGGTCTTGCGAAGTGGGGCCCTACCCACTTCTCACCCCCTGACCAGGGGGAGGGGCAATTTCGTAACTCACAGTCTATATAAGGCAATTAACCACATTTTCCGTCTATACGGCATACTTGAATATGCTTTTAAACCGTATGGTTGCGAAAGAGAAGACGAGGCAGTTTGTAACCAATCACACCTTGGGTATGTCATCCCGGCCCCGTATCCGGTACGGGGTAAACTCCAGCCGGCCTGCCTGCCGCAGGCAGGCCGTTCTGCAACGGGATGACATCCACGAGACGTGAGAGATGTGGGCGGTTACGACAGTTTGCCTTTACTTTTTATCTAGTTTGTTCTATTATAGAAAAGGAAACAGAACGTTGACAGACGAGAAAGGAGGTGATTTATAATGTCTGTTTCGGTAGAGATTTTGCAAGGCGAGCACCAGCACCCCATTCCTCGAGGGATGGCGAAGCTGTTAAGGCGGCTATGTAAGGTCGCCGGGCTTAAGGGTAGGCGTCAAGTGAAGCATGGGGCGGTCGTGAAGGGTACGGCGCACCTGCGAGGGGTCTCTTCTGTGGGGCCGATTGGGCGCGAAAGTACCATTGAGCTTCGCTGTCAGCCGGGCGGGAATGAGTCCGCTCGCAGGATGTTTTTTCTCTTGCAAGGCAATGAGGACCCTGAGGAAATGTGTGCTCGGCTTGAACGAGCCGCCGCCCGGCTCGGGAAGGAGGAGTCGGGGAGAGGAAGGACAATAAAGCGGAGAACGAAGGCGCCGGTCAAGGTGCCGTTCCGGGAACTGTTAGCTCGGACTAAACCCGAGGGAGGTGCGGAAATGAAACAGGATAAGCAGGACAAGGCAGGAGAGGCCAAAGCCCTCTCGCCCGTAGCGGTTTCGGAAGGAGCCGCTCCAAGTCAGGGAAAGGTGTGTTGGGTAGGGTCACCCGCCGACGACATCGAGTGGGTGAAGAAGGCCGGGAAGGCCTTCCTTGCGAGGGCAGACGAGAGGAGGCAACTGCTGCAGGCCCTTTTCGCGACGACCATCATAGATGGAACGGGACTTAATGTGTCCCTAAGATCGTTTAGGCCTACAGGCTGTGCTCTCGTAAACCGCGGATACTTCACGCGGGTTCATCGAGGAGGAGACACCGCCAAGGGTGTGGTGGCCTACGAGGCCACCGAGAAGCTAGTGGCGCTCGTTCGCGGTCCAGTGGAGATGGTTGCGGGTAATGAGGACGCCAAAATTAGCCGGCGTCTCGCGAACCTGGCGGCCCTTGAAGAGAAGGCCCGCCCGGCGCTCGACTGCGAGGAGATGATTGCATCTGTCAAGGCCAACATCGCTCGCCTTACGAGCGAGCTTGCCAGTGAGCATCAGGAGCTAGCAGGTTTGCAACAACTCCTCGAGGATGAGCCGGAGGAGGCCAAGCAGGCCCGCGAGCTCCTGCGCATTCTCGACGGGGAGACAGAAGCCTTAGATGTGGATGACGTGGATGAGGGCAATAAGTCGGCTGAAGCCGAGAGTGCCCTCCCTCAGAAGGCGACAGACACGGATGAGGGGCCACTGGGTTATGCTGACGAAGAAGTTTAAGTCCAGCCACTAGAACTAGAATAGGACAGATTTTCTGTGACGGGGACCACGCGGTCTCCGTCATTTTTGTAATCAATAAACTCCCTGACTGTGAATTACGAAATTGCCCCTCCCCCTGGCCAGGGGGTGAGAAGCGAGCAGTGCACAGCTTCGCAAGACCGGA
>PCYI01000027.1:1320-20229 GCA_002774795.1 Candidatus Vogelbacteria bacterium CG10_big_fil_rev_8_21_14_0_10_51_16 | reverse complement strand
CCCCACCCCTCCCACCCCACCCCAGCCCTCCCCTCAGGCAGGGGAGGGGGCATACCCCTGGCCAGGGGAGGGAATAAATCCGAATTTCGTAACTCAAAGTCCCTGA
The DNA here is from genome assembly GCA_002774795.1 of Candidatus Vogelbacteria bacterium CG10_big_fil_rev_8_21_14_0_10_51_16. Classification (GTDB taxonomy): domain Bacteria; phylum Patescibacteriota; class Minisyncoccia; order Phycocordibacterales; family JACRKE01; genus 1-14-0-10-51-16. The sequence goes on along the minus strand of PCYI01000027.1, from coordinate 20,123 downwards.
CACAACGGTGCCCGGCGTCAGGCTCATCCTTTTATATGCAGTCTTTTGGCGAGAGGATGCTCTATCACCGCACCATTTGACTTTGCTGTGGTATTTGCTATCATGTTTGAACTGCGCGCTTTGCGCGTTTGTTACTCTTTAATTTGTTACAAAGGAAATAATTACTAGCACCTTCCTTATGGAGGACGCCCCGCGCGGCCTTAGCGGAAGTAAAAAACATATCTATGGCAGAACTATTTGATCGTTCCAAGCCGCACGTAAACGTCGGCACCATTGGTCACGTCGACCACGGCAAGACCACCCTTACCGCCGCTATTTTGCACTCGCTTCAGTTGGCTGGGAAGACTGTTCGCATGAAGTCGGTCGACCAGATCGACTCGGCTCCAGAAGAGAAGGCTCGTGGTATTACGATCGCCCTTTCGCACAACGAATACTCGACCGATAAGCGCCACTACGCCCACATCGACGCGCCCGGCCACGCTGACTATATTAAAAACATGATTACGGGAGCCGCCCAGATGGACGGGGCCATTCTCGTAGTGGCGGCTACTGATGGCGTGATGCCTCAGACAAGAGAGCACATTCTTTTGGCGCGCCAGATTGGTGTCCCGCGTGTACTTGTATTCTTAAACAAGTGCGACATGGTAAGCGACCCCGAGCTTATTGATCTTGTGGAAGAGGAGGTGCGTGAGCTCTTAGACAAGTATGAGTTTAACGGCAAAGAGGCTCCGGTCATTCGAGGTTCAGCCCTGAAGGCCCTTGAGGCCACTGCCGTTGATGATGACTGGGTAAAAAAAGTGCTCGAGCTCACCCAAGCTCTTGATGACTATGTTCCCGAACCGGTGCGTGACATTGAGAAGCCCTTCTTGATGCCAGTCGAAGATGTGTTCTCTATCGAAGGCCGAGGTACGGTTGTGACTGGTCGTATTGAACGTGGCAAGGTAAAAGTGGGCGAAGAAGTGGAAGTGGTAGGCCTCAAAGACACGCAGAAGACCACTGTCACAGGTATTGAAATGTTTAACAAACAACTTGATGAGGGTATGGCGGGAGATAACGCCGGTGTCCTTTTGCGTGGACTCAAAAAGGATGACGTCACCCGAGGGCAGATTCTTTGTAAGACTGGCTCTGTAACTCCACATACACACTTTGAGTCCGAGGTGTATATCTTGAAGAAAGAGGAAGGTGGGCGACACACGCCATTCTTCTCCGGATATAAGCCCCAGTTTTACATTCGTACCACTGATGTTACCGGTGACGTGACTTTGCCCGAGGGCACAGAGATGGTTATGCCCGGAGATACTGTCAAGTTTACGGTGAAACTAGTGGCTCCAATCGCCCTTGAAGAGCAGCAGCGCTTCGCCATTCGCGAAGGCGGTAGAACGGTCGGCGCCGGAGTGGTAACGAAAATCGTTGCGTAGCAAAGGCCACAGGCCGTAGGGCATAGTCCCTACGCCCTACGCCCTACGCCCTAGCATATGCCAACAGCTACCAAACCTCGCGCTTCGCGCAAAAAAGCCTCTACCGTTGATGCGCTCGCGCAAGCGAAGTTGCGCATTCGTGTGTCTGCTTATGAACATAAGGTGCTCGACCAGAGTATCCGGCAGATTTTAGACACGGCGGTGCGGAATGATGCCACTGTGCAAGGCCCGATACCGCTTCCTACGGAAATTAAAAAGTATACCGTAAACAGGAGTTCTTTTATAGACAAGAACTCTCGTGAACAGTTTGAGATGAGGGTACACAAGCGCTTAATTGACATCATTAGTCCTAATCCCAAGCTGATAGAGTCTCTTACTAACCTGTCTTTGCCTTCCGGTGTGAATGTTGACGTGAAAATGCTATAAAAACAGGCAGTAGGAAGTAGGCGGTAGGAAGTAGGAATTATCCGAACCCCGTGGCCTAGAGTCAAATATGAAATTTCTTCTCGGGACAAAAGAGTACATGACACAGACCTTCGACGGCGAGGGGCGTGTTCATGTTGGGACAGTAGTTCGATCTGGACCATGCACTGTGACACAGGTTAAAAGTGTTGAAAAAGACGGCTATGTTGCCGTGCAAATCGGATTCGGCAAAACAAAGAGGCAGACCAAAGCGGAGGCTGGACACACCGCTGAGCTCGGCCCCCTTCGGACGCTCCGAGAGTTTCGCTCGAATGACGTAAAAGAGATGGCGGATGTCGCGCGTGGCCAACAGATGGACGTCTCAATTTTTGCGGAGGGAGATAAGATAAGCGTCTCCGGTACTTCTAAGGGCAAGGGTTTTCAGGGCGTGGTAAAACGTCACGGATTTGCCGGTGGCCCGCGTACTCATGGTCAAAAGCATAGCGAAAGAGAGCCTGGTTCTATTGGTGCCACGGGGCCACAAAGGGTTTTTAAGGGTCGCCGCATGGGAGGACGAATGGGAAGTGACCGCGTCAGAGTAAAAAGTTTACATATCATCGCGGTTGACCCTGAGGCGCAGACTCTGATAGTATCAGGAGCCTTGCCTGGTCGTCGAGGAACTATTCTCGAAATACGAGGCGAGTAAATTAGTTTTTAGTTTATAGTTGGTAGTTTTTAGTCGATGAGGTATGTCTGTACAATGGATTTCTTGTATTTACTAAAAACGACAAACTAGTAACTAGAAACTGTTCTGGTATGCAAGCAACTACATACAACCAGGAGGGCAAGGAGAGCGGCACAATAGAACTGCCGGAGTCTGTTTTTGGTGTGAAAGCTTCTCCTGACTTAGTACATCAAGTGGTGGTGGCCATGCAGGCAAATCGTCGTACGCCAGTGGCGCACACAAAGAGTAGGGCAGAGGTCAGGGGCGGGGGTCGCAAGCCGTGGCGTCAAAAGGGTACGGGACGTGCTCGACACGGCTCAACTCGTTCTCCAATTTGGCGAACCGGCGGAGTCACCCATGGCCCTAGAAATGACAAGAGTTATCAGCAGACCATTACTAAGAAAATGAAAGCGAAAGCCCTCGCGGCCGTTCTTTCGGCAAAGTTCCGCGACGGCGAGGTGCTCTTCCTTGATGAGCTTGCGCTTGTTGGACCAAAGACTAAGATTGCGGCCGGGCTTATGCAAAAGCTGGCACAGATAGATGGTTTTGAGAAGATTGCATATCGGCGAGGTAAGCGGGCTCTAATAGCCTTACCAGAAGTGAATGAAGCGGTAGTGAAGAGCTTTCGTAATTTAAAGACACTAGCCACCGATGAGGTGCGTAATTTAAATCCACTTGATTTAATGGTGTATCGATACTTGGTGTTGGTTAGCCCAAAAGCGAGCATAGCTACGCTGGGGGCCAGGGTGTTAAACAAATAGAGATGTTTTTAATTTTTCGGGACTCTCTTACGCTTACTCTTTCAAGCAAGCAACAAACTAAATTTTTCTTAGAACTCCAACCCGCAACTTTATGAACAATTTAAACACTCTAATAATCCGGCCACGAATTACCGAAAAGGCGACCTTGCTTGCCGAAGCAGTTTTACCGGTATATACATTTGAAGTTGCCTCGAGTGCCAGCAAGGCGACCGTGGCAAAAGAGGTGGCTAGGATTTACAAGATGAAGCCGACCTCCGTCAGGATCACAAAGTTGCCAGCCAAGCGCATAGTCACTCGCCAAGGTGTAGGACGCAAGCCTGGTGTGAAAAAAGCCTTAGTCACTTTTAAGGTCGGAGATAAGATTGAAGCAATGTAAATGCAGGTAGTAGGAAGTAGGCAGTAGGAATTCTCCGAACCCTAAAGCCTAGAACCTAGAGCATAGACATATGAAAAAGCGTAAACCCACAACCGCCGGCAATCGTCAGACTTCGCATGTAAGCTATGCCAAGTTTCTTACTGTTGCAAAGCCACATAAACCCCTGACCAGTGGAGGCAAGCGCAGAGGCGGGCGCAACCAAAGTGGGCGCATCACCGTCCAGCATCAAGGTGGCGGACATAAGCGTCGTTTCCGTGATATAGATTTTCTCTACAACAAGTACGATATCCCGGCAGTGGTAGAGACACTCGAGTACGATCCCTATCGTACCGGATTCATTGCTTTGGTTTGCTATCGTGATGGCGAGCGCCGCTACGTGCTCGCTCCACACGGACTAAAAGTAGGTGATGAGTTTGTTGTAAGCGATAAGGCCGAAGAAAAACCGGGAAATCGCATGCAACTTCAGAATATTACGGCGGGCACGCGCATTTTTAACGTAGAACTGCATCCACGTGGTGGGGCGAAGTTTGCTCGTTCCGCCGGAAACGCAGTCGAGCTTCTTGGCATTGATGGGGGATACGCTACTGTTCGGATGCCCTCAAGCGAGGTAAGACGAGTGAATGCCATGTGTGCCGCCACTATCGGCGGAGTGTCGAATGAAGAGTGGTCGCTTCGAAGTCTCGGAAAGGCTGGCCGCTCTCGATGGCTTGGTATAAGGCCAACGGTGCGCGGTACGGCAATGAACCCTGTTGACCATCCTTATGGTGGAGGTGAAGGCCGGCAAGGTCGTGGCACAAAGCGCCCCAAGACGCGCTATGGCAAGGTCACTGGTGGCCACAAAACACGTAGCCCTAAAAAGTACTCAAATACATTTATGGTGAGTAGGCGCAAGAATAAGAAGCGCAAATAGAGAAAAGCCCTATGCGTGAAGGGCTTTTCTTGTGGCTGTTATCTTGACCCACGCTGTCATATCTGCTATCTTTGAGTACTGCCCGCAGGGCGTTTTTGTTCTAGAAGGCAGGGTATAGGAAGTAGAAAATAGGCACTAGAAATTATGAGTTTCTAGCTTATAATTTCTACTATCCGAATACTTCCTACTTCCTACTTCCTCTTCCAATGTCTCGATCAATAAGTAAAGGACCATACGTCGACGCCAAGCTCTTGAAGAAGATTAATGGCAAGCGACCCGAAGAACTCGGGGTGATAAAGACGTGGGCGCGAGCTTCGCAGATTGCTCCGGAAATGGTAGGTTTTCGTTTCGGAGTGCATAACGGTCGTGAGCATATTGAGGTATTTGTGACGGAGGATATGGTGGGCCATCGTTTAGGCGAGTTTTCAAAGACCCGCAAGTTCCTTCGTCACGGAGGTAAGATTCAGAAAGAGCTAGATCAGAAAAAGAAAGATGCCGAAATTCAAGCGGCTAAGGCCGCGAAGTCGGAAGGCGGTGTCAAGAAGTAAGCAAGTTATAAAATGAGGCCGTAGGCCATGGGGTACAGGGCGTAGGAACTTGATTCCGAAGCCGACTACGCCCTACGCCCTACGCCCTATGCTCTAGTTATGGAAATCACCGCCCATTTAAGAAACTATAGGCAAGCTCCTCGAAAGGTGCGCTTGATTACAGACCTTATTCGCGGTAAGTCTGTCGCGGAAGCATTACTCCAGTTGGATGTGACCATTAAGCGGGCCTCTTCTCCGGTACGGAAACTCTTGCTATCTGCCGTCGCAAACGCAAAGCACAACCACCAGAAGAGCAACGAGCTTCTTTTTATTAAGAGTATCGTGGTTAACGAGGGGCCTGTTCTAAAGCGCATGAGGCCGAGAGCGCGCGGGTCCGGGGCGCCTATTCACAAACACACGAGCCACGTCTCTTTGGTTCTTGGAGAGCAAGAACCAAAGGAAGCACGAAGCACGAAATACGAAGCACGAAACAAATCAAAAAAAGAAAATGTTTAAAATTATAGAAAACTGGATATTATTTGGTTTTTGCCCGCCCGTAACGTTTATGCGTAGCATTGCGGGCAGGTGATTTGTGTTTTGTGTTTTAAAAAATTATGTCTCATAAAGTTCATCCGTTTGCGCATAGACTAAGTATAATCCGTGATTGGCGGAGTCGTTGGTTTGGAAAGCAGGGTGATTACCAACGTAATTTAAAAACAGACATTGTTCTGCGTGAATTTTTTGCAAAGAAATTGCGCGGTTATTATGTGGATGGTATTGACATGGAGCGTGGTCGCTCTAACTATCGCATTCTTATCCGCACGGCCCGCCCAGGCATGATTATTGGTCGCCAGGGGGATGGGGCGGTAAAACTTCGAGAGGCGGTTCTTTCCCATGTTAAAAAACACAATCTCTCTGTCCCAAAAGAGCTAAAAATTGATATAGAAGAGGTGCGCCTTCCGGAAACACATGCCGCTATTGTGGGGCAAATGGTTGCGGAGGGACTTGAGAAGCGGCTACCCTTTAGGCGAGTTATGAAGCAAATGCTTGAAAAAGTGGCCGCAAGTCGAGACGTTCTTGGGGTGCGGATTGCTCTTTCCGGCCGACTTGGGGGCGCGGAGATGAGTCGACGGGAGGCTCTTATGAAGGGACGCCTCCCACTCCAGACCTTGCGTGCTGATGTTGATTTTGCTCGTGAAAAAGCACACTTGCCCTATGGCGACATTGGCATCAAGGTGTGGATTTACAAGGGAGATATATTTGAACAGAAGAAAGCCGGTTTTTAGTTTGTAGTTTTTAGACAAAATAAGACAAGAGGTACTAGAAACTAATAATTAACAACTAAAAACTAGAAACTGCCCGTCATGTTATTCCCCAAAAAAGTAAAATTTAGAAAGTGGCAAACCGGTCGACGTAACCCCAAGCGGGATAAAGTCGCTGTTCGCGGCAGTCAGTTGTCCTTTGGCTCATACGGGCTTAAAGCAACGTCTCCGGCACGGGTCACTTCAAATCAGATTGAAGCGGCACGCAAAACAATTGCCCATAGCTTAAAGAGGGCAGGAAAGCTTTGGATTCGCATTTTTCCTGACCGTCCATTTACAAAAAAGCCGGCAGAGGTGAAATTGGGAAAAGGAAAGGGCGAGCCACAAGGATATGTGGCCCAGGTGTGGGCGGGCCGAATACTTTTTGAACTAGATGGCATTGATGAGGCCACCGCAAAAGAGGGCTTACGAAAGGCAAGTGCTAAGTTGCCGGTAAAGACTCGCATTGTGACAAGGGATTAAAAATCAGTGCGTATTTTGTGTTTGGTGTCGCTTTAAAGTCTGGCAAGATTGCGGCAATGGGCCACGTGTGGTAGACTCATATACTTTATGGCAAGTAAAAGCAAAATAAAAAGCGAGGGAGAGCTTGCAAAAGAGGTTGCCCAAAAGCGAGAAGAGTTGCGCTCTTTTAGATTTCAGGTGGCTGGTGGGCGTGTTAAAAACATAAAAGAGGGGAGGCTTGCTCGTCGCGATATTGCGCGAATGCTCACAGAGCTTCGCGTCTTGAAGATTCAAGCAAAAATATAATATGGCCAAAAGTAAGAACACAGCAAAATATTCAACCGGACCCGGAGCTTGGGTACTGGAAGGAGTTGTCGTATCAGACAAGATGCAGAAAACGGCCGTCGTTGAGGTTGTCCGCATGGTCAAACACCCTAAGTATCATAAGTTTATGAAAATGCGCAAACGCTTCAAGGCCGAAAATCCAGACAATGTTTATAAGATTGGCGACAGGGTGCGCATGCACTCATGCCGACCCCTTTCAAAGGACAAGCATTTTTCTATCGTTGCCAAACTGGGTGCGGTAAAAGGTGGTCTTAGAGATATAGTCGCCGTCGACGCAGAAGATGGAGAGGTGGGTGCTAATTCCTAGACACTACTCCCTAAAACCTATTTTATGATTCAGCCCCAGTCTATTGTTAGAGTCGCAGATAACACCGGCGCCAAGATCGGCAGGGTTTTTAAGGTTCTCGGTGGCTCAAAAAGACGCTATTCAGAGATAGGAGATGTCCTTGTGATGTCCATTCAGACGGCGGAACCGCGTAAGGCGGTCAAAAAGAAAGATGTAGTGCGTGCCGTGGTTGTGCGCCAAAAGAAGGCGTTTCGACGCAAGGACGGTAGCTATATTCGCTTTGATGAAAATGCTGTTGTTATTATAGATAAGGACAAGAAGGAACCGGTCGGTGGACGTATTTTTGGACCAATCCCGCGTGAACTGGCAGAACGTGGCTACCAAAAGATAGCTTCCTTGGCCCCGGAAGTAGTGTAAATTAGTTTGTAGTTATTAGTTTTTAGTTTATAGAGAGCACCAGTCCGCATAGGCAAAAAACCACAAACTAAAAACTACAAACCAGTAACCTATGAGAATCAAAAAAGGTGACAATGTAATAGTGATTGCGGGTAAGGACAAAGGCAAGCAGGCCAAGGTGCTTGAGGTGTTTGCGGTGCGTGATCGTGTTCTGGTGGAGGGAGTGAATGTTTTAAAACGGCATCAGCGTGCGCGAAAACAAGGGCAAGCTGGCCAAGTGCTTTCAGTGGCTATGCCCGTCCATACATCGAATGTTATGCTTGTGGATCCAAAGTCTGGAAAGCGCACGAGGCTTGGCATAAAAATGGTCGGCGACAAGAAAGTGCGGGTAGCCAAGAGGTCAGGAGCGGAGTTATAAAATAGGCCATAGGCCATAGGCCACAGGGCACAGGGCACAGTGAACCATACCCTGCGCCCTACGCCCTAGTCACTACGCCCTAGTCAATTATGGAATCCATCAAACAAAAACAACAGCAAGCCATTATTGAACTCACGAAACAGTTCGGGCTTAAAAATGCTATGGCCGCGCCAAGACTTACGAAGGTAGTGGTCAGTGCCGGCTTTGGTTCGCGCCGCGATAAGGCTCGCGCGGAGCTTGTGTGTGACAGGCTGTCTAAGATTACTGGTCAGAAGGTTTCTCCTCGACAAGCCAAGCAGTCTATTGCCTCGTTTAAGCTCCGTCAAGGAGAGGTAATCGGAGCCGCCGCTACCTTACGCGGTCCGCGCATGTACGGCTTTCTAGACAAGTTGGTAAATGTTGCAATCCCTCGCACGCGCGACTTTCGCGGACTTTCGGCTCGAGGGATAGACGCAATGGGAAACTACACCATGGGCATAAAAGAGCATCTTATTTTTCCGGAAACCGCTGACGAAGACGTGCGCGACGTTTTCGGTTTTTCTGTGAGCATCGGCACTACGAGCAAAAGTAAGGAACAGGCCGAGGCACTACTACGCGCGCTTGGTTTTCCTTTTAAAACAAAAGACAAAGAGGAGTCCCAAAAGGTTAAGAAGAGCAAGAAGAAGTAGACCGCAAAGAGACGTTCTGTGTTTTTGACACCTCGCTTTAGCTGTTTTTGGCTGTGAGAGTGGGAAAACTTTTCTTGACATAGATAGTCTGGTTTTATAAAATAAACGGCCGTCACTTACTTTGAATTACGAAATTGCCCCTCCCTCTGGCCAGGGGGAGGTTGGGAGGGGGTAGGTTGGTGATACGTGGCTCAACCACTACCTCACCCTAACCCTCCCTACGGGAGCTGTACACCTTTTCGAGCTTTTCCTTCGAGTACTCGGAAAACCTCTGAAAAGGTCTTGCGACTTGGGTCCCTGTCCCAAGTCTCACCCTGGCCAGGGGAGGGAATAAATCTGAATTTCGTAATTCACAATCACTTACAGTGAGTGGGGATAGTATTAGTTCTTTACAATGCGATAAACGTACTACTTGTGTGCCGCTTGTGTGCCGCAGTGAGTAGCTAGTCGTCAGTACCACGGTGCTAATGGCTAGATACTCACTCAGGTACGCAAGATATAGGTTGGGTTAAAACTTCAGTTGGCCATGTGATCGGCCACGTACTTTTAGCGGCAATGCCGCAGGAGGAGTTGTGCATTTTCAACCGATTATCCGAAAACTTTGCCGTTGTCGTCTTGAGGAGATGGCACTTGTGGTGGTGGAGACTCGATCTCGGATGGAGGAGGAATTGTACCTGTCGCCACAGGGTCTGTTTACGGTGGGCGGGAGACCCATCGCTCAGGCTGATGTGTCGGAGGGATTTACGGGTTGGCACGATAATCTCGACTTTCTCTCCCGTAACGGCCTCGCCTCATTTTTCGTACGGTGCGCCCAGCTCATTTGGGTACACCAACTTGTCGAGCTTGCGGTCACCGAGCATGGGTTGATGCTTGGGGGGGCGTGTTGCCAGCGGCATTACGTGAATCTCCGACCGCCCGAGACGCCCTACCATGGGCGTCTGTCTGTGGGCGAAGACTCACCGTCATCGGCTATTGCTTGAAGTTCGTTGCCCACCAACCGCCATGGCCACGAGCTTGGCGGTCGGCTACAGAACTCACATCTGCCCCGGTACTCGAAAGATACCGGGGCTCTCTCTTCTCGGTTTCCTTGACCGACCGGTGCTAGTCGTATATTCTTAATATACTTTCGCTTGGCGCGGAAGCAAGTTCCTTCTTTGGTGCCGGACTCGCCAATCTCCAAGGGCGCTCGACGAGCTCGAGTGTCTCTGGAGATTGGTACCAGTCTCGCGTCCCCGGCGGGCCCCTTCCGCCCACCCAATGTGGCCCGCCCCCGACACCACCTCTCTTTGGCCCCAGCGCCTGCGCTTGGGGCCATTTTTTTTGTCTCAAAAAACTGTGGATAACTCCCATAGGTTAGTCCTAGGTAACCACTTGTGTTATTCTTTGGTTGTGCTATGATCAAAAACTCGCTGCCTAGCCGTGGGCTGGGCGGTGATTTTCTTTCCAGTTTAGGTCTTTGTAATAGATTCGGTGCGAAGCAAGAGGATTTTTAGGAGTCTTTTTATTTCGCACCGATACATACTGCTACTTATTACTAAAACGACTTCCGACCGGGGCGGAAGGTCACAACCATAACACGACCACAAGGAGGTGGACTAGTGACGAGATACTGATTATGTTGGGTTGGGCGGAAAAACAAAGACGCCCGCATTTTCAAGTGGGTGTCAAAACTGCTACGGTTTCTTCTTAGCTTTTGCCGGCGCAAGCTACCGCCGGCACGGGACGCAAAGGGATTGTATTGTATGTTGAATGACTGTAAGGTTTTGGTCGCCGGCCTGGCGGAGGCGGCGGCCTGTACGGGTCCAGATTTCCTGGAGAAGGTTGCGGCGAGCGGGCAGAGCCCCAAAACCCGCAACCTCTCCGTGGCCATCGATAGGGATTCCATCCGGTTTTCCTCGACCGACCACCCCAAGGCAACACAGGAGGCCCTTATCTCGAGGGAGCCGATTCCGGACCCCAACATGGGTGAGGAGCCTCTCCTACTCGTGCTTCATGAGCGGAACATCGGAGAGATGAGGAAGTTCGTCTGCCACCTAGACAGGGTGGTCGAGAAGTTCGTCAGACTCAACCTCCCAGATGAGGTGGGCATCGAGGTGCTTCTCAAGCAAGGAGAGCACCCGGTGCTTCTCATCGGCACCGAGGTGTGCCATGTCCCCTTCACTCTGAAGGGGCGCATGGACTACTGGCCCATCACGGAGGCCCGGGCCGCTCGCTGGGAGGGGAAGCGCATCCTTGCTCGCGAGAAGCAGGTGCGCGTCGTCGAGCGCCAGAGGCGCTGGCTCGACTCCTCCTACGTCGAGCTTGGGGCGCGGCCCAATGGTGCCTCGCCCGAGTCGCCCACGAAGATTGTCGTGCCGGAGTCGCGCCCCCGTTCGCACGCCCCCGACTCGGGTTTCGCTCGTCGCTACGACGGCAAGCTCGTCATCACCGCGGTGAGAAACCCCCCCGACACTCTACCACGGGAGGAGCGGCCTATCGCCACCATATCGGCCATGCGCCGGATGTCCGGACGACCGGTTGGCGCTCACCGATAGGCGGCCCACAGTGACCGCCCACAACAGGGCGGCGTAATAAAAAGCAGTAGTAGCTTCACGGCCCCGAGAGGGATGCGATACAAACAGGCAGGCACAAGAAAGCCGCCCACGCATCTCCCCTCGGGGCCGTTTGTCATTTCTGTGGATAACCCACAGTCTACGAAGTAAAAACTGGTTTTTTGTCTACCGAAACTTTTAAAAATGAGTTATAGTGTACTCGTATGGCTAAATACCTGCCCACCATCGGTCTTGAGGTTCACGCGGAGCTAAAGACGCGCACCAAGATGTTTTGTGACTCGCGCAACGACCCGGATGAAAAGCGGCCGAACGTGAACATCTGCCCGATTTGCATGGCGCATCCCGGGACACTGCCTGTCATCAACAAGGCGGCCGTACGACATGTTTTACGCGTAGGCACCGCTCTTGGTGCCACTCTGGCCGACTTCACCGAGTTCGACCGCAAGAGCTACTTTTATCCGGACCTTCCCAAGGGGTACCAGATTAGTCAGTACAAGTATCCACTCGTTTCCGGCGGCTCCTTAAACGGAGTGGCAATCACTCGCGTGCACCTCGAGGAGGATGCAGCCCGCAACCAACACCTTTCGGCCACTGAAAGCGTGGTGGATTTTAATCGCGCAGGGGTGCCCTTGATGGAGTTAGTGACGGAGCCGGTTATCACTTCGGCTAAGCAGGCCAGCGACTTTGCTCGCGAGCTCCAACTTCTCCTGCGTTATCTAGGAGCATCAGATGCTAATATGGATAAAGGGGAGATGCGCGTTGAAGCCAACATTTCGGTCGCTAAGGCGCCCGATATGTTGGCTTCCGCAGACACACGCGGAACGGACGCGGAAGGACGCGAAAAGATGCAAACACTAGGGACGAAGGTTGAAGTGAAAAATTTGAACTCATTTAAGGTGGTGGAAAAGGCGATTGAGTACGAATTGGCTCGGCAAGTTAAAGAGCTCGAAGCGGGTGGTACTATTAGGCAAGAAACGAGGGGTTGGGATGATGCCAAGCAAGCCACCTATTCGCAACGAGAAAAGCAGAGCTCGCACGACTATCGCTATTTTCCGGACCCGGACTTGCCCAAACTGAAGTTGAGCGGGTGCCCCGAGTTTGCCAACCTGCGCGAAACACTACCGGAGCTTCCGTGGGAGAGGCGCGAGCGACTAAAGACTGTTTTTGGGCTTAAAGACGAAGCGGCGGAGATTTTTGTGGGCGACCATTTTCTTGGAAGTTTTTTTGAGGAGACCGTGAAAGGTAAAGAAGGGGAGAAGGGGTTCGTGGCCCTCGCGGCTAACTACATCACCTCCGACCTTATGGCCCTCATGAAGGCGGAGGACCCGCGGGCAGACCTCGGCGAAGATGAAGCGACAGACCGCTTGATTGCCATCACTCCTGCCGAGTTTGCCAAGCTAATATGCATGCTTGCTGATGGGGAGATTTCTTCGCGGGCCGGCAAGGATATTTTGTTGGCGCTTTTTGCTACAGGTGGCTCACCTCGTGCCTACGCCGAGACAAATGGTCTGATGCAGAAGAGCGACGAGGGCACCCTTAGTGTGGTTGTCCATGATGTAATTACCGCAAACGAAAGTGTGGCCGCCGATGTGCGAGGCGGCAAGCTGGCTGCCCTGCAATTCTTGGTCGGTCAAGCAATGCGCGAAACAAAAGGGAGTGCCAACCCGGCCGTCCTCCGAAAGATGTTCGCCGAAAAGCTCGGTATCACCTCTGACATATGACTGTAAATTACAAAACTAGTCTTTGCGAGCGAAGCGAAGCAATCCAGAAATTATGCCCTAGTCCCTAGATTGCTTCGCTTCGCTCGCAAAGACTGCAATTTTAGGAGTTCCGTGATTAATAGACATCTGACTACTCTTATTTATGAAACTTTACCTCGGTTCAGACCATGCCGGTTTCTTGCTTAAAGAGGCTATTAAGTCGTGGCTTTTGCAACAAGGTCACGAAGTGATGGATTTTGGCGCGGATGAGAATGTTGCGGGCGACGACTACCCGGACTTTGTTTTGCCAGTGGCAAAAGCGGTTGCTGAAGCTGATAATGTAGATACTACGCGGGGTATAGTTTTCGGCGGTTCCGGTGAGGGTGAAGCGATTACAGCGAACAGGCTTGATGGGGTGCGAGCTACTGTATATTATGGGCCGGACCCCGAAATTGTGCGTCTTGGACGCGCCCATAACAACGCGAACATGCTTTCTTTGGGCGCGCGATTTCTTTCGGTGGAGCAGGCCGAAAAGGCCGTGCGCGTGTGGCTCGAAACTCCATACGAGGGCGGGAGGCATGATGCGCGCTTGCACAAGATGGATGAGATGACGGGGGAGATATAAACTGAGACTGTAGGAAAATGACCACTGGGATTCTAAGCACGAAATCATAAATCTGAAGCCCCGACGTTTCGCCCTTGGCGAAACGTCGGGGCTTCAGATTTATGATTTCGTGCTTAGATGACGCCTTTGTCGCACAACCCTGCGAGCGCCTCTCAAACATAGGACGTTTACTTTTTCTACAGCCTCAACTTACATGTCCCCCAAACCCACCACCATCGTCCCCGCCATTCTTGGTGCTCGCTTGGCGGATATTCGTGCGAAGTACGAAAGAGTGAAGTCGCTTGTGGACTGGGTGCAAGTAGATGTGGCCGATGGACTTTTCGCACAGCCCGCGACTTGGCCTTATAAACACGCGGAGGATCCGGCCTCACTGCACGAGCTTTTAGAGCGTCCGGCCCCCCATGCCAAAGTGGAGCTTCATCTAATGGTTGAAAATCCCGAGACGGGAATAGAGAGATGGGTTACCTCTGGAGCGAAGCGACTCCTTTTTCACTACGAAGCGACTCCGCACATAAACGAACTTTTTGGAAGATGCCACGAGATAGGTGTTTCGCGCAAAGAGCGCGACCACAGCCACTCGGCTCACCCCCTGGTCGAGTTAGGAGTAGCTCTTAAGCTCGAGACACCGGTCAAGGTACTGGAATCTTTGGTGCAACCTCTTGCTTTCGTGCAACTGATGGCCATACCCAGAATCGGCGCATACGGTGCTCCATTCAGCGAAACCATTTATCCCAAGATCGAAGCGGTGCGGCGCAAGTATGCCCGTGCTACAATAAGTATCGACGGGGGAGTTTCCTTGGAGAATGCTCCGCGTCTCATCGCCGCCGGCGCCAACCAGCTTGTGGTCGGGAGTGCTCTTTGGCGGACAGCGAACGTGGAGGAGGCTATTTATAAGTTTAAAAAATTATGAGTGAATTCACAGAGAAACAAAAAGAAACAGCAGGCGACAAACCTTTTCCAGAAAATAGAAAACTGATGATGGTCGAGCACCTGATTGCTTTTCAAGACACTCCCGAAGGACTGGCGCGATACCCACGAGGCTTGGATTTTACCGTTTACGGAGAAGAAGAGATAACTCTTTTTGAAAAACTGCAAGACGGAACTATCACTATTCCGGAAATCAAAGCTTATCGCGAGAAGTATCTTGGAGAAGATATGCGGCCCCTTCCGGGTGTGCGTCGAGAGTTCGCCTGTCTTGCGGATGATTTGAAAAACCGAGGCATGGTGGCCGCCGCTCGTCGTGAGCTCTATGAGATGGATGTGTCTAACGAAGAACCACATGAGCTATCTGTCTGACAATGAGCGCGTCGCTCTTGAGGCGCGGGCCAATGATATTCGCGAGTCTGTTATTTCTATGCTGGTGGAGGCGGGCTCCGGGCACACCGCCGGCCCTTTGGGAATGGCCGATGTTTTTACGGCCCTTTATTTTCATTTACTTCGGCATGACCCAACCCGCCCAGCCTGGGAGGGGCGCGACCGCTTAGTGCTCTCGAACGGCCACATCTGTCCTGTATTTTACGCGACCATGGCGCATGCCGGCTATTTTCCCATCGCGGAGTTGCAGACGCTACGCAAATTTGGTAGCCGTCTTCAGGGACATCCCCACCGCGACTTTTTACCTATGGTGGAGACGAGCTCTGGGCCCCTTGGTAGCGGTCTTTCGCAGGCGGTCGGCATGGCGCTTGCTGATGCCCGCGATGGCTACGAGAGCGGGCGCACCTTCTACTGCCTGATGTCGGACGGCGAGCACGACGAGGGTAACACCTGGGAGGCGCTTTTGCTCGCCGGCAGGGAGCGGTTACGCAACCTGATTGCCATTATCGACCGCAACAATATACAGATTGACGGCTTTACCGAGGAGGTGATGCCGCTTGAGCCGCTACGGGCCAAGTGGGAGGCGTTCAATTGGCATGTGCTCGCGGTGGACGGTCATAACATGGAGCAGATTGTGGCGGCCGTACACGAAGCTAAAGCGATCTTTGAAAAGCCGACCGTCATCATTGCCCACACCATTCCCGGCAAAGGCGTTAGCTTCGCCGAAAAGCATTATGAGTGGCATGGTAAGCCACCGAGCAAGGAGGAGGGAGAGAGAGCGCTACATGAGTTACGGACGCTGGGGGAGAAAATAACAAGCGAACACCAGTAGTTGGCAAAAAGCACAAAACACAAATAGCACAAAACTCCAAAGAATGCTGAACCATACTCAAAAACCTAATCCGAAGCTCTTCGATATCGACGTAGACCAACGCCCTATCCGTGCCGGGTTCGGCGAAGGTTTATTGCAGGCGGGAAAAGATGACTACAGAGTGGTGGCGCTGTGCGCTGACCTGACCGAGTCCACCAAAATGGACGCCTTTGCCGATGAGTTTCCAGAGCGTTTCGTGGAGGTGGGAGTGGCCGAGCAAAATCTGGTGACGGTGGCCTCTGGTATGGCCGCTATGGGCAAGATTCCTTTTTGTTCCTCTTACGCCATGTTCAGTCCCGGGCGTAACTGGGAGCAGATTCGCACGACTATTGCTTACAATAATGCGAACGTAAAAGTGGTGGGCTCGCACGCTGGCGTCTCCGTCGGCCCGGATGGGGGAACTCATCAGGCACTCGAAGACATTGCCCTCATGCGGGTCTTGCCGCGAATGACAGTAGTGGCCCCATGTGACGCTATCGAGGCGCGTAAAGCCACCCTCGCTCTTGCAAAGCATGTCGGCCCCGCATATCTCCGACTCGCTCGCGAAAAAACACCCGCAATTACCACCCTCGACACTCCTTTTGAGCTTGGCCGCTCCAATCTTCTTGTGGACGCGGAGCACCCAAGCGTGGCGCTAGTGGTGTGCGGCTCGCTTACCTACCAAGCTCTTTTGGCGGCGCGGCAGTTGGCGCAAGAGGGGATTGAGGCGCTCGTTTTAAATCTGCACACCATAAAGCCACTTGACCGCGAAGCGGTGCTTGACGTGGCTCGTCGGGCGGGTCGGGTAGTCACCATCGAGGAGCATCAGGTGGCCGGTGGCATGGGAAGCGCCGTCGCGGAATTTCTGGCGGAAAATTTTCCCGTTCCCGTCAGGTTTATCGGGGTCCGTGACCAATTTGGCCAGTCTGGGACACCGGACGAGCTCATCGCCCACTACGGCCTCGACGCGAAGGCGATACTGGCGGTCGCAAAAGGTTTTTGACTTTATCCACAAATAAACTTCAGAGGTTTATTTATTGGAGGACGTCAGAATACCCCGACTAGCTTCTGCTACGGGGATCGACGTATAAGCGACTTTGTTTATATTAGTCATGGAGAAGATTGTTGTGGGTGCCACATATAAGCACCATAAGGGCGCGAAAATGAAGGTGTTCGGGCTTGCGAAGCACCGCGAACCTTGGAAGAGTATGTGTTTTACGAGCACGAAGAAGAGGCGCTTCCCAATGGTACACCAAAAGACGCGCCACTTTCAAAATTTTGGGTTCGTCCGGTTTAGATGTGGTTTGACCAGATTGACCGACCGGACTACCAAGGGTTACGGCTTACTCTTGTCCCGGATTGTCTGAAGGGATGAGGCTTTGAACATATGCCGCCAACGACGGTATTTTATTGTTCGGGTCTTGTTGGGTATCTGCTTCACTCTTGAGAATCTCCAGATATTGTTCGAGCAGATCGAGATATGTAGTTAAGGTATCTATCGCATTTCGTGCCGCTTCAAATTCATCAGGGTCCCCATCATCACGTGTACTGTTCCCTTCGGCTATAAAGTACAAATTTTTGGAAATATGGTGCAGGCGTGAAGCTGGCTTCACTCCGACGAGCAATTTTTCCATCCGCTGTTTTAATTCCGGCAGTTTTGCTCGAAGGTCGGCAAAATCAATGTTGGTCTCCGGTTGATCTGTGGTCGGCATGTTATATTTCTTTAGGTTGGTAATCGCCTGGCGCCGAGGCAAGCCACTTTTGTATTTCCGCCCGGGTGAGTAGGCCCTCCTGCGCGCCCACTTTTTGCACTACGCTCATGGAGTTTATGGGCGCCCAGGCTAAAGCCGTTTGCAACGGCTCACCCAAGGCGAGAGCGGCCACAAAAGTAGAAGCAAAAGCATCGCCCGCCCCGGTGCGGTCTACCGGCGGGGCCGGGTCAGGATAGGGGGGCATAAACCAGGCCTGTGCGACGTCCGAAGCGTACGCCCCCTTGGGGCCGTCGGTGATGAGAACTATCTTTGGGCCGAGAGTGTGCATGCTGTCTAGAAGTTTGGCCAAGTCGCGCTCATCTGTCTTGAGGATTTTTTGCGCCTCCTCCACGTTGCAGGCCACCACTTCGGCTCGCTGATAGAGGCGGGAGAGCCGTTTGCTCTCGAGAATCTGGAAGGTGTTCGGCTGGAAGGCGAGCTTGATGGCAGGATGCGCTTCAAGGTAGTCCGCAATCTCGTCGTGGTAGGCCTCCGTGCCTTGGGCGAGCGACGAAAAGTAGAGCCAGCGCGGCTCGCCGATATCGGCCATGGCGTATGGGTACTCCTCGTGCTTTACGAGAATGGTACGGTCGGCCTCGTACCACAGCACGTAGTGATAGTTCGTCTTCATGCCTTTGTGGCGGCGGACAAAGTCGGCCGCCACTTTTTCACGCTCAAAAACCGCGGCGCACTCGTCGCCCTCGCGGTCGTCACCAAGGTCTGTGACAAGCCCGCTTTTTAGTTCGAGGCGCGCGGCGGCCACGGCGGCGTTGGCCGGGTTGCCGACCCCCGGGAGGACCTGCACCGACTCGTACGGCACTTTGTCGCCGAAGCGCACGCAAAGCTCGCAGGTATCTGTTTTTATGTTGCAGTGAGTCTGCGCGTCCTTCAGGCGGATGAAGGCATCGGTGACAGTGTCGCCAAGGGCGAGAAAATCGTACATAGATAGTGGGTAGTTAGTAGTGAGTAGTCTTTGAGTTACGAAATGTGAGTTCTTTCCCTCTCCTAGCCAGGGTG
>PCYI01000027.1:0-1292 GCA_002774795.1 Candidatus Vogelbacteria bacterium CG10_big_fil_rev_8_21_14_0_10_51_16 | reverse complement strand
TCGCAAGACCTTTTCAGAGGTTTTCCGAGTACTCGAAGGAAAAGCTCGAAAAGGTGTACAGCTCCTGTAAGGAGGGCTAGGGTGGGGTATGTTTAGAGCCATACTACCCCCTCCCAGCCTCCCCCTTGCCAGGGGAGGGGCCATTTCGTAATTCACAGTGAGTAGTGAGTAGATTGGTTGACAATAGCTATTACAATCACCGGAACAGTTCCATGAGACGGTCGACATCACGTTCTCCGCCTTCTACTTTTTCGATTATGGTCACTATTTGCGATGCAAGCCACATGAAGCCCTCTTGCATTGCTTGGTCACCGGCTCCTTCGATCTCCCGTATGGTCTCTTTTAAATCTTGTGCCTCCCCGGCAAGATAGACAAGGGAGCACTCTGTGTTGAAAATGATGCCTTCGCGCTTGTATTGTTCCGGCTCATCATTCGGAATAGCTTCGATTTCAGCGATTCGCCCGGCCGCCCATGCGCGCACCGCCTCTTGAGTGTCTCTGTTAAATCCTTGAGTTCGCAAAACCTCAATTAGCTCACCTCGGCTAATCCTCCCCTCCGACTCATTGGTTGCAGGCATGTCCGTCATGGTATTGATTGTTGATAGTATAACATGCATCTTCGGCATTCGCCCACTTGATGACGGGGGATATTGGGCTTTCGCGATCTGCCTCTATATCTTTTAAGTCCGGACCTCTTTGTGGCAACCCCTCACACCTCCCGCATCCCTCGAGTGTCATCCCGTTGCACAACAGGATCCAGGTTCAATCAGGGCCTGGATCCCTGCCTGCGGCAGGCAGGCCGGCTGGAGTTTCTCCCGCATCGGATACGGGGCCGGGATGACACACAAGAGGTGTGAGGGGTTACTCTTTGTGGTATTGACAAAGTGCTATTTATAGTTTAAGATAGACACAGTAACAAGTTTGTAAATTCTGAGCTCAAGTGGCGAGCTCGAAGCGCCTTGTGGTGGCCGCGGTGGTCCCATAAGTGTAGAGTAGCTTCTGAGAGAGCCACATTTGAAAGGAGGCAGGCAAATGACCAGCCTGTCGAGGGTACTGCAAACGAAGGTGATAGCCGTGTTGGATGCATTCATCCACCACGGCTTGAGCTTGGAGGAGTTCGAGCTTGTCGGCTCGGACCTGGAGGTGGCCGCGGAGGTGGTGCGGGCCTGGAAGGGCGCGGCCACAAAGAAGGGCATACTCGCCAAGGCGAGCCGTCCACGCAAGCGCCGCAAGCTCCCAGCCCGGCCCCTCTCCGAGAGCGAGCAAAAGGAGTGGCAGGCATTCTACCGCGAT
>PCYI01000021.1:36628-49701 GCA_002774795.1 Candidatus Vogelbacteria bacterium CG10_big_fil_rev_8_21_14_0_10_51_16 | reverse complement strand
ACCCTGCCTCACTTGGACAAGCCACTTGGACTTACGATGTCAAAGTGGCCGGCTACTCAAGAGGCCGAGCTCGCCCGCTTAAAGAGCTTGGGCTTTAAGGTAAATCCACACCACGAGCGAGTGTCCGACATTGAAGGGGTTATCGCCTATTGGAAACGTTGGCAGACGCGGAAAGAGAAAGAGGACTACTTCATTGATGGTATCGTGGCCAAGGTGGATGAGCAACGCTTGCAGGAGCTGATTGGCTACACCGGCAAGGCTCCGCGCTTCGCCATCGCCTTTAAGTTTCCGGCCGAGCAGGCGACCACGATAGTGGAAGATATCAAGGTGCAGGTGGGGCGCACCGGTAAGCTCACTCCTGTCGCTTGGCTCGCGCCGGTATCTGTCTATGGCTCCACTGTTTCGCGGGCAACTTTGCATAATGAAGACGAAATCAAACGCTTGGATGTCCGCGTGGGAGACACGGTCGTCCTGCAAAAGGCGGGGGACGTGATACCTCAAGTGGTGCGGGTGGTGCGTGAGCTCCGACCCGCCAACGCGCGGTCTTTCCGTTTTCCCCATGTCTGCCCACTTTGCGGGAGTGCGGTCGTGCGCGTCGACGGAGAAGTGGCCCACCGATGTCTCAACAAACAGTGCCTCGCCACTTCCCGCCGGAAGCTCACTTATTTTGCGAGCAAGAGCGCCTTCGATATTGCCGGCCTGGGGCCAAAGATTGTCGACTTGCTTATCGAGAAAGGCCTCGTGAGCACTCCCGCCGACTTTTTTGCGCTCACGCCGGGCGATCTTGCTGTGCTTCCAGGGCTCGGGGCGCGTTCGGCCGAAAAGCTTGTGTCTGCCATCAAGGAAAAGCGGACCATCGACCTCGGTCGTTTCATTTTGGCGCTTGGCATTTTGCATGTGGGCGAGGAGACCGCGGGCGACCTCGCCGACCACTTCGGCACCATGGACAATTTTCGCCGGGCCGACGCCGACCAGTTGGCCACTGTCGCCGGGGTGGGCGAAGTGGTAGCGCGCTCTGTAGCGGACTATTTCGCCGACCCGGGGCAAAGGCGCCTCGTTGACGACCTGCTCACCTGGGTCACACCCTTGCCACGCAATCCTCGCGCGCGTCCGCGGGGAGCCATTGTGGGCAAGACCTTTGTCCTCACCGGCACTCTTTCGAGCATGAGTAGAGACGAGGCCAAGAGACGAATAAGGGAAGGTGGGGGGACTGTCTCGAGCGCCGTCTCCGGGGCCACCGACTATCTGGTCGCCGGTGCCGACCCCGGCTCGAAGCAGGAAAAAGCCAAGAAGCTGGGAGTGGCCACCATCGACGAAAAGGAGTTTTTACGATTACTGGGAGTGTGATAGTATTACAGAAAGGAAACTCGAAACTGGAAACTGGCTAGTGGAATGAATCAAAATCCCAGTTTCCAGTTTCCATTTTCTATATTTCTTAACCCTTATGCTATCCAAATCTGACATCGACAAACTCGCCGAGCTGGCCCGCTTGGGCTTGGTAGACGAAGAAAAGGCCGGGCTCGAGCGTGACCTCTCGGCTATTTTGGGCTATGTAGACAAGCTACAGGAAGCGAAGGTGGAGTTTACCGATGAGCTTATTGACGAGAACCTGCCCGTAAATGCCATGCGCGAGGATGGGGAGCCCCATGAGTCTGGCCTTTACACCGAGGCCTTGCTCGCCCAAGCCCCAAAGCGCAAAGGGGACTATCTGGTGGTTAAAGCCATCATTGAAAAGTGACCCGAAGGGTCATCCCCGTGAAGGCGGGGATCCATGCAACATACAGACATGGATCCCGTGTCTAGCACGGGATGAAAAATACAAATACACGATGATTGATCTCAGTGCACTCACTATTGCAAAGGCGGCGGCAGCCCTCCGGGCCAAGGAGTTTTCCTCTCGCGAACTTGTGGAGGCACACCTATCGTTAGCGCACGAAAAGAATCCCTCTCTTAACGCCTACTTGGAGCTTTTCGAAGAGAGTGCTCTTGCGGAAGCAGACGAGGCCGACAAGCGCATTACTGCGGGCGAGGAGGGTTCGCTTTTGGGTATTCCCATCGGCGTGAAAGACAATATTCTCATCAAAGACAAAATCTCCTCCGGTGGCTCGAAGATACTGGCCACTCATCGCGCGGTTTACGACGCCACTGTCATATCGCGCTTGCGCGAGCAAGGAGCGGTTTTTTTGGGGCGCACAAACCTAGACGAGTTTGGCATGGGAAGCTCGACGGAAAACTCCGCCTACGGGCCCACCAAAAATCCGCACGACCTTACCCGCGTCCCGGGGGGCTCTTCCGGGGGGTCTACCGCCGCTCTGGCTGCTCATATTGCTCTCGGTGCTCTGGGCACAGACACCGGTGGCTCCTGTCGCCAGCCAGCCGCCCTTTGTGGCGTGGTGGGCATGAAGCCCACCTACGGAGCGGTGTCGCGCTATGGCGTCATGCCCCTCGGTGCCTCGCTTAATCAGGTGGGGGAAATGGCCAAGACTGTCGCAGACGTAGAGACTCTTTTTCATGCCGTCCGCAGTCACGATAAAATGGATAATATCTCCTGCGACTACGAAGCAAGGAGATTCAAGGCCACGCCCACCCAAGCGAAGCGCGTGGGCGTGCCACGTAAATTCCTCGAGAAGGGCCTGCCTTCTGACGTGGTGGCAAACTTTGAGGCCTCTTTGGCTCGGCTTCGCGAGCGGGGTTATGAGGTTGTAGACATCGAGCTCCCTTTTATAGACTACGCCCTGGCTGTTTACTATGTCTTACTACCAGCCGAGATTTCTACTGACCTGGCTCGCTATGACGGCATGCGCTACGGCGTTTATCTTCCCGGGGCAAATCTTTTGAAAGACTACATGCGCTCCCGCGGAGAGGGTTTTGGCAAGGAGTCGCGCCGGCGCATCATGCTCGGCACCTATGTCCTTTCGCATGGCTACTACGATGCTTATTACAATAAAGCGCGAGCCATTCGCCAAGCCATAGTCTCTGATTTTAAGCGTGTTTTTTCGGGCCCGGAGGCGGTCGGCGCTATTGCTACTCCCACCACCGCCGCTCCCGCTTTTAAGATAGGGGAAAAGGTGGACGACCCTCTGGCCATGTATCTCGAAGACATTTTCACGGTCACGGCCAACATTGTCGGTTGTCCGGCCATCTCCGTGCCTTCGGGGACGGTAGATCGCGAAGGCGTCCGCCTACCCCTCGGCTTTCAGCTTATGGCCCCGCACTTCGGAGAGGAGCTCATGTTTGCGATTGCCAAAGACGCGGAGGGGAATACTGTGTAAAACACAAAGCACAAAGGGCACAAAACTCCAAAAAACTCAAAACTCAAAACTCAAGACTCTAAACATGCTCAATGGAGTATCTTTTGGAGTTTTGTGCTCTGTGTTTTGTGTTTTGGATCTTGATTTATTCTCCACTATGTTCAAATGGGAACCCTCGCTATAATGGTGCTATGAACGACCCCGCCATAACCCTTCCCACCTTAGACATCGAGGGTATTTTTTACGCCTTCTACCGCTTCCTTTTGAGTCTCGGCAATTTGGGCGACAGCGTGGGTGACAAAGTGACCATCCCCGGTCCGGAGAGCGTGGCTTTCCAAAACTTTTACTTTTATACGGAGGTATTCTTTTTTTTGCTTGGCATAGTTGCCCTTGTTGTCTACATTTACTACACGATGGAAAAGAAGCGACTCTTGGCCGAGCAGACTCTCCTCTCTCGCGAAAGATACAAAGCGGTGACGACCCCGCGTGAGAAAAATCCCCTGTGGGACTCTATCCAAGAACACCTTGCGGGAGATTCACCAGCGGGATGGAAGTTGGCCATTATTGAGGCTGATAAGATTTTGGACGACATCACCATCCGCGAGGGTTTCTTCGGAGAGACTTTGGGTGAGCGGTTGAAGAATGCTGATGAGAGTATCATGCGTAACCTCCAAGATGCTTGGGAGGCGCATAAGCTCCGCAATCGCATCGCTCACGAATCCGGTTTTCGCCTATCTCGCCGCGAGGCCCAGCATGCCCTCGGCCGCTACGAAAAGGTGTTTCGCGAGTTTGGGGCGATTTAATCAGTTCGCTAATCAGCACTTGGTGACTCGGTCACCAAGTTACTCGCGCCCACCATCAGACCGTCCGAAAACGGAAAGCAATGCTTTCGGGCCTGTTTTCAGACGGACTGATGGTTTGGGGGCTTGGTATGGGCTTGCTAGCCCTCCCACCGCGCATATCCGGGGTCCGCTTGCTTACGCGAGCGGAAGGGGCTCCTCGCTAAAGCTTCATAACGTAGTAAGTCCAGTTTGTATCCGTTTCGTATTGTGCATACAAATGTCCTGCGGCGGTATTGTTCTTCTCCGCTCTCCACTCGAGGCGCATGTATCCACTGGCGCGCGCATACTCCACGACACGATCGAAGAGTCTTTTTCCTAGTCCTTTCCCTCTAGATTGACTTCGAACATAGAGTTCGTCTAGATTTAGAATCTTTCTTGCATGTACCACAGAGTATGTTTCCAGAGTAGCTGCCATTCCGGCTAGCGCTCCTTCGTTGTACAACAAGAAACCAATGTAACGACCTAGAGCAAAATCTTCTCCTAGACGTCTTACTACTTCTATTCCAAGGGGTCCCTCATTGATCTCTTCCAGCAACGAAGTAAATTCATTAAGTTGGTGTTTGGTCAGCAGTTTTATATCAGTCATTGTTTTGGCAAAAAAGATTACTATTTCAACTCCCACACCCGATCCACAACCCATTTGTCGACTAGTTTCTTGAGTATGGCGACATTGTCAAACTTCATATTGAACTCAGTCCGAGGTAGACCTTGAAGGTAGTTCCATAAGAGTGAAAAGTCGAAAGGTTTCAGTGCGCCCATGGCAACCGTGGCATGAAAATTGTTATGGTCATCAAACTCGTCGAAGGTTAGATCCTTGATGCTATGCAAAGCACTCTTAAGATTCTTTACACTCGAAAGCATCCCCGGCGAGGGTTCAATGTTAGCATAGATGACATCTTCACCAAAGTGGCCGAATCCAGAAAGTTTATAGTCACTTTGATGATAAGTTTCAGCGAAAGAATCCAGGCATTGATAAAGTTCTTGCATGCCGTCGTTGTCAAGATCAAACCAACGCTTCAGTGTAATGTGCGGAACAATCCGTTCGTGCAAGGGAAAAGAATCAAACTTGATAGCCAGATCTTGCGTAATAGCCGCGTGTGCTTTGCCAGCTTCTCCGCGAAGGAGGTGTGCAACAATATGTCTCATGGTAAGTTGGAGAGTGTAGAAAAACAAACAAAATTGACTCTTTACAGCAACATTCAAGAAAAAAACGCAGTATTACCCCGTCATCCGACATGCTGAGACTGTAGAAAAAGAGTTTTTCTACAGTCTCAAGTTACGTGATTATTATCTTTTTCCCTTGAAGTGTTGCTATAATTGTTGCGGTCCCTCCAATGGGAAAGGTGATCATGGGGAGCGTGTGCCCAAAGTCCACATTCGCAATAACTGGCAGCTTCATCAACTCTTTTTTAGTTGTAATAATCTGCCGTAGAAAAGCTTTGGTCATTTGTGAACCTTGCTGGAATCTTCCAATCACAAGTCCTTTCACGCCAGAAAAA
Source organism: Candidatus Vogelbacteria bacterium CG10_big_fil_rev_8_21_14_0_10_51_16 (assembly GCA_002774795.1). GTDB lineage: Bacteria > Patescibacteriota > Minisyncoccia > Phycocordibacterales > JACRKE01 > 1-14-0-10-51-16. The sequence goes on along the minus strand of PCYI01000021.1, from coordinate 44,109 downwards.
ACTGGTTGCAGAATGAGTGACTGGAGGTGATTTCCAAATGCCCGGGGTGACTCTTTGTTGTTATCTTCAAGAAAAAGGATGCTACTTTCAAGCGAGGAAAATACTCCGTACCCTGCAATAGATTCAGAGTGATCAGATTGCCACCGACGATTGTTCCTGTTGATTCACCTTCTTGCATAATCCACCATCCTTCATTGCCTCGCTCCTCTGCGTCTTCTTTACGCTCGTCGTAGTATACAGGCGAAGACTCGACTGAGAATGGTTCGGCAACAAAAAGACATTTCTTAAAATAATCAGTCGTATATTCCAACGCTTTATTGTGACCAAATACAGTAAAATGCGGCCCGGAATAGGTTACAAGACCCGTTTTCGTGTAGATTGCATTTGCGAGAGCAGTGACGTCTGATAATCCGCAAAAGACCTTGGGGTTTTGTCGGGCTTTGTCGTACCAGTTCCCAGTCAACCGACCGGAGCATTTGATTGCAGCCGGCCCCTCCAAGCACCGTGAGTATTCCTTTTACGCTGGGATCACTAAACGCAGAGTGGAAATCTTCAAGTCGATGGTCTAACGAGGCGGTATCAAAATCATTTGATTCGAAGACATGTTTTCCGAGAGAAATAGTGAGCCCCAGTTCATTTTTGAAAAACTTAATTACATCCTGTAGTTTCTTTTCTACGAAATTAGAGCGAAAGCTCCTTGCGGGTGCTATCACTCGGATCTCGTCTCCTGTTTTAAGTTTTTGTGGAATTATTGTTTGCGTATCTTTATCGTACTTCATATCGCTCGCGGTCGTCAGGGCCGACTTTCTTCAGTCTACCCTCATTACGATATTGTTTCCGCCCGAAAAATTCCAGCGAAAGTTTCAGCTTGTTGCGGGGGTGGGAATTGAACCCACTTCTTCAGGTTATGCATACCACTACAACTTTCGTTGCTTCCCGCTTGTTGGCGGATGAATTTGTGGTCTGGACTATACTTTCACCCTTTTGCTTTCGCAATGTCGGGTGCCGACCCTCTAGTCTCTACACCCTCCCACCTAAATTTTGTTTACAAAACTTGGGTAGGCATGGCTCGGTATTACCTTCTCCATCAAGACATTCGTACGACTAGGAGTAGGGCTTCACCGAATTTGGCCGGAGTCCATCGCGCATTCCTACGCGACGAGCCCTTATTCGAGCCTGACGTGTTACCGTTTCACTTCCCCGCGGCAACAGGTTTACAAGTATAGCAGACGAGACAGAAAGAGCAAGATTTAGTGGTGGGTTAGTGTGGTGGATAAGCGGACTACTACATCACCTAAATAATCCTTATAATATTGAGACTGTAGAAAAATTCTTTTTCTACAGTCTCACCCTGTCGAATGACGGGGTAATACTGCGTTTTTCTTCTTGAATGTTTCTGTAAAGAGTCATTTTTATTTGTTTTCTGCACTCTCAATATTGGTACAGTGGCGAAACCAGAAATAAAAAAACGTGCAATCTCGTTACGTCGACAAGGAAAAAGCCTTGGTTATATTGCTCGCGTGCTTAATATAAGTAAAGGAACCGCTAGTTATTGGTGTTCAGATGTTAACTTGAGTAGTGAACAGAAACGGGCTCTCCAAGAAGTGCAACACGAAGCGCGAAGTGTGGCCTTAAGAAATTATTTTAAGAAACTCGCGCGGATTCGAAAAGATAAACATTTGATACATGAGAAAGAGGCTCAAGATGATGTTAGAAGATTTTCCCAACGCGACCTTCTTTTTGTCGGTCTGGGCCTGTACTGGGGTGAAGGATATAAGAAGGGAAATGAAGAGTTGGGTTTTACCAATAGTGATCCTGTGGCCATTCTTTTGTACGTAAAGTGGCTTCAAAAATGCTATACGGTTAAAACAGAAGACCTGATTCTTCGTCTTAGCATTAATTCGTTACATACAGACCGACTACCTAGTGTGCTCAGATACTGGTCGTTGCTACTCAATATCCCCTTAACACAATTTACCAAAAGCAGTCTAATTAACGTGCCAGCGAGAAAAAAGTTTTTAAATCATGATGAATACTATGGAACATTGCGCATTAAAGTCAGAAAAGGTGCTGGTTTAAGGCAGCGCATATTAGCAAGCATAAAACTACTCTCGACTCTGTGATTTGAAGTAAGCCCGAGCGTAAAGCTAGACTGTGTTCCTGTGCTTCTGTATCTTTTTCTACAAAACTGGAGCCAGCGGTCGGGATTGAACCGACGACCCCGTCTTTACGAAAGACGTGCTCTACCAACTGAGCTACGCTGGCAATATGGCAATGTTGGTGTGCGGGCAAGATAAAGCACTGATTGTTTTAACCAGTCTTCACGCATCCCTTCTAAAAACTAAAAACTACTTTCTAAAAATTATCCTTGAGCCGTTGGACGGAATTGAACCGACGACCTACTCCTTCGTTTACACCCTAGTTTTTTTGTACCACTTTATCTAGGGACTAGACTGTATCTTTCCGCCAGAGGCGGACCCTTGTCAGTCGTTCGGGCGCTTATCTACTCTTTGAGTCTTTGAGTAATTTTTTGCGCCACGGTCTTGGCCCAGTGGGGGCTGTTAACCGTTATTCGGGATACGCACGCGGATTGCTCGCGCGTGGGGCAGTTACGAACCACCATGGAGTTGCTCTACCAACTGAGCTACAACGGCAAACTTAGCAACTGAGTCCCGACGCCACTAAGTGGGTCGGGATCCCGACCTCGTACTCGAGCGTCGGGGCTACAACGACTTCTTCTATTCAGTGAATAGTTGTGTAATCTTATTACATTTTCTCCAACTAATCAATCGCTAAAAAGATGGTCACAAAAAAGTTGAGATTGTAGAAAAACAAATAAAAATGACTCTTTACAGAAACATTCAAGAAGAAAAACGCAGTATTACCCCGTCATCCGACAGGGTGACCCTGTCATTCAACCCTGTCATTCGACAGGGTGAGTCTGTAGAAAAAGAGTTTTTCTACAGACTCAAGTTACAACACACAAAGCAATGGGTTGGCGGTAATTATGAAGCTCTTCAAACGGCACTTATATTAAGGATAGGTCGCTTGCCACTATGTTTTTACAATCTACAAGCATCATATTAGCACATCTGGATGAGCGTCCTCGGACATTCTGAAAGTTGTGCATTGAGCATGCGGTATATATCACGATTGGGTTATTGGGTTAAGCGTTTTATCCTGGCTCTATCTAAAACACTCCACCCCGTGGGGTGTTTTAGCTTTTAGGAAGATTTTCCCACCCGTTTTTATCTGATAGATGGTTTTTTGCGCAGAAGCCCCTCGTGAAAGTTGTTTTTCTTTCATCTTTCAAAGCTCCAGCTTTTGCTTGGTAAACCCAAAACGCTCCTCGTCAATGAGGTCAATGAGGTCCGGTTTGAGTACATACCACGAATAACCTTGCAAGGTTTTCGTTGCTTGTTTGAGTGTCGGTAAGTTTCGCTTTTTACGAGCAATATAACGCAGAGCGAGGTCGGGGCGAATGCCGTCCAGTTTAGTGACTGTCCCCGCAATCTGCACAGCCAGCTCTTTACCCACCTCGTTGCCGGCGAGAATCGAGCAAGAGGCGCGAGGGTCGCGGGCGAGTGCCAGCGAATGTCTCACTATTGTTGACGACTTCCAGTAAAGATTAAGCTGGTCGTCGTGAAAAAAGTTTACAATCGTGGCCCACGGCCCATCCTCGTCGACGGTGGCCAAACTCATCACATGAGCTTGGGTGAGCACCTCAAGAATACGTTGTCGAATGTCCGACATGCGGCGCGGGCGATGGGATTTGAACCCACGGTCTCTTCCGTGACAGGGAAGCGCATTAGGCCAGCTATGCTACGCCCGCAAGAACTGCATTCTATAGAATTTTTAAGAGTTTGTCACTTATGCCGGTGGGAAGAGTCGAACTTCCGTCCAAGGCTTATGAGTCCTTTGTTCTAACCGTTGAACTACACCGGCGCGATAATACATACTAACCAAATTGTCTATTTAAATCAAATTGATGACGTTGTGGCAAAACAATTTAACAATTGAGCAATTTAACACTATACTAGATAGATGTCCGAAGAACTGAAAAAACGCCTTGCTGCAATAGAGGTCGAAATGGGTACACCCGCCTTTTGGTCTGATAAAATACACGCCCAAGCGCTTGTGAAGGAGTATCAAGAGCTAAAGGAGGAGCTTGAGACTGGCGGGGCGGGCGGCAAGTACGACCGTGGTAATGCCATCCTCTCCATTTTTTCCGGCGCGGGCGGAGACGACGCGGAAGATTTTTCGCGCATACTTTTCGAAATGTACCAAAAGTACGTAGAAAGCAAGGGGTGGCAGTGGAGTATCGTGCACGCGCACGAAAACGACCATGGGGGCTATCGCAACCTCACCATTCGCATCGAGGGACGCAATGTTTACGGCACGCTTAAAAATGAGTCGGGTGTCCATCGTCTGGTGCGGGTCTCGCCTTATTCGGCCAAAAAACTTCGCCACACCTCTTTTTCCATGGTGGAAGTCATCCCGGAGTTTCCCAAAGGAAAGCAGATAGAGATTCCCGAAGACGACATCAAGGTGGAGTTTGCCCGGTCATCCGGGCCCGGTGGCCAAAATGTAAACAAACGAGAGACGGCTGTGCGCGTCGTGCATATCCCCACCAACCTGGCCGTCCACTGCGAAGCCGAACGCTCTCAAGCCGATAACAAAGCGCGAGCTCTTGAAATGCTTGCCGGAAAACTTTACAAGCTGGAAGAGGAGGCGCGCGTGGCTAAAGAAAAAGGCATGTATATCTCAAAGACAACGGCAAACGAGTGGGGCAGTCAGATACGCTCGTACGTCTTTCACCCCTATCAGCTCATCAAAGACCATCGCACCGGCGTCGAGGAGAAGAATGTGGATAAGGTGCTCTATGGCGACCTTGACGAATTCATTGAGGCGGAAAAAAGCATTAGCTAGTGCGTAGTGCGTAGTGCGTAGGCCACAGGGCACAGGAGTGCATAAGATTCTTCGGTTACTTGCAATAATTTGCTATACTTATCTGGTTGTTGAATTTTAGATTTACTGTACCCCACACCCTGCGCCCTAATACCATGCTCTACTTCCAAAAAGTGTCAAAGGTTTACCCCGACCACTCAACGGCACTGCACGACGTTACTTTCACTGTCAACCGCGGAGAGTTTCTTTCTCTGGTAGGTCACTCTGGCGCGGGGAAGACCACAGTCATCAAGCTCATTTTGGGTGAGGAAGCTCCCACCAAAGGCACCGTTAGCTTTGAGTCTGTAAACATTCATTCTTTACGCAAAAAAAAGCTGGCGCTTTATCGTCGCAAAATCGGAGTGGTCTTTCAAGATTTTCGCCTTATTCCTTCAAAGACTGCCTACGAGAATATCGCTTTTGCCATGGAGGCCGCTGGGCGCACTGATGCGGAAGTAGCGGCCGACGTACCTGATGTCCTCGAACTGGTTGGGTTACAGAAAAAGATGTCGAACTTTCCCCGCGAGCTTTCCGGGGGCGAGAAACAAAGGGTGGCTATTGCTCGCGCGCTCGTAAACCAGCCAGAGCTCATCATTGCTGACGAGCCAACCGGTAATCTTGATCCTATAAACGCCCATGAGATTGTGCAGATTTTAAAAAAGATAAATGAGCTCGGTACCACAGTGATGCTCACCACTCACAATCGCGGGGTCATAGACGATCTAAAGAGGCGCGTTATCACGCTAGACGATGGCGCAATTGTGCGCGATGATGAGCACGGTAAGTACAGCTTATAAAAAACGACTTATGAATAATGACTTACGACCTAGGAAGGAATGCATTATTCGTAAATCCTAAATCGCATATCGTACGTCCGACATTATGTTCTTCATTAAATTAAAACGAGTTATCAAAGCGGGCTTTATCAACTTCTGGCGCAATACCGTTGTCTCTCTTGCTTCTGTTTTTGTGATGACCACAGCCCTTTTTGTCATCGGTGGCATGGTGCTATCGAGCGCACTCTTTTCTTCTCTAATTGTGGACGTAAAAGACAAGGTGGACGTTAACGTTTATTTGCGTACAGATGCCTCAGGGCAAGAAGCTCTCGCGCTTAAAGAGTCGCTCGAAGCTCTTCCGGAAGTGCGTTCAGTAGAGTATCTTTCCCGAGAGCAGGCTCTCGTAGATTTTCGCGAGCGGCATCGCGATGACGAGCTTGTACTCGGAGCTCTGGAAGAGTTAGAAGATAATCCTTTGGGGGCCGTCTTAAACGTACGCGCTAAAGAGCCATCTCAGTATGAGGGAATTGCGGTTTTCCTTGAGGGCGACCCATCTGTTGGAACAACGCCGGCTCCCATTGTAGATAAGGTTAATTTCTTCCAAAACAAGCTTGTTATCGATCGCTTGTCCGCTCTTATCAATATCTTGCAACGCCTCGGTGTGGTGGTGAGTGTTGTATTTGTCTGTATAGCTGTACTTGTCACCATGAACACTGTGCGAGTAGCCATCTTCGCTTCTCGTGAAGAGATAGCCGTCATGAAGTTGGTTGGTGCTTCACACAATTATACTCGTGGGCCTTTTATTGCCGAAGGAATGATGAATGGAATCGTAGCCGCCCTAATCACAACCGCGCTTTTCTACCCTGTTACATTGTGGTTTAGTAACTTTGCTGGCAACTTTTTTGGTGACTTCAACGTGCTTTCTTACTATCTGGCAAACATCGTCCAGCTTCTATTCTTGCTCTTAGCTTCTGGTTTGGTTGTTGGTTTTCTAGCTAGTTGGCTCGCGGTCCGTCGCTATCTAGGGCACTAGTGTTAAAACAAACATCCCAACATTCTCAAGAATGTTGGGATGTTTGTTTTGTGTATATTTTTCTTACTCGCTTTGAGTAAACTCAATCACATACTCAAGCGCGTCGTCGTGTTCGGGTAGTCCGGAAGCATTTGACTTTTGTAAAATAAGCGAGCCACGCTTCATAAAGTCTGGGCTTGACGTGGCAAACGGTGAGTCGAAGGTGAGCACGGCCCGAAAAGGAACGTATTCTGTAGTCATCCAAGTTGAGTCCGGGTCGTCGGGGTCGAGAATTGCTTCGGCATAATGCTCGGCAATGATGAGTCCGTCCCAGTTTGTGAGTAAGACAGGAAAGGTGGCCTCGAAGAACCAGTTGCCCCGCGCCTCTCCTTCAATCGTGAGTGGGCTTGTAATTGGCAAACCGCCTCGCTCAACAGGCATGGGACTGTTCACTCGGATTAGGTCTTTGTACGCAATCGGCCCAGTGGAGGTGGCGATATTGTCAGGGGTTTCGTCGGGAATGATTGTAGGGGTCGGCGCTCGCATAACATACCACCAGACAAGGCCAATGGTGACCACGAGCAGTATAGTCCAGCCAATAATGTTGCGTTGCATGGTAATGATGGTGACGTTGATTATAATGGCCATCTTACACCCGAAACTCAAAAAGGCAATTGACTGCGAATAACCTATATAAGTCTCCCCTCTCTACAGAAGAGAGACTTATTACTTTAAGATCGGAATCA
>PCYI01000021.1:349-36614 GCA_002774795.1 Candidatus Vogelbacteria bacterium CG10_big_fil_rev_8_21_14_0_10_51_16 | reverse complement strand
TTCGGACGGGACCCCGCCAAAGGCGGTGGCAAAGACGGAGCGAGATATGTTGTGCTAGTTAGCCGCCACTCGTTTTTGTGAGCAGTTACTTTTGCTAGACTTGCATTTGTGTGAAGTACATGGTTGCATACTTTCAGCGAAGCTCATGGTGAGCTTCAGGTTCCTTTACTGGCCGGCGAGCCTAAAAGCGCGGAGGTAGAAAGATGAAAGACGTCACAGCCGCTATCGAGGGCGGTTTGCTAGGAGAAGACAGGGATCAGAAGGAGCTTAAGCCGAAGGATGCCCTAGAGCGCCTTCTGCGCGCGGGCGACGAGCGGAGCCGGATGTGGGAGAAGTTGCGCGAGGCGGTGCACGCCATCGCGGCCGCTTTCCTGCGAGTCTTCTACCGGGACAACGTCTCGACGGGTGGCATCGAGATAGAAGTTAGGGGCAAGGCGAAGTTCTTCTTCAACAGCCTCCGTATGTGGAGTTTCTCGTGGCCCATGCGGCCGGAGATGTCGAGGAGCTTCTGGTTGTCGGTTTCGCAAGACACCAGCGAGCCAAGAAATCTTCTCCAATTCGCCGAGGCAGTTCGTGGCGGGCTCCTCGACCAGTTCGCCGAGAAGCTCGAGACAGAAGCCCGCGAAGCCACTGAGGCGGTGGGCACGCTCGAGAGCGCTCTCGACAAACTCGAGCGGTTTGTGCCACCCAAGGATGACGACAAGGCAGGTTCAGACAAGTCAGACAAGGCTTCGGATGAATCCAGTCTAATGAACTTCCAGTTTCGGTTGGTCCAGATCATCGTCCGTTTCAGCACTAACAAGATAGTGACGAGAGAGGGAAACTTGCTTGCCCGGTTCTTTCACGAATGGCGTGACGATCAGGAAACAGTCGCATTGGTACTCACTCTATTGAAGTGCTTTGATGCGTCATCGGAAGAGGTGACCGACTACGACAAACTTCGCGCAAACTACCTTGCGGGTCTGAAGTGGCTCCGCATCCAAGCCGAACGCCCGCTTTGACGCCGGTTGGGACCAACGACAACAACTTCACCCCCGCGGGCCACACGGCCCGCGAAGGAAAGGAAAGGAGAACCACTATGGGCTGCAACAGAAGACTGGACCTGGACGACGACCCGAATCCGGAAGAGGCCGACGAGTCCCGCGCCGCCTTCAGGCGCGACCTCGCGTGCTTCGTGCTCGCCGAGGCGTTCCGGGAGGGGCGGGAGGTCAACGGACAGTATCTCGCCGCCTTCATCAATCCGGAGAGTGAGGATCACGCACGGGGAGCATATCTCATGACTCTGCTTTACCGGTACGGTATGGAGCAGGCGGAGGTCGCCATCCTGGAGCGTTTCCGGGAGAACGTGAGAATCGGCCTGCTTTCGATGGCCGAGAGCCTCGACTTTAGCTGAGCTCCCAGTTCCTGCCACTGTCACACACACCAGACCCGACACAGAGCGCGCCTCTGTGTCGGGTCCACTACAAAAAACGACTCACGAGCGTCTCATCGGATGAGGCGTTTTTTGTTTTAAGCTCTATATATCCACACATATCCACACCCGATGTAGATATATAAAGGCTATTTTGGAGATTTGTTGTGGATAGCTCACATAGGTCCTCACATAGGTCTCACCTTGGGAGACATTGCGATGAGCCACTTTTTTACAATTGCCAGACTAGGAGTTTCTCCCTCGCCTCTCGTTTCGCCGTCGCTCGCCTCGAGCTGGGCACCGCCTCGCGCAACCTCTGCTGATGGTCATAAGCTCCGGCGTTCGAATCCTAGACTAAAGGCGATCAGTCGCCTTTCTTCTGGCAACAAAACTGCTTCGCTTGTTTGTTGCCAGACTAGGATTCGAACCTAGATAACATGCTCCAGAGGCATGTGTCCTACCATTAGACGATCTGGCAGTAGGGTAGCACCTACAAATATAGCAGAAAAATAGCCCGCTTTACAACTTGGCTATGGTATGATGCCACAAATTATGTGACTTTGAGTTACGAAACTCTACTCACTGTCGTCATTGCGAGGGCGTAAGCCCGTGGCAATCCAGAAAATAAGTCGCGGTTCCTGGATTGCTTCGGACTAAAGCCCTCGCAATGACGGTAATTTTACGAGTTTCGTAATTCAAAGTATGTGAATCTTTTGTTGTTGCTAGGAGTGGAAATTCTCCATGGGCCGGGCATCCTCGATGCGAAACTCACCAATAATAGTGCGCCGAAGGTCGGCGAGGGTGGCGGGTAGATTGAAGCGGCGACCAAGCTCCTCGGCCAAGGAGCGGATGTAAGTGCCGGAGCCGACGGCAAACTCGACACGTAAAACATAGCCGTGTTCGTGCGCAAAATGCTCTAGAAGTTCCGCGCGGGCAACCTGCATCGTTTTTATGGGCGGAGTTATGCTAGTGTCGCCCCGCCGGGCTCTTTTATAGAGCGGTTGCCCGCCGACCTTCACCGCCGAGTAGGCCGGCACTTGGAGCTCAAGGGTTCCGCACATACCTGCAACAGTTTTCCTAACATCCCAGTCACTTAGTGACTGGGATGTTAGTGGTCGCTCCTCGAGTACCTCTCCCTCTAGGTCTCCGGTGCTCGTGCGCCGTCCCAGAAGCACGTCGGCTGTGTACACTTTCGGGAGCTTCAGAAACTCGGTCAGGCGTTTGGTGCCTCGGCCGATGCCGATTATCATAAGCCCGCTTGCGAGCGGGTCGAGGGTACCCGCGTGGCCGATTTTTGTACCACGCGGGAGGGTGTGTTTAAGTAGCCTAATTACGTCGTAGGAAGTGATGCCCTTGGGCTTGTCGACGAGAATGATTTCCGGCAATTCTTCCATGTCGTAATCCTATCGTCCTTAAGGCCATTCGTCCACAAGACTTTCCCCCTTCCGCAGTCACCGAGTCAATGCAGAGCACGGCTTCCCGGCGTTATGTGTGGTATGTAGTTAAGTCGCCTCCGTTCTTAATTTATGATAGAAAAGCAGGCGGGGTATACTGCTTTCACAATGGAGACATATCTAAAATTTGCCAAAGAACTTGCCGTGGATGCTGGTGAAATAGCGCTACGGTATTTTAGCTTCACCACCGAGACTACGTGGAAGGAGGACAACACTCCTCTTACAAAAGCAGACACAGAGATCAACTATCTCGTCGTCAAGCGAATAAGTGAAGTCTACCCCGACCACAGCATCTACGGCGAGGAAAAAAGTGTCATCAAAGAAGGATCCTCCTACACCTGGGTCTGTGATCCCATAGACGGCACCATGCCATTTTCACTCGGACTGCCCATGTTTACTTTTTCTCTTGCTCTTGTTGAGCAAGAGACTGGCCAACCCGTTCTAGGTGTAGTGTATGATCCAATCATGAAAAATATGTACTGGGCAACGAAAGGGGGTGGGGCTTATCGGAATGGAAGCCAGATATTTGTTTCGAAACAAGACAATTTCCTCAACGCGTACGTGAGCGCCGAGGGCTCTGGTCGGCATCTTGGGTTCTCAAATTTGCCTCTCCTCGACGCCCTAAGTAGAGAAAAGTGCAAAGTGATGAAGTTGCTCTCCGTCATCTACGGCGGCGTGCAGGTTGCGAACGGCAAGTTCGTCGGAACAGTATTTTACGGGGAGTACGCGCACGACGTCGCGACGCTGAAGATCATCACCGAAGAGGCCGGTGGTAAGGTTACTGATTTACAAGGCAATGAGAGAAGGTACGATAAAGAAGGTTTGGGCTGTGTGATTTCAAACGGGTATGTCCACGACAAACTGTTGGAATTGATAAAGAAAGGCAAAGGTTAGCCCTTTGAGGGTTGAGAAGGTTAAAGATGTTAGACACCATTAATTTTGCTATACTCCACACATGAAAGTATATTTAATTCGTCACGCTTCAGCGTTTGTGGATATGACTGGTCAGAAGCCGGTCAAGCAGTGGCACCTGAAGCCAGAGGGTGCCGCTTTGTCGGGGCAGCTCGGTGAGGTTGTTGGGGGCTTAGAGCGGCCGCCACAGTTGCTCATCTCCAGCTCACAGCTCAAGGCTTTTGAGACGGGCGCTCATATGGCTCGCGCATTAGGCGTACCCTTGGCACTCAACGATGCCTTCGGTGAGGTGAGTGCAGGGGTGAGCAAATTTCTGGGGCCGAGATATGCAGAGATCATGAAGTATCTCTTCGAACACCAAGATGCAAGCTTATTTGGCGAGGCTAATTTCGCAGACGCGAAGGCACGATTTACTGAAGGGTTGGCGGCACTTGTGAGGGAGCAACAGCTGGCTGGATTAGAGAGTCTTGGTATTGTTTCTCATAGCGGAGTACTCTCGCTCGCGTATCAGAGTTTTGCAGGGGGAGAATTAGAAGAAATAGAAAAATCAATGAAGTTTCCAGATGTGGCTGCTCTTGAGTTCAAAGAGAATGGAAGCTTCGAAGGTTTAATTGAACCTTTTGGCCAGCATCTCTTGGTACCACCGGTAATCCCAGAAGAGGAGAAAGAAGCACACAAGGTGATCATCGACGAAATTGACCAAGCGCTCCGCGAACAAAAAGCAGACAGAGTAGCTGAATTGTATAAGCAGCTTGGCGTTAGTCCTAAAGATCCGGGGGTATTTAATGAGCTTAGCGGGGCTTTCGGAGCGAGCACAACAGAATGGAACGAGTATCGAGAAAGACAAATCCCATCCTTAGAAGAATTGTCGGAGCAAGGGAGAGAAGTTACACAAAAGTAATTTGATAGTTATGGACAAGGCACTCCTCCAAATACAAGACAATCTGGAATCTATAAAAAAGCTGAGTACTGATCAGGCTACGGAGTTTTGGCTTGCACGGGATTTAATGCTTATTTTAGGTTATAGCACATGGAGGCAGTTTGATGAAGCAATAGGTAGGGGGAAGGAATCCTGCAAGACTGGCGGCTAGGCAGTGGAGAACCACTTTTTGCCGGCGCCGGCAAAAATTACTGGTGGTCGTCCATGATGACCTCAACGCTGAAAATATGCTTTTTCAGAATCATGGTCTTGTAAGCATATTAGACTTTGGGGACGCCTATATTGGCTCACCGGAGCAAGAGTTCCGCCAACTCTATCGCATCAATGATCTTATTCTCACTGCTGCGGCCAAAAAGTACGAGGAGCTTTCGGGTAAAAGATTAAACATCGAAGCATCGCGGGCATGGGCAATTGTTCAGGAGTTGGCAGTTTACGCAGAACTTCTAGTGAAAAAAGATACCGAACATCCCTCATTTCTCAGAGCGGCCCAGAACTTAACCAAGTGGCTACCCGAAGGTGCATGGGGAATCCCGAGTAAAACCAGTAGAGTGAGTAAACAGTAGTAAATGCCGTATCTCCGCTTTTCCTAGACCATGTAACTAGCCTCTTGTTATACTTACCCAATGAAAATATCATCATCCGCACAGAGAGCTACGCTCGACAAAGTAGCGCCAGTACTAGGAGAAGGCAAGGAGATTACCACTGCCACGGAGACCGTGCTCGATCGGGAATTCATCTAAAGAAAGCTACAGAAGCAAAAAGGCATGAAGACAAACAATAGGATCTATACAATGACATTTGCAAGTGTCTATCCACTGTACGTCGCTAAGGCAGAAAGAAAGGGGCGGACAAAAGCAGAAGTCGACGAAGTCATTCGCTGGCTGACAGGATACAGCCAGAAAAGATTGGAGGCGCAGCTGAAGAAGCAGGCGAACTTTGCAACCTTTTTTGCGAAAGCTCCTCATCTGAATCCCGCGCGAGCTTTGATAACGGGGACGATTTGCGGTGTTCGACTGGAAGAAATCAAAGATCCGCTTATGCGGGAAATTCGCTACCTCGATAAGCTCATCGACGAGTTAGCAAAGGGGAAAGCAATGGAGAAGATTTTGCGGAAATAACCAATCTTGTTAGCTAATCTGGTTTTTGGGGAATGTGTAGCCATGCGCCTATATGTAGCCTTTTTCCATTCTCTGCTAAGCTAATGCATATGAATATCAAAGCACGGGATAAAAAGTTTCTTGGGCGAGGGTTCTCGCCCGAAGACCTCCATATGACAGGCTCTAAAGATAGCTATGTTATAGACGCGAGGGGTAAGCAACATACAGATTTTCTCATGGGCTGGTGCGTGGGTAATATCGGCTGGGGTAACAAAGAGGTGCGGAAGCGAATCGCGAAATTTACCGGCCCTGAATACGTCAATCCCGGCTTCTACTATGAGCCATGGGTGGAGCTCTCCGAGCTGCTTGCTAAAATCACACCCGGCAAGCTTACGAAGAGTTTTCGCGCCACGGGTGGTACTGAAGCGGTGGAGATTGCACTGCAAGCAGCGATGGCGCACACGAAGCGCCACAAGTTTGTCTCCATCGAGGGCGGCTACCATGGCCACTCACTCGCGGCCTTGAGTATCGGTGCGAGTGAGTATGGCGCATGGTACAAGAAGTTTCTCCCACCGTCACACAAGCTCAAGTTTCCGCTCGATGACCGCGCAGCCGATGACCTAGAGCAAGTACTTCGTACCAAGGAGGTGGCGGCGCTCATCATGGAACCAATTGTGTGCAACGTGGGTGTCGGCATTCCGACCAAGGAGTTTATGCGTCGCGCGCAAGTGCTCTGCAAGAAATACGGCACGCTCTTTATTGCCGACGAAGTGGCCTGTGGCTTTGGGCGCACGGGCAAACTGTTTGCCTCGGAGCATTATGGCCTGAAGCCGGACATTCTGTGTCTAGCCAAGGGGCTTACGGGTGGCTATGGCGCCTTGGGGGCCACCATTATGACCGACGAAGTGGCCAAGTCGATGGCGTTTGAGTTCAGTTTCTACTCCACATTTGGTTGGCAGCCGCTCGCGGTCGAGGCCACGCTCGCCAATCTGGGGTATCTTACCAAGCACTGGGGAAAGATCGAGAGCAATGTGAAGCAGATGGAGAAATACTTTCGAGATCGCTTGTCCGCCATGCCTTTCAAGTCTCCCGCGATTATTCGTATCAAAGGGCTCGCCATCGGCATAGAGTTCGAGAAAGCGGGATATGCTGTGGAGCTCTCCGACAAGGCGCGTAAAAAAGGCCTCCCGTTTGCACCCTTTACCGACCGTATTATTGTCTTTTTTCCGGCCCTCAACATTTCCAAGAAAGTAGCCAAGCAAGGCCTAGATATTTTGGAGAGTGTAATTTAAGGTAGTGCCTTTATATGAGTAATCATTAAAAAACATGAACGTCACAGAATTTCGATCTCAAGTGCAGCCGGGAGCTACACTGTATGTCGGCGAGCAGCAGTTTACTATTGATCAAGTCGTTACCTTTAGAATGGAGGACGGGAGCTCGTATGTGAAGTGCTTTTTGAACGATGACTACATCTTTGCCGATGATCTGGCACAAAACATCTTTTATTTGGTAAGTAAGGTAGACGTGCCCGTCACTCAACCATTTCCGCAAAAGATCAGCTTTGATGGCAAGGAGTTCGACTTCCTCTATGATGCGCGCGCTACAGCCGAGGAAGTCTCGGGGAAAGAAATCTACAAGAAAGGGCAGAGTGAACAGTTCTGGGACTACCAGGCAGGGGATGATAGCTATTTAAGTTTGGGCATCGAAGACGCGACCGATGGACGCTGGGATTGCTGTGGAAGGATCGTACAGCCAGAGGAGGTTACTTTAACTCTTGTTTGAGTAACCAAGACATCACGATGCATAAGTTTGTCGACATTTCATGAATTTCATATGCTATAACATAAGGTGAATAGTGAGCTGAAGCATTTGATGCGGTCATACCATAGTATATACTTAAGTAACATGAAAACACTCCTCACGATTAAAACTGATAAAGAGCTCAAGGAGACTGCGCAAGAGGTGGCCGGAGAGCTCGGTTTTCCTTTGGGTACACTCGTAAATGCGTATTTGCGCCAGATCGTTCATACGCGCATGGTTGCTTTTCGAGCGCCGTTGGTGCCAAATGAGAAAACCGCACGCATGCTGCGGAAGCGCCTAGCCGATGCTAAGGCTGGTAGAAACATGGTTGGGCCTTTTAGTACAACTGCTGAGCAAAATGCATGGCTCGATAGATAAGGTATGGATGCCTACTACCATCGCGATTTTAAAAAGGACTATAAGAAAGCAACGAAAAAGTGAAAGAGAGTTTTAAAAGTAACACCTATACTATGACCAACAAACCAAACGACACCACAGATCAAAGGCCGGAGTACCTCTAAAAGCTGGACCGCTTGAAAGAGTCCGGGGACTTGGAGTTTGCGCTTCGGCTTGTTGACGCAGAGGCTGATGTCTGGGTACAGCGTGGTGACGGCTCTTGGCAGATCGGTAAGGCAGTGCACGTGGCCCATCCGGGACTTTTCGTCGAGGTGCAGTTTGTCGACAAACAGACTGGCGGGACAAAAAGTAAGCCTGTAGACACCGAAACATTTGTCCGCTGGCAGCGCGAGGCGCACATACAAGAGTAGCCAGTTTAGTAGTGGAGCCCTTGATAACCTTGTAGCCATGCAAGAAGTGCGCAAGCTGCCCGTCTTCGCTATTGCAGTAATGTTCACCTTAAGATAAACTTAAGCTATGAAAACAAATATTATCGGCTTGAAGGAGCTTCGGGAAAACATGGATAAGTATATTCATCAGGTAAGCCGAGTCAGGTCATTTCTTGTAATGAAAAAGGCCAAACCGGTATTCAACATGACTGCTCCTAATGAAGAACAGGGATGGGAGGAGGTCGTCGATTTTACTAAAATAGATAAGGAGGGAGTCGATGGCAGAGAGGTGCTCAAACGTCTCCGCTCATGGATCGCATAGACAAATTCCTACGCAAGCTGGATCACGACGAGGCGCTGCTGGTACGAGATCTTCTCAAGCGGATTTACGCACGCGCTTGGCAAGGGCTAGATCTCAAGAAACTGAAAGGATACGAGAGCATCTATCGGGTGCGCACGCGGAAAATCCGCATTATCTTTAAGGTGGCAACGCGATCACCTTTCGAAATAAAATTGCTTTCCATTAGCAGAAAAGACGACCATACATATCACTTGTGAATAAGGAGGGCCACCATGAAGATGTGCCACAAAAAAAGGCCCCATAAGGACGGGCCTTACAGGGTGATCTTTTCCGTTGGTGATGACAGTAGTATAGACGAATTAAGGCAAAAATAAATACACCTAAAAACTATGCAAGATCCTATTGAGCTTAGTGTGTTAGCAGATTTCTTGAACACGGCAAATAAGGCGTCGTACGCTGATAAGGCAGTGGAGCACAGCGCGTCGCTTCGTCCTGGCTCAAACGACTATCATGTCGTAGTAGGAGATCTGACTTACCACGATACATACTTTGGTCCCCGAGACTTTGTCGGTGAAGAGATCGTCTATTTGAAAGACAAACCTATCTGGGGGGTGAACTACTTCGGCTACATCCTTGACGATGCTATGGATAAAGATGATGTCTACAATTTTCTCCGCGAAGCACTACTATCTGACGCTGGCGACGCACTGCCGGTCCGCGGGCCACGAGAGTTTATAGAGGGCGATTGGTCATACAGATTTTCCTGGAAAGGTGACCTCGCGAACTTTACCGCAGGGGAAGAAATCCTGCTGAAAGATAAGGTAGTCTATAAATGTTCCCTGCACGGAGGTTTTATAAGGTAGTACGAAGTTTCGCAAATGTGCTGAGAAAGATTTCAATGTAGTCTGTTGCTGTTTTTAGACGAGATGATATTGTATGCATATCAATAAAGAAGGAGATTATCCTATAACTTTTATGAAATCACTATATCTTTATAGCGGTCTTTTTTTCATCGCAACCGCAATTTTGTTTGCTCCCGCAGATCTCTTGGCGGCGCCGGTCTCGGCCGAGTTCACTATTTCTTTTGCCGACTCTCGTATTCCGTCGCAGCAGTTCACTGGTACGCTAGACTTTTCCGCGCGCACTCTGCGGGGTTCGGCCGAAGTGACTCCCCCCGGGCAGTATGACCTACCCCGCGAGCCCCGGAAGATAAATCTTTCAGCGACCTTGCACCCGGGGGACTACTCTCTTACGGGTTCCGGCGGTGGGGAGGTGATTATCGCCTACATAGAGGGAGGAGAGGTTAAGAGGTCGGCAGTAGGATACACCTTCGAGCTTACGGACGGCGACTTCAACGGCTTTATGGAGATGGAAGGCAAGCTCGATGCCCAAGGCGACATTTGGACGGGGACAGCCACTATTATTCCGGACACAGCCGTGGGCGACTATCATTCTCGCAAAGGTTTTGCGGCGGGAGTGGTGCTTACCGAAAAGTTCACGATTAAGCTCGCACGCTTCCAAGATATCCCAATTGACCCGCTACCAGCGGGTGGCTCAAGTAAACCCGCCACCAAGATCGAGGTTAATCTTGGTGGTGTGGCAAGCAAGGTAGAAAAAGTTGCGGAGCGCGAAATTGTTGCAATGGACGTGAAAGGAGATGTCGAGCTTGTTCGTGTCAACGGCGAGCGGGTTACTTTGAATGTTGGTACAACCATCCAGCCCGGTGACCGCATCGATGTTGGGTTTGGCGGAGAAGCCGAGCTTTTGGTGCCCGGGGGCGAGCTTGTAGTCGGGCAGGCCACATCGCTTACCTTCGATGAGTTTACTTTAGGCGAGGCCGACAAAGACCCACATCGGCTTCGAACGAGACTCCTGGCTGGGACAGTGAAGGCGCGCGTCCCCCGCACGGCAAGTATCCGAAGCGACTTCTCTGTCTCAACTCCGACCATGAACGCCTCTATTCGTGGCAGTGAGATGATTATCGCCCATGACGCGGAAAGTAAGGAGACAAAACTGTTTGTGACCGAAGACAAGGCATACGTGAGTCGTCTTGGCGAAACAGAGCGGGAGCTCTTGGAGGGTGAAATGCTCGAAGTTGATGAAGGTGGCTTTGACGATCCACGTCCATACACTGGTGAAGAGCTTGAAGCCACCGGCCTTGCCGAGAAGGGTGGGTGGTCTGGTGTCTTGGTTGTCATCGTTGTCTTGGTCATTCTCGCACTTGCCTTCTTATTCTTCAAAAAACGAATGCAGACCAGTTAAGAGGGCCATCTTGCCTCCCATGTTCACCTACTACCTTTTCAATAACTTTATAGAAAGTATGATTGCTATCATCGCGCTTATTCTCTGCTTCGTTCTTTTTAGCAAGTTCGGCGCTCTCAAGCGCCAAATGGCGGCTCTCGAAGCAAGGCTGGCGGCAGGGCTGTCTAATGATGGCTCGCCGAGCCGAGCCACCGCGACGGGAGAGCTCGCTCAAGAGACCGAGGCTCGCGGGTCTTCTAATCTTATGGGCGCCGAAGAGGCTCACGCTCTTCATGGTGGCTTAAACCGCAATCTTCCGGCTGAAAAATCTGCATTTGCCATGAGCACAAGCGAAAGAGACTCAAGGCACGAGGAACATGTTGTGCACAAAGAGTTATCGGAGACCTTGCGTCCGGAACAAACACCCTCGCGCGAGCCTGATGCCTGGGACAACTTTGTGGCTTGGCTCAAAGAGGACTGGATTCTCAAACTGGGCGCCTTTTTGGTGCTCATTGCTTTTGGTTGGCTCGCCTCCTACGCCTTCATTCATAATTGGATTGGCCCGATGGGACGCATCACACTTGGACTTATGTTGGGAGCCGGCATTATGGTCTTCGGCTTTTTGCGCATGCGTCAGTTTGTCCACCAAGGAGCTGTGTTTCTGGTGGTCGGCTCGACGACGGTCATCCTTACCATCTTTGCCGCGCGCAGTATCTACGAATTTTTTACACCGGTTTCTGCGCTTGCTGTTATGTTTGTCACGTCGGCTTTGGTCGCTTGGGTGAGCGTCCTCTATCAGCGGCGCCCGCTTGCTATTGCCAGTCTTCTGCTCGCCTCCATCGCCCCCATGCTCGTGAACTCCCTCGAGGTCTTTGCCATCAGTCAGTTTACCTATCTCTTTGTGGTGGTTCTTGGCACCATTTGGGTGGTGGCCGTCACGCGCTGGCGTGTTTTAAATACCCTCGCGCTCGCTATTGTCACGCTCTATAGTCTGCCAAACATGCTCGCCTCCGGCTTTGCCGAGGACATCTATGTTTTTCTCTTTATCGCCTTTGCCTTCGCCGCTCTTTTCTTTGTGAGCAACGTGGCCGGTATCATTCGTAATCCGGACCGCCAAGATGCCGCTGATATCACCACCGCTCTTTGGAACGGGCTTCTGCTTCTTGGCTGGATTATGGTGGCCGCGCCCGAGGAGTGGCAATCGCTCATTATTGTCGCCTGTATGTTGGTTTTCCTGGTGGCCTCGTATCTCATCTCTGTACACACCCACCGACCCCGCGCTTTTCTGGCCTACGCCGGAGTGGGGGTGGTCATGCTCGCCACCGCCACGGCTATCGAGCTCGAGGGGGCCGTGCTCACCATTGCCTTTAGCGTGGAGGCGGCCGTGCTCACCGGCATCACCTACCTGATTCTTCGGGATGCGCGCCTGGCAGAAAAGGCCAGCTACACCTTTGCTCTGCCGGTCTTACTTTCGGTGCCGAGCTTTTTGGCCTCCTCTTGGTCTTCTCCGAACATTATTCACGAGGATTTTTTCGTCTTGCTTATCCTTGGCCTTATTCTTATCACGCTTGGTTCATTTTTCGCGGACCGAGTGCGAGACGATACAAAAGGCGACAAAGAAAACTCCTTCGCCTCGTCACTCTTGGTCGCTGGCAGTGTCTACCTGCTTGCCCTGGTGTGGCTGGTCAGTCATGCTATTTTGCCGTCGGATATTGCCACGTTGCTTTCCCTTGCAGTCTATACCGTTCTTGGCATCAGCCTTTATTTCCGCGGAGTAAGCGAAGAGAAAAAAGGACTGACCCATTACGGTGGTATCCTTCTCGGGCTTGTGGTTGCCCGACTCATCTTTGTGGATGTTTGGCAGTTAGAGCTCACCGGCCGTATCGTCACCTTCTTTGTCATCGGCGCTCTTTTAATGGGCACAGCTTTTTTTGGAAAAAAGCGAAGAGTAGACACTCAACAGAATCTAGAAGATGGTAAAAATTAAGGCCACCCGTAATTATGTCCCGCAAAACTCTTACACTTATTGGCTCCATTGTCGGCCTCCTTGTTTTTGGTCTTGCGACCCAGCCACTTCTCGCCCTTACTCCCATATCCGAGCCGCCACCGCTAGAGGAGACGACCGGCGCCTTCCGCCAGTATCGCTCCATTCCGAAACTAGACATCTTTGTCCCGACCGCCGTCGAGCTTTCTTTTTCGGACACCGTTTCCGACCGTTATACCTACGCCGTTCTCGATACGACCACTATGGAGTTTGTGCCCCACTTAGTGCGTCTCGAGGAGAGACGCAACGAAGCTCCCTTCAGTGTCCGTGTCTTGCCGGAGACTACGAGTGGAGCCCCGCGCGATGTCGTCGACCGCGACTCCGCTACCTATGTTTCCTTTCCCTCCGTGGCCGACGGCGAGACAGCTACGGAGGCTATCTTTGTGTTTTCGGCATCGGAGCCGGTGCGTTCGTCGCGCCTCACTCTCACTTTGCCTCCTCATGTCGCGTTACCACGGACAGTCACCGTGAGTGTTGTCACAGAAAACGGAAATCTGGAGACTGTGGTCGCCAAAAGACCCATGGAGGGGACGGTTATTACTTTTCCCATTACGACCGCGAAAGAGTGGCGCGTCTCTCTTGGTCATGTCCAACCCTTGCGGGTGGCAGAGCTTGAGCTCACGCAAGACCAAGCTACCACCGTCAAAGGGGTGGCGCTCCGCTTTCTTGCGCAACCGGAACGCACCTATCGCATCTATTTTGACGCGGACCGAGCGGTCTCGCCCCCTAGCAAAGAGAGGCCAAATCTCGAAGTTGACGCCGGCCTCCTCGTGCTTCCCTCGGGGTTAGCCCAAGAGAACGAAGCGTTCTCTCCGGCCGATGTCGACAAAGACAGTATCCCAGATACTCGCGATAACTGCGTTTATGTCGCCAATCCCGCTCAAGAGGATATAGACGGCAACGGGCGCGGGGACGCCTGCGACGACTGGGACCGAGACGGCCTCTCAAACCATAAAGACAATTGCCCAAACACACCCAATCGCGACCAGCGCGACACCGACGGCGATGGCATCGGCGACGTTTGCGATGATGAGGAAAGTCGGCTGACAGAACGACACGCCTGGATTCCATGGGCGGGCATGGGCGTGGCTATTTTGGTACTCATCGCACTCTTTGTTTTAAGTGTGCGCCATGCGGGCAACCCCTTTGCTCGCTCGGACGAGAAGATGCTTGAAGGGAGCGAAAGCGATGAAAAAGAGGCAGGTGAATGAAGAAAGTGTCAGGTCGAAGACTATCTAGATTAAGCGGGCGGTGAGGACGATGCGGTCCTCGTAGGTGCCGAGGGCGGGGATATAGCGACCGGCGCAGGTGATGAGGTGCAGGCGAGGAGAGCCCCTGTCACCGAACAGATCTTGTGGTGAAAGAGCGGTGATACCGTAACGCTCTCTCTTTTCAATGACAAAACGAAGAGATTCGCCCTCGGCGGTGTTGACATAAATGTCGTTGCCGATCGCGAGACGATGTAGGTCTGCAAAAGCGTCAAAAACATGAGCCGCGAGAACAGCTGTGCCACTTTCGCCCGGTCTGCCCCCGTGGCTATACCAACCTACCGCCCCCGAGCCGGCGCTAGGCACAGCCATCTCTCCTTTGTCATTTTTGCCAACGGAAATGATGGGGGCGTTAAGGCCGATAGCGGGAGCCACTAGGCGCACCGGCACATGCGTCCTCCGATTTTCCTCGAGGGCGCTACCTAAAGAAGAGTTTGATATGTATCGCCCAGTCGAGGACCCGACCCCTACGGAGCGAGAAGTCAAGACAAGGGTATTAGTGGGGGAGGTAGCACTATTGGCAGACACTAACTCGCTGTTTTCTGCCGATATCATGGGTCTGGTTGCTCCACCTACACCGGTGATATTTTTTGTCGTCGAGCCACTTTTCTGAACAGTGTGGTTGTTTGTGGGGCGGATAGTCGTGTTTGTGCCGGCATCTGGCGAAACATGGGCGCTTGTAATAGGTAAAGTAAGTGATGATGAATAGAGTAGTGAGAGTTGAAGAATAGCCGCGGAGAGCGAAGTGAGAAGGGTGCTTGATATCATAGTGTATTTTGAAACTGTAGAGAAATGACCACTGGAAGGAGGCAGAGTCCAGACTTCAGAGTACAGAACTCCAGATAAAGCACGAAGCACGAAATCTGAAGCACGAAACAAATTCTAAGCACAAAATCATAAATATCTAAACTAATTCTGTTTCTAATCTTAGAGCCTTGAATTTAGTGCTTGTTTCGTGCTTTAGTTTTATGATTTCGTGCTTTTGTGGTGTTTTTGTAGCACGTCTCCTCCTACTTCTCTCAAATGGAGGGTGCCTACTCTTTCTACAGTCTCAGGTTATCTTTTCTAGTTTGTAATATCCGTTTCGAAGACGGATTTTAATTTTAACGACAACGCATAAACAAAAAAAGCTCAACAGGGAGTTTGCCAATAGATAAGCCAAAAGCGCAAGCGCGACCATTCTTTGTTGCCTTGAGTTTTGCGGCTAAAAAAGTGTATTAAGTTGGCATGTTATCTCTCGAAGTGTGTCCATTTATGGGAGTCAATGTAAGACTCCGCGGTTTTTGGTCCATCCAGAAAGTCTTCAATTTGGCTTAGCGGTCTGAGTATGCTATACTTCAAAAACCGTCGCTCTCTTTTGTCTCTGTTGTGTGATTTTTCTGCCACAGAGACTTTGTCTGCCTAAATAGGTTGGGCGAAGTTGTTTGCGTCGGGGTCGAATTTTGTCAGCCCTAATAACGACTAAATACAAAATACTATGGAAGAAGGAAACCCGATTGATCCGGCCACTCCGGTCGCAAATCCTATGGACCCCACCGCTCCGGCCGCGGACCCGATGAACCCTGGAGCTCCTGTGGAAGGTGCTTCAGAGGAGGCCGCTCCCGCCAAAGGTGGTGAGCAGGCAGCCGCCTAGTTTTCGCGCAACCGCGTTCAAAAAGAGACCTCCATGGAGGTCTTTTTTTGTAACTCATCAAATGATGAAGTAGCGGTCGCTCCATACCTTACAATACAGAATAATAGCCATGATGTGCCTAGTATTGTGGAGAATGTCATATGTCTCCGTGCTACAATGATGGAATGGTAAATAGATTATTGTCACGACGAATAAAAAAATCAGCAGTATGTGCGTGGCACACTCTAACTCCTGCCGCCGCTTTGAAGGCGCTTGCCACAACGCGGAGTGGACTTACGGAACATGAAGTGAAACTGCGTCTTGAGCGTGACGGTCTAAACAGTTTGCCCGATGCGCCTCCTCCGACTTGGGCGGAGATTGTCCTGCGCCAATTTACGGACCCCTTGATAGTTGTTCTTATGGTCTCCGCGGCCGCGGTCGCTTTTATCGGTGACCATGTCGACGCTATTGTCATTGCCGTGGTGCTTCTGTTAAACGCTATCATCGGTGCTTATCAGGGGGGCAAGGCCGAGGGGGCCCTGCGATCTTTAAAGCGTTTTACTAAGGGGACGGCGGCTGTTTTGAGAGGCGGTAGGACGCGCACTTTAGTAGATGTAGGCATTGTGCTCGGAGACATCATTGTGCTCGCCGAAGGCGACCGAGTGCCCGCCGATGGGCGCCTCATTGAGGTGCGCGACCTGGCTGTAGACGAGGCCCTTCTTACCGGAGAGTCGATGGCTGTCGAGAAGCAGACGGAGGCTCTTGCGAGACCAAAGCTCCCCGTACATGAGCAGAAGTGCATGGTCTTTAAGGGGACAGCCGTAACTCGTGGGCGCGCGCTCGCGGTTGTGACCGCCACCGGCACGGCCACTGCCATCGGCACTATTGCCCACGAGCTAGAGGGGGCGGAGCAGGATACGCCCTTGAAGGTGAGCATCAAGCGTCTTTCGCGCGGGATTTTGTGGGGAATTGGAATTATTGTTTCCACCACCTATTTTGTGGGTATTGGTATCGGTGTGCCTGCGAGAGAGATGTTTGCGGGGGCGGTGGCTATTGCGGTCTCGGCCGTGCCATCGGGGCTTCCAATTGTGGTCACGGTAGTGCTCGCCGTGGGGGTGACGCGTATGGCCAAGAGGCATGCGCTCGTAAAGCGTCTGCAAGCGGTCGAAGCCCTTGGTCGGGTAAATGTGCTTGCGGTTGATAAAACCGGCACCCTTACCCTAAACGAGATGCGGGTCCAGGAGGCTATCGTGGAAGGCAAGCGCTACGCGGTCGGCGGGCTTGGCTACGAGCCGACTGGTTTTATTACTCATGGAAAGAAGGTGGTCGAACCACATGAAAACCCCGGCTTGATGGAGCTCGCGCGGCTCGTCACCCGTTCTTCAACGGCCATCATTGAATCCAAGCACGGTGGCAAACAGTGGCACGTGGTTTCCGGTGACCCTACCGAGGCGGCCATGATTACCTTTGGGGCCATGCTTGGCTTCGACAGAGCCACCATCGAGGCGGCCCATCCTGTTCTGCGCGAGTATCCATTTCATCGGGAGACAAAATACCACGCCGCCATCCACGACGTGGCCGGGGTCCCCACCCTTTCGGTGGCCGGAGCTCCCGAGGCCATTATGGAAAAAGTGGTTACCTATTGGCAACGTGGTGGATGCGCGCGTTGTGGTATAAAGGAGCGCGAATGGTATGACGCGCAGGTGCGCGAACTTTCGGAAAAAGGATTGCGAGTGATCGCGGTTGGTCGCCGCGAAAACGCGCCTCTTGTGGCTAAAGCGGAGGAGATAGACGAGCTTTGTTTGGTGGGCCTTCTCGGCATCGCGGACTCTTTGCGGGCAAGCGCGGTTTCCGCCATACGTGACATTCGAGCCACGGGAATAAAGGTGGTGATGATTACCGGTGACCACCCACTCACCGCCCGCGCCATTGCGAAATCAGTCGGCATCGCTCATGACCCGGCCGTCCTGACCGGTCTGGAAATAGAGGAGGCGGACGATAAAAAGCTTTTGGAGCTTGTTCCTTCGCGTGATGTTTTCGCGCGCGTTACTCCCGAGCACAAGCTACGCATCGTCAAGGCCCTGCGCGAAAACGGCGACACGGTTGCCATGACGGGGGACGGGGTGAATGACGCCCTCTCGCTTGTGGGCGCCGACCTGGGCATTGCCATGGGCGGGGAGGGGACGGAGGTAGCGCGTGAGGCTGCCGACATCGTGCTCGTAGACGGAAATCTTTCCACTTTGGGTGCCGCCGTCGAAGAGGGGAGAAGCATCACCATCTCTCTAAAGCAGGTACTTCTCTATCTCTTCTCCACTTCAATCGGAGAGCTTCTGTTTGTGGTCGGGGCACTTTTTGTGGGCTCGGCCTTACCTATTACCGCTTCGCAGATTATTTGGCTAAACTTTGTGACTGACGGCATACTTGTGATTCCTTTGGTGCTTGAGCCGAAACTCGCGCGCTCGCGTGAAAGCGGGCCAATCCGTTCCAGGTCACTCATCGATACTTCGATGGCGTTGCGCATTTTTTTAATGAGCGTCACGATGGTCGGGGCCACCGCCCTCTTTGTGTATATTTTGGGTGACATCGTACAAGGAGCGCTTTTGCAGACGGCCATTCTAACCGCGCTTGCCGCTTCCCAGTGGTGGAATGCCTGGAACTGTCGCTCTCGCACGGCCTCGATAGCAAGCCGACGCGTGCCTATGAACTGGTATCTGCTCGGCGCTACCACAGTAGCCGTGCTCATGCATGTTGTCATTACTACAGTACCCACACTTCAGCGAGTTTTTGGTACTGTCGCCATGGATGCCCGTTTATGGTTCCTCGCCATCGCCTTCGCCGGGACTATTGTGCTTATGGAAGAGATCCGAAAGTTTATCGTGCGCCACGCGCAGAGTTCAGCGTAGCGTTTGCTCCCTACTGCCTACTTCCTAGAGCCTACTTTCTATTCCCATGCTCTCCGCTCTCACCACCTTTTTTATAAAGCACGAGAGACCCCTCTCGATACTCGGCCTTGTTTCCGGTTTTGTTTTTGACATTATCTTTTTTCAACGCATTGACCTTCTCTTTGAAAATGTCGGGATTATAGCTCATCTCGTTATTGGTCTTTTTGCTATTGCGCTCATGCATGTTCATGTTGGATGGTATCGCCGCCATCACCTTCTTGAAAAGCTCCGTGCCCTCCTGCCTTTTGTTCTACAGTTCGCCTTCGGTGGCCTCTTTGGGAAGTTTGTCATCTTCTATACAAAGAGTGGCACCATCTCTTCGAGTTGGCCGTTTCTTGTTCTGCTCGTTGTTCTCTTTATTGGGAATGAATTTTTTCGTTCGCGTTATGAACGTTTAACATTTCGTCTCGCCATCTTTTTCACAGCTCTTTTTTCATACTGCATCGTGCTCATTCCTATTCTTACCAAGACTGTGAGTGCTGGCACTTTTCTCTTGAGTGGCATCCTAAGCCTTGCCCTTATGGACCTGGTTTTGCGCGGACTCGATTGGTTTTCTCGCGATATTGACGCCAAGGAAAGGCGTGAGCTTGGCTACACACTGCTTTGTATTTACGCCGTTTTCAATGTCATGTATTTTGCAAACATTATTCCGCCCATTCCTCTTGCCATGGAGGCGGCTGGCGTGTACCACAACATCACGCGTTTGCCGAACGGTGCCTATCGAGTTACCGCCGAGGAGCCCGAATGGCTCGACTACCTTCGGCAGTTTGATCGCGTGCCACGTCTTGCAAATGAGCCAATCTTTGTTTACACCGCTATTTTTTCTCCGACACGCTTTAATCTTACTGTTTTCCATCATTGGCGACATTACGATGAGTCGGTCGGGCAATGGAAAACCATTCAGCGTGTCGAGCTCCCCATCGCGGGTGGTCGTGATGGTGGCTTCCGAACGTACTCCTTACGTACCTCGCCAGAAGAAGGCTATTGGCGTGTAGATGTCGAGACCGTTCGCCGTCAACTTATCGGTCGAATTAATTTCAAACTGGAAGACCGGGCAACTCCCCCTAAATTTGTCACCGCGATTCTTGATTAAGTTGACACGCCAGAGCCGGAATGCGATTTGAGATTTATTAATACATGGTAATATCACGAAAAACATGAACTTTAATTCTCGCAAAGAAATTCAAGCTTCCTATCTGCGCACTTTTGTGTTTGGGGTGGAAGACAGTCTGGCGTCCACAGTCGGCCTCCTTTCCGGCGTGGCCGCCGCTGGTTCCCCGCGGGAGACTATTATCCTCACTGGGGTTGTCCTCATCTTTGTAGAGGCGGTCTCCATGTCCGCCGGTAGCTTTCTTTCGGAAAGTTCTGCCGATGACTATCTGGGCGACTCACAAACGAGGGCGAGTCGTCCGGTGCGAGAGGCGGCCATTATGTTTGGTGCCTATGTTCTCTCTGGATTTATTCCGCTTTCTCCATACCTTTTTGTGCCTGGCCCGGATGCTTTTTCTCACTCTCTCGCTCTTTCGGCCGTAGCACTGGCTCTTCTGGGTGCCGCAAGTGCCACTCTCTCGCGCTCGTCGCCTGTGAAGAGCACTCTCCGCATGCTCATCATCGGTGGCATCGCCATTGCCGTCGGTATTCTGGTTGGCAGTTTTTTGGCTACGTATTAACAATCGCGCACTAATTACACTATACAGTGATTGGTTAAATACAATGTGTCTAATTATGTGGTTCTGCGGATAGAGATTGCGAAGTATGGTGACTTCACATAGACTGCCCTGTTATGAAAAATAGATTGTGGGTAGTTTTGCTTTTACCCCTACTCCTCCCCATACAGAGCGGAGCGCAGTACGCTTGCCCGTTTGGTTTCGTTTTGTCTAGCAGGGGAGTATGTGTGCAAGAGGTATGCCCTTTCAATGCTGTCGGCCGCGATGAGTGGGGTGGCTGTATCTGTGATTCCGACAGACAACCCATCGTGGTCGCCGGCGCTCTTGCTTCGTGCGAACTGGCAGGTAGGCAGACAATTCTGAAGGACAGAGAAAAAGCAGATATGAACACGGCATTAAATTCTCCTCCCCCTGGCCACGGGGAGGCGGGGAGGGGGTTGGACTCGTGGTCAAAAAGACAGGGAACTGAAGCACTTGATTCGAATGGGGTTACTTTTGTCGCCGAGCACACAGAAGTAGTGGGTGGCTTAGGCGAAGAACCCGCATCTCTTCAGGCTACGGCCACCACCTCGCAAACTCTCCTCCAGCGCCTCGGCATTGCCTCGACTCTCCCCACCACCGTCACCCTCCTATTTCTCGTGGCGGGTGCCCTCGCCTATTGGCTCACAAAGAAGTAGCAGTGCCTCCCCCTTCCCAGACCGTCCGAAAACGGGCCCGGAAGCAAGGCTTCTTAATTCCTAATACATTCCATGTGGCTAATCGAAAAGACTTTTATCACAGCATCCCGCCATGGCGGGATTTTTATCGGACGGTCTTGTCACTTTAAGCGGCGAACGACACATCGTGGCCTCATACAGCTCTTTGACAAACCATCCAGATTTGCTTAACTGATAACGGTTGACTCCTTCTGTTTTTGGAGTCTTTTAGTTCTGTGACTGACCCGAGGAGGGCAGTAATGAGCAAGATTGTAATTCTCGTCGGGCCATCTGGAGTCGGCAAGGATGCTCTGCGAAAGGGTCTCGAAGATCGCATTGCTGGCTTCGCTCGCGTGGTCACGGCCACGTCGCGGAGGCCCAGGATCAACAACGGCACCCCAGAGGTGCATGGGGCGCACTACTGGTTCTACTCGATCATCGGTTTTGTCATTCGGGTGCTCTGCGGTTTTTTCGTAGAGTGGAAGATGATTCATGGACACCTATATGGGCTTCCATGGTTCTCACTCCACCGGGCACTCGAAGAGGGTGTGCCACTTGTGGATTTGGACTATCGAGGCGCGCGCGATATAAAGCGGCGATATCCGGGGGCTCTTACTGTTTTTGTTGTTCCGCCCCATCCTCAGGTATTAGCTGAACGCCTGAGAAGGCGAGGTGATAATAGAGCCCAGATTTACCGTCGGCTTGTTACTGCGGAGGAGGAACTTAAACACTGTCGCGAATGTGACCATCAGATTGTCAACGCAGATTTCGGCACGGCCCTCAATGAACTCGTGTCAATTGTTGGCGACTATCTGTGGGGCGATGATAAGGCGAGCAAGCAAACTCTCGCTTGAGCCCGTATGCTCGACATTCTACCCTGACCAAAAAGTCACGGTAGACATCGAGAGCTTCCGGGCTCTTGATGTGTCCGGTGCATCTTTCTGACTTGGAGGCTCGACTTTCAACTACCCAGTCAGTTTGGTATTGTATTGGTATTGTATGATAAACCTTATGAATGCAAAATGAATGCAAAAGAAATTATAAAGAAGCATTTGGAGGGAGCTGGTATTGAAATTAATGGCGCCCGTCCTTTTGATATTAAAGTACACGACGAACGGCTTTACCGTCGCTTGCTTGCGCGGGGTTCGCTCGGTCTCGGGGAGGCATACATGGACGGCTGGTGGGAGTGTGAGGCGCTTGACGACATGATTGCCCGCATCCTCCGCGCCAAACTCGACAGTCGTATTGTCGGTATTGCCCCGCTCTTTACCTACCTTCTTTCCCGCCTTACCAACCAACAGCGGAGGGGGAAAGCGTTTGAGGTGGGAGAGAAGCATTACGACATCGGCAACGACTTGTACGAGGCCATGCTCGACCACCGCATGACCTACACCTGCGCTTATTGGAAAGATCTCGAGCGTGTCCCAGAAAACCTAGACTCCGCCCAGGAAGCAAAACTCGACTTGGTCTGCCGTAAGCTTGGGCTCGATAAACGGACGCGGAGTGAGGACGGCGAACCATTACACATCCTCGACATCGGTTGCGGCTGGGGAAGCTTTGCCATTTATGTTGCCGAGAAGTACGGCGTGCGCGTCACAGGAGTGACCGTCTCAAAGGAGCAGGTGGTGCTCGCCGAAGAGCGAGCGCACGAGGCTGGTGTGGCCGACAAGGTCGAGTTTCGTCTACAAGACTACCGAGACGTTAAAGGTGAATACGACCACATCGTTTCGCTCGGCATGTTTGAGCACGTCGGCCACAAAAACTACCGCACCTACTTCGATGTTGTCAGAAAGATGCTCAAGCCGGAAGGACTCTTTGTTCTACAAACCATCGGCCATAACCATCGCACCTCTGGCGTGGACCCGTGGATTACCAAGTACATTTTTCCAAACGGCATGATTCCTCAAAGCTCAAAGACGGTCCGCGCCCTCGAGGGTCTGTTCGTCCTCGAAGACTGGCACAACTTCGGCCCCGACTACAACACTACGCTCATTGCCTGGCATAAAAACTTTGAGCGGTGGTGGTGTAAGCGGGGCGTAGGCTTAACCCCCTCTCCTGCTGTGCCCCGCACTGAGCTCTGCTCTGGTGCTGGGGCCAGGGTGTATGCCCCCTCCCCTGCCCGAGAGGAGGGCTGGGGTGGGGTGGGAGGGGTGGGATTGAACCCGACTGCCAGCTATGACGACCGCTTCCACCGCATGTGGCGCTACTACCTGCTTGCTTGCGCCGGCGCTTTCCGCGCCCGCAGTATCCAGCTCTGGCAAATCGTCCTCTCGCCGAATGGGGTGGAGGGGGGATACGAGACAGTGCGGTGAACGGAATAACCTAATCATCCCGCAATGAGTAATAGTGCCGAGCACAAAAAACGAGTCGCAGTGCTTCAGGACCAGCTTCGTCTCCTGAATCATGCTGGTGTTCGTGGCGTCCGCATCTACCATGGCAGTACGAACAGCACGCGGACCCAGCGATTTGACAAGGATCGGAGCATTGATACCTCAACCCTTACCCACGTGCTCGAGATTGACCCCGGTAGCAACACGGCTCTCGTTGAGCCGGGAGTTACCATGGAGCAGCTGGTGTACGAGACAGGCAGGCGTGGTCTTGTCCCCGCGGTCGTTCCCGAGTTTCCGAACATCACCTTGGGTGGCGCAATTGCAGGCGGGGCGGGCGAGAGCAGCTCGTATCGGCATGGCCTTGTCCATGAATTGTGTGAGAGCTACGACGTTCTGCTTGGCGACGGCGCTCTGGTCACCGCCTCTCCCAGCAGCCACACCGATCTTTTTCGCGCAATCCCTGGTTCCTGCGGAAGCCTTGGTGTAATCACCGCAATCCGCCTGCGGTTGATCCCTGCGACTCGTTACGTCAGACTTCGCTACCTCCCGGTAGCAAGCTTCTCGGAAGCGGTCGCCGTCACCGAGAAGCATTGGGACAACGTCGGGGTCGACTTCATTGGTGGACTACTTTTCGCAAGAGACCGTGGGGTCATCATGCTCGGTACGCGCTGTCACGAAACCGGCGGTCTTCCCTTGGCACGCTTTTGTCGGGCCCATGATGAGTGGTTTTCGCTGCACGCCGATACGATAAGCCGGGCGGGAGTGATCCGCGAGGAGGTGGTGCCGCTCATTGACTACCTTTTCCGGTACGACCGTGGCGCGTTCTTTGTCGGGAAGTATGCCTTCGATCGCTTCCGCGTGCCATTCAATCGCCTGACACGATTTATCTTGAACCCGATCATGAACACTCGGACGTTCTACCAAGCGCTTCACGAGACGGGTACGGCGCAGGAGTATTTTGTCCAAGATATCAGCGTGCCACTTGAACGCACCACCGCACTCCTAGAGCATACCCACGAGCACCTCGGTATCTATCCCTTATGGCTTTGCCTGTTGCGGACTGATGCGGTACACCCGTTCTCCCCGACGAATATTGGCGCCGGCAGGGTCATGAACGTCGGCATCTGGGGTCCGCTCGCGCTTGCATATCGAGAGTTCGTGCAGGTAAATCGAGTGATGGAACGATTGACCACACGGCTTAACGGAAGAAAGATATTGTACGCTCATCTTTATGCACCGGAGGGCGAATTCTGGCACAGTTATCCAAAAACCCTCTACGAGCAATTGCGAGCAGTATATCGTGCGGCTGCCTTCTTGGACTTCTATGAAAAAGTGGTGGTACGTGAACGGTATGTATCCACGGTTAAAGCCGGTTTCCTTAAGGCGATACGCCCAAGGTGGAGACTTGGCTTAAGACAACAAAAACCACTTAGACGCTCACGCTGAAAGTAGACCCATATCCCCAGTCACTTAGTGACTGGGGATATGGGTGTGTGCGGTGAGCGTGATGGTTTAAGCTACCGCTACTATTGACGATAGTAGATTTCAGTAGTACACTTTAAGTAGTGGTGGGGGCGAGCGCCTCCGTCTAAGCACCTTTTGGGAGGTATCGGTATGCATGTGTTGCTTGGGGTACTCTACTGTCTGGTCGGGCTTGTCCTGACCATCCCGTACTTGCTCATCATCGGAACGGCTGAATTGTCTCGGCCGGGGGTCGAGTTCATCTTCTTGCTTGGGCCGGCGGCGCTTTTCATCCTCGGGTTCATGGTCACGGGCGGCTGGCCGAAGTGCCGAAGGTTGCAAGATTTCGACGACTTCACTAGAGGTAACCGTGTTGGCGCCTACGTCATCGTCTTCTGGTTCGCCATCCCGTTCTTGTCGGCCGCGGCTTCACTCGTCGCGTCGGGTTTAGGCTACCAAGGGTTGGCGCGCTTCCTGTTCGAGGAGCGCTATACATGGCTTATTCTATGCCCAATGCTCGCGGTTGTGACCTTTTGCGTCGCCGGCTTCGCGGTCCACGTCTGGCAGACCTTCTGTACTAGAGTGGCGAGTGTTGTGGCAGGCTTCCGGGGTGGAGGAGGAGCGCCGCCTTCTGGTCCGAGCGCTGGCGACGCGGATGGTCAGACCGATGGGCCTGTGTCGCGTGCGGACACCGCTCCTCGCGCCGACAGCCACAATGACAATGACGGCCGACTCGAGCTCGTCGGCCCCACGCCTATCCCCCAGTTGTAGCAGCCACCACTTCTGAGATTTTCAGCAAATTGAAAGGAGGTGGTAAAAATGCATGATAACCCGGTAAAGGAGCTGATGAGACAGAAGGCCATCATAGCAATCTGTGGTATTGTTGCGATGGCCTGTCTCCTAGCCCTGCACTACTACACATGATTGTGACCAGGCCCCCCGCGACCGCTCTGCCGACCCGAAAGGTCCGCCGTAGCGTGAACGCGGCGGGCCTTTTCTTTTTTTACAGCGCTAGTGCTTTCTCGGTTATAGATAAGACCACACTCCCACCCCACATCCCCAGTCACTAAGTGGCTGGGGATGTGGGGGTGTAGTGTTAGCGACCTGGTCGCTAACAGACAATTGAACCTGGATCCCGTTGTGCAACGGGATGACACTCGAGGGATGAGTGAGGTGCGAGCAGACACACCCACAGCCCTTGACCTTGTGTGCCGGTATGTGCTATCATTAACATAGAGGGGCATACCGCCCCAGTACCCAAAAGAGGTGATTTAGATGGGAATTCCGCAGGAAGACATGGGGGCCCTCCGTGAGGAGGGGAGGACCGAGATGAGGAGGGGGGTAACGTTTCTTGGCATGCTTTTGCTTCTTGCCTGCGTCTACTCCGCATGTATTACTTACATCGTCGCTAGTAAGGTCCACAGAATCGTCGAGCTCCAGGACGAGAAGGTGTGGACTCTCGCCGGCATGGCGCGAGTCGAGCGGGTCACGGAAAGCATCATCAAGCTCACCGACCCGCGCATGTCGCGGGTGGAGCAGACCCTCTCCCTCTCGCCGAGTGAGCGACTCGAGAACCTGCACAAGGAGCTCGAGTTCTTGCACGGCAGAGTCGAGAGCATCATCGACAAGCTGTGCTGGAACTCGGGGCAGTGGGACACCCACTGCAGGATGCGGCACGAGTGCCCCAAGCATCAGGCGCTTAGTGCACGCGAGCACTTTCATCCGTCGCCGTTACTGCCTCCACCTCCTCGACCCACGCCGGAGCAACGGCAGGGGAAGCACGAGAAGCACGAGAAGGTGGAGCTTTACCTTCCCAGACATGGAGCCAAGGACTAACTTCAGGCCCCCGCGACCGCTCTGCCGACCCGAAAGGTCCGCCGTAGCGTGAACGCGGCGGGCCTTTTCTTTTTTTACAGCGCTAGTGCTTGGTCGGTTATAGATAAGACCACACTCCCACCCCACATCCCCAGTCACTAAGTGGCTGGGGATGTGGGGGAGGGTGCTTTGCGATTCCTCCCCGCGGCCAGGAGGAGGGGCCATTTCGTAACTCACAGTCAGTAGGTCGCACTATCCCCACGCGCTCTCGTACTCCGCGGGGTATACTGTAGTCATGATGATGACGCTTGCTCAACAGTTGCAGATGGTCGTGCGTGGGGAGGTGATGGCCGATGAGGCCACCTTAGAAACCTACAGCCGAGATGCAAGTTTGTTTCGGGTGTGTCCACAAGTGGTGGTCTTTCCACGCGACGTGGATGATGTTAAACACTTGGTCAAGTTTGTACGCAAAGAGCGGGAAGCGGGTCGACATATTTCGCTCACCGCCCGGGCTGCCGGTACTGACATGTCAGGTGGG
This sequence comes from Candidatus Vogelbacteria bacterium CG10_big_fil_rev_8_21_14_0_10_51_16, assembly GCA_002774795.1. Classification (GTDB taxonomy): domain Bacteria; phylum Patescibacteriota; class Minisyncoccia; order Phycocordibacterales; family JACRKE01; genus 1-14-0-10-51-16. Next base: position 9,301 of record PCYI01000021.1, on the reverse strand, counting down.
CCACTTTCGACTTCGATTGTAATGGTTTTCACACGCCACATGAACCATTTGCGAGAGATCGGCCCCGACTACGCGGTCGTGGAGCCAGGCATGTATTACCGCGATTTTGAGCGCGAGACCCTCAAACACAATCTCATCTTTCCGAGCTACCCGGCTTCGCGCGAGCTATGTGCCTTAGGGGGCATCGTGGCCAACAATGCCGGAGGCGAGAAGTCGCTTTCTTACGGCAAGACGGAGCGTTATGTGCGAGCGGTGAAGATGGTCCTCGAAGACGGCGAGGAGTATGAGTTTAAGCCTCTGACCCTTGCCGCGCTCGAGGCGAAGAAGCGACTTCATTCGGTAGAGGGTGACTTGTATCGTAAGCTTTCAAAATTAGTTTTTGACCATGAAGAGGAGTTAAAACTAGCAAAGCCTCAGGTGGGTAAGAACTCCTCCGGCTACGCCCTTTGGAATGTCTACAACCGTGAGCGGGGCCTCTTTGACCCCACCCAACTTATCGTCGGCTCCCAAGGGACGCTCGGCATTATCACCGAAATCACTCTTGGGCTTGTGCGACCCAAGCCCCATGCCCGCCTACTTGTAATATTTTTAAACGACATGGCGCGGCTCGGCGAGATTGATGAGGCCGTGCTCGCTCACCGGCCAGAGAGCTTTGAGTCGTACGACGACCACACCTTTAACATCGCCCTTCGTTTTTTGCCACAGCTCGCCAAGCAGATGGGGCTGGGGATGGTCAGGATGGCCTGGAGTTTCTTGCCAGAGCTTCTCATGGCCTTGCGTGGCGGTGCTCCCAAGCTGGTACTAATGGCCGAGTTCACGGCGGAGTCCGACGAAGAGGCGGAGGCGCAAGCCCACAAAGCGGAGGCCGCCCTCAAGCCGTTCGATCTGCGCACTAAGGTAACAGCGAGCGAGGCCGAGAATAAAAAATACTGGACGGTGCGGCGCGAGAGCTTCAATATGCTCCGCCACCATGTGCGGGGCAAGCGCACAGCTCCGTTTATAGACGACATTGTGGTGCGCCCCGACCTTCTGCCGAAGTTTTTGCCCCAACTCTATGCCATTATGGAGCGCTACCCCATCACCTACACCATTGCGGGACACATTGGCGGGGGCAACTTCCATATTATCCCCCTTATGGATATGAGCGACCCCAAGAGCGTAGAGATTATAAAAAAACTCGGAGCTGAAGTGTACGCGCTAGTCTTTAGATACAAAGGCTCTATGTCGGGTGAGCACAACGACGGCCTTATTCGCGGCCCCTACCTTGAGCAAATGTACGGCGAGCGCATCTTTGGGCTTTTCAAGGAGGTAAAAAAGATTTTCGACCCCTTTGACATATTTAACCCGGGCAAAAAAACGGAAGTAAACTCCGCCTTCGCTTTAACGCATCTTGACATGGGTGCATAGGAGAGTAGGGTAAATATCAAGATATGTACGAGCAACATAAAAGCAACTACGTGCTCGCCGCTCTCGGAGTGATCGCTCTAGTGGCTCTTTTAGTTTGGTACACGCAATCGGCCCCAAGCTCGAAAGAGAAAGATGGCATAGCTAATGAGGTGCCGACGCAGGCGGAACCTCCTCGAAAAGTTAATGCGGGTGCCGGCGGGGGAGTGCCTGCTCCCACTCGTCTTTACACAATCGACGTTGTGCGGATTATCTACTACGACGAAAATGGTTTCGACCCATTTGTGACCGAAGTAAGGCGTGGCTATGATGTGCGTTTTGTAAACGATAGTGACCTTGCCTTACGTGTGGCCAAACTGGATTTGCCCGGCAAGGATGGATATGAAGGTTTAAGCCAGAGCTCTTCCGTCGGCAAGGGCAGTCAATATAGCGTGAACTTCACTCGTCTTGGCGTTTGGGGATTCTATAATCTCAACAACCCCGCCCATCGTGGCGCCATCGTGGTGGTGCCGTAATGTTTAAGGAGTGTTGTCTACGTCTTCTCATCTACGCCCACAAAAAGTTACCGCCCGCCGGATTCGAAAATCCGACGAGCGGGTGCCGGGAAAAGATTAACTCACGTGGGCTTGATACCGATTGGCTTGCCGGGGCCCATCCAGACGATGCCCATACGTGTTCCCTTGAGAAGAAACTCTGTCGCCCCGAGGACCTTGAGAAGCGGACCCAGATCATCCACCGGCAACTTGGGGCGCTGGTGTGCCTCGCCAAGGGACCTGTAGACGATGTTATGTAGCGCGCTATGGAAGGCCGTAGCGAGCTGTCCCGGCAGTCCGAAGTCTTCAATCACTCTCTGGAATCCTCTGTCGGGATGTATTTCGAGGAGCTCGCCCTTTCGCTCCTCCGCCTCTGCGCAGGCGTTAGCGAACTGCTCTCGCCGCCGCCACTCTGGCTGGTATGCCATGCTTCTATTCAGAACGGTAAGCCAGTCGAGCACTGCTGTGAATTGAGAGCTACCTCGGCCTCTGACTCTCAGCATTTGTCCTCCGCAAAGATGCGGCACATCCTTAAGAACGACATACCCTCCATCTTTGAGTTCCAGGGTGAGCTCCTCGTCAATCTGATGCCGCACCTCATCCTCTTCGGGGTTCTCCTTGAGCGCCATGAGGCGCACCTCAAGCCGAAACCGCATTCCATCTATCATTTGCAGACCTCCTTATGGTCTTCTGTTCCTCAGGGTACTAAATCCCTTATTAGCAAAGCATACCTGTTGCTCGGATGCAATAGGTTTTCGTTCGCTGTGGTATACTATCCTTAATCTTACACGCGACGTTCTTCCTCTACTTCCTACTTCCTACCTCCTAATTCCTACTTCCTATTTCAATGTCCTCCTACTACAAACCCCATCGCAACCCCAAGTGGAATTACGGCGGGCCGAACTGGCGCCTCTCGCGCTCCAAGCTCGACCTGTTTATGTCCTGCCCGCGCTGTTTTTATATAGACAACAAGCTCGGCACCGCTCGGCCTCCTGGCTACCCTTTTAGTCTCAACTCCGCCGTCGATAAGCTTCTTAAAAAAGAGTTTGACGCGCATCGCGCCAAGGGGACAGCGCACCTGCTCATGAAGGCATATGGACTCGACGCGGTTCCCTATCGGCACGAAAAGATGGACGAGTGGCGCGACTCTCTTCGTGGTGGCATCACTCATCGCCATTTTGCCACCGGTTTTTTGGTCTGTGGCGGAGTGGACGATGTGTGGGTTAATCCGCAAGGGGAGTTGATTATTGTGGACTATAAAGCCACGTCGAAGGAAGGAGAGGTGTCGCTCGACGCCGACTGGCAAATTGGCTACAAGCGTCAGATGGAGGTGTACCAATGGCTCTTTCGAAAAAACGATTTTAAGGTTTCAGACACCGGTTACTTCGTCTACTGCAACGGCGACAGCGACAAGGAGGCCTTCGATGGCAAGCTCGAGTTTGACATCAAGCTGATTCCATACACGGGCGACCCGAGCTGGGTGGATCAGGCCCTTCTCGATGCCAAAGACTGCCTCGACGGCACTCTCCCTCGGGCCGGAGCGGAGTGCGACTACTGCACCTACCGAAAAGCTACGCAGGAGGTATTGAAGCTTGCCGTTTCCGAAAAGTAACCATGAGAGAGTTTAATATTTTGGAGAAGTTCCTCTATTTGCTATAATAGTTTTTTCTATTAGTTTAAATCCTATTAACCATGGAACAAACACAATCCAAGACAAAGCACAAGGTTACCATCTACTCGACCCCGTCGTGCATGTACTGCAAAATGGCAAAGGAGTTTTTTCATGATAAGGAGGTCGAATACACCGAGCACAACGTCGCAGAGGACGTGGCTAGGCGCGAGGAGATGATGAAGAAATCAGGCCAGGCGGGCGTGCCGGTCATAGACATAGATGGCGAACTCACGGTGGGCTTCGACAAGGGGCGAATGAAACAACTCCTTGGGCTTGCCTAGGACATAAATCTCTCACCTGGTTTTTTTATACTGCTTGTTGAGCACAAAGCACGAAGCACGAAATCTGAAGCACGAAACAAGCATTAAATTCAAAGTAGAAAAATTAGAAATGAAACATGTTTGGATATTTAGGACTTAGTACTTCTGATTTGTTTGTGTCCCGACGCTTGCGGTCGGGACCCCTACCTTCGCCCTTGGTGAAACGTCGGAGCTTCAGATTTTGTGCTTCGTGCTTAAACAAGTGATTAAGATGTATCGCCTCGTTCTTTTTTGACATTATAATCTTGATTGTTGTTTGTGCTCTCAAACATCGTTGATTGTCTATCTCTATGTCCCCCAACAACCAACCCCAGAAAGAAACCGTCTACGACCTCCTCATCGTCGGCTCCGGCGCCGCCGGCCTTTCGGCGGCCATCTACGCCGGCCGTTATCAGATGCGCACCCTTATTGTGGAAGGGGAGTTTGGGGGCGAGACGGCTAAAGCGGGTAAAATAGAAAACTATCCAGGCGCGCCTTCAATCGACGGTTATGACCTTATGAAAACCATGAAGGAGCAAACCCTCGCGGTTGGCGCCCACTACGCCGAAGGGTGGGTAACGGCCATTTCCGGCACAGATGCCTGTTTTACTGTGCAGGTTAAAGAAAACGAAGAGACTGAAGATGGCGATAACTATTATGCAAAGAGTGTTATATTGGCCGGTGGGGCCGAGCGCCGGCATCTAGACCTCCCCAACGAAAAAGAGCTCGCCAACAAAGGGGTGCACTACTGCGTCACTTGCGACGGCCCTCTATATGGAGGCAAACGAGTGGCGGTCGTCGGCGGGGGTGACGCCTCTTTGAAGGGCGTGCTTCTTCTGGCCCAGTACGCCGAAAAGATTTACCTGATCGCCCGCTCGACAGTGAAAGGGGAGCCCATCAACGCCGAGCATGTGGAGGCGCTTGGGGACAAGGTGGAGATTCTGGAAAATACGCAAGTGGAGGAGATCGTGGGCACAGCGAAGCTGGAGAAGCTTCTCCTCTCAAAAGAGCATAATGGTTCGAAAGAGCTCATCGTTGACGGGCTTTTTGTAGAAATCGGCGCGAAGCCAAATGTGGCCCTCGGTCAGTCGCTCGGCTGTGAGCTTGACCGGTACGGCTACCTAAAAGCAGACGGCATGTTGGCCACCACTGTCCCGGGTGTTTTTGTGGCGGGGGACACCGTCAATCTTTTTGGGGGCTTCAAACAAGACATCACCGCCGCCGCCATGGGCTCGGTGGCCGCCACCGGCGCATATGAGTATGCCCGTCAGCATTCCGATAAACTCTGTCGGGTGCACTGGAAGCCTGCTCCAAGCGCGGTGAAGTAGGCGCTAGGTCATTATCGGAGTTGCTTCACGCCCACCCGGCGTTCCAGAAACTTCAGTCGTACTACAACATCATTAAACTCCTCTCTGTTCACTAAGTTGCTTCTCAAAAAATTTACGTTTTGTTTCATTTCCCTTACATCAACTTCGATCCCGTCCAGTCGCCTTTCTACTTTATCCATACGCTCATTTGTGCGCGAAAAGCCACTGTTTGTAATTCTAGCGAGCGACTCGATCTGCCCGGAGATACCTTCAAGGTCGATTTTTTTCTTTGCCATGGTAAAAGTATATCCTAGAGAAGTTTAGACTGCAAATGCGATTTAGGTGTCGTGGTTCGATGATTTGACACGAAGTATGCTAGAGTTTGATTGAGTTTCTACTGCTTACCCCGACGTTCGCCTCAGGCGAGGTCGGGGCCACGACCAAGGCGTCGGGGCTGCCTACCTCATACTGCCTCTATATATGTTAATCGACGAAGTTACAATCACTGTTACGGGAGGTAAGGGCGGCCGCGGAGCCGTTACTTTTGGTGAAGACCGCTACTCGAAGAAGCCGTCAGGTGGCAATGGTGGAAATGGAGGCTCTGTCGTCATTGTGGCCGATAGCCAAGTGCTCGACCTAAGTCGCTTCCGTTTCGAGAAAAACTTCCTCGCTCCTTCCGGTGTTTCCGGCCGGCGCAATAAGGATGGCGCCGCTGGAAGTGACATTTTGCTCGCGGTGCCAAGAGGGACTTTAGTATACAACCGTGCGAGTGGCATAGAAAATGAGCTTCTCGAGGCGGGGCAACGCGTGGTGGTGGCCAAGGGGGGATTGAGGGGACGGGGTAACCGCGCCTTTTCACACGCCCGAGCTTCCGAGCCAAAACGTTTCGAGCCGGGCAAGCCCGGAGGGAAGGCCGTCATTGGCCTTGAGCTCCAGCTTATCGCTGACGTTGGTTTTATTGGACTTCCCAATGTTGGAAAGTCCAGTCTTTTAAATGCCATCACCAAGGCCCAGAGTAAGGTGGCCAACTATAATTTCACCACCCTTGAGCCACATCTGGGTGTACTTGAGGACGGCACTATCTTAGCTGATATTCCAGGCTTGATCGAAGGGGCCTCCGAAGGCAAAGGGCTCGGTACTAAGTTTCTCCGTCACATCCGCCGCACTCGCGTGCTCGTGCATTGTGTTAGCGCCGACTCGGTTGACCCCATGCGCGACTATCGCGCCATCAGAGGTGAGCTTGAATCATACGGAGCCGGCCTCTCCGAAAAAAAAGAGATTTTACTGATTACAAAAGCAGACACGGTTTCCGCCGAGGAGCTTAAGGCGGTTGTAAAGCTTTTTCGGGACCACGCCCCCCTCGCTGCTAGCATTCTCGACGAAGACTCTTTAAAAAAACTGAAGAAAAAGCTTTGTCAGATTTAGAAGATGGATACTAGACAAGAGTGCTCTAAGGCAGAAAATAGTTTAAAGCTGAGCTTTTGTGGGCATGCATGCAAAGGAGCCTGCGTGTAGCCGCGGGCCGTTGTCCACAGGCATATACTTGCTATTCTATCGCTTCTATGGTAGAATATAAGGATGAATCATGGCCACGCTACCATTACTCAAGGTCTCCAGGGCAAGTATCGCTTTTCGCTCGTTTCCTCCGCAAAAGCTTTAGTCATCTTAGCTCTACTGCTTATCCCCGTTCTCTTGGGCCTCGACTTTATAGACAAGCAAGCCAAAACACGCGAACTTCGCTTTGTTCGCATGGACAGTTCTTTTGGCGTAAGTGGGGCGAGCGTTGCCTTGCCCTTTTTGGACTTTGTAAAGTCACAAGATGAGCCTTTTCTAAACCCCAACGCCGGTATAGTAAAAGAAGACAAAGGCGAGCTTGAGTCATTGATACCGGGAGCCGATTTGCCTACGAATGAAAATGAAGGAGCGCAAACTGAAGCGATCGACGTGGAATCTTCGTTGTTGTCTGCGGACACCACACCCGGGGCGCAGGTGGTCAATGTGGAACTAATAACGACAAACGATCCCTTATCCACAAACGAGATATCTTTAAAGAACGAATCGAATGTAATCGTTCAAGTGCCAACTATAGAAAAAGAAGCGGTGGCGCAGTCGTCCGTAGTAGTTGCTCTCGCGCCGACCGTAGAACCACAGGCGCCCGCACCCGTCTCTTCTCTTATAAACCGCGAGCCCATTTTTGAGGTGCAGTCTCCCGGTGGTGGGGGAGGGTTTAGTGGCGGTGGTGGAGGTGGGGGCGGTTCGTCCGCACCCGCTCCCACGCCACCGCCTCCGGCGCCGGACCCGGAGCCTACCACTCCATCGGCCCCGCTTTCTCTCGTTGCCGAGCGTGGAGACGGTGAGGCCACTCTTTCGTGGACTGCGCCCGCGAGTGATGGGGGCGCCACCGTGAGCGACTACCTTGTCCGCTTCAGCACAGACAACTTTACGGTTGATGATCTTCTTTTTGACGACGGAGTCGGTGTCGACTTAGCGACCACTGTCACAACTCTCACCAATGGTGTTGAATACTTTTTTAAAATTTTTGCCGTAAACAGTGCGGGGACAGGTGAGGCGTCAAGCATAGTTTCGGCCACCCCCGCCGGACCGCCCGGAGCAGTTAGCGACCTGGTCGCTACGGCTGGAGACGAGGCGGCGACTCTCACGTGGACTATTCCCTCCGAAAACGGCACTGCTATTACCGGCTATGAACTTTTTTTGAGTGCTGATAACTTTACTTCTACTACCACCTTCGCGGGCGTCATCGACCCTGTGGATACTACGATTACTGGCCTTACAAATGGCATTGAGTACTCGTTCAAGCTCTTTGCCGCAAATGCTGTTGGCACAAGCACGGTCTCGAACGTGCCGACCGCTACACCTGTCGCTCCCGCTACGGTGCCGACAACCATAACTGATCTTGATGGCGAAGACAACGAGACAGACGGCGAAGTTTTCCTTTTCTGGACAGCGCCCGATGATGGCGGCTCTGCAATCACCAGTTACGATATTCTCTACAGCGACAACGACTTCGTGGCTACCTCTACTTTCGCGGGTGTTATCGACCCCGCCGGCACCACCGTGGACGGCCTCACAAACGACACTCCCTATAAGTTTAAGGTGCGAGCCGAAAATGCTGTCGGAAAGAGTGAGGAGTCAAACATCCTTGAGCTCACTCCAACCGAGGACGCCGCTCCACCGCCTTTTTAGACATTGACGTAATTGACGATATAACTGCCCGCGCCTCTCGCATCTCTTGGGTATCATCCCGTTGCAGAACGGCCTGCCTGTCAGTGCCTAAGCACAGCGATGGCAGGCAAGGATCCAGGTTCAACCCGGGGCCTGTCCCACTACGGGGGATCCCTCGTATGGGGAGATCCCGACCCAAGTTTACCCCGTACTGGATACGGGGCCGGGATAACATACCTAGGGCGTGAGCAGTTACGCCCGCCCGTCTTGACAATACATTGTGTACCGTGCTACTATTTCAAATAGTGAAATGGCGAGCCTGGAGTTCCCTTTTGGTGGCCATGGTGGTCGCAAAAGATAAACCAAAATGAGCTTTAAAGCGAGCCATGTTCTTTAGAGAGGAGGCGACCCTTATGGGAAGCTTGAAGCAGATGTCTCGGGAGAAAGTGACGGCAGTGTTGGAGAAGCTCGAACATCTCGGGGTGACGGGGCAGGATTGGTTGGGCGTGCTCAAGGACTCCGACCTCGCGGGGCGCGTCGCCGATGCCTGGAAA
>PCYI01000021.1:0-332 GCA_002774795.1 Candidatus Vogelbacteria bacterium CG10_big_fil_rev_8_21_14_0_10_51_16 | reverse complement strand
CCCAGCCCGGCCCCTCTCCGAGAGCGAGCAAAAGGAGTGGCAGGCATTCTACCGCGATGTCCTCGAACTCGAGGTCAACCTCGCGGAGGTGGTGGTCCCCCCGCCCACCGCCTCGAGGCGGCCGTCACGGTGAACGACCGGACGGCCACGCAGACCTACGCCGTCTGCCTCCGCGACGTGGTCGAAGCCGACGAGTACTGGAAGAGCACCTCGGCCGAGATCATCTGGGAGAAGAGGGTCCCAACCAACTCCCTTCTCGAGCGGCTCGTCTTCGAGCTTAAGTACTTCTCGGAGACGAACGCGCACCTCGACCGCAAGAACATCACCCTCTG
>PCYI01000015.1:11066-11375 GCA_002774795.1 Candidatus Vogelbacteria bacterium CG10_big_fil_rev_8_21_14_0_10_51_16 | reverse complement strand
GTTTTTTGTTGGTTTTTCATCGTGCCTCGTACCTCATGACTCGTATCTCGTACCTCCTAAATCGTTCATTGTAAATCGTAAGTCGTCGCGCGTGGCATAATTTTAGGGAAAAAGTAGGTAGCCACACTAAAAGGGGCCGATACTAAAGTACGGCAGTATCGAGCTGAAGGAAATTTCAAAGAGGAAGGTGAGGAAAAAGGCGGCAATCAGAAACGGAGCGAAAGGAATCTGGGACTGTATAGTAAAGCTCCTACGTCGCCCGCGTAGGTAGTTTACTAAAATAACAAGAAGGCCAATCGCCGCCCCGCC
>PCYI01000015.1:10835-11009 GCA_002774795.1 Candidatus Vogelbacteria bacterium CG10_big_fil_rev_8_21_14_0_10_51_16 | reverse complement strand
TCCAAGGGCGAGCTTGGCGTCCCCAAAACCCATCCAATTACCCCGCGAGAAATACCAAAGTGAGGCGAAAAAGATAGCAAGGAGGGCTCCGGAGACAATATCCACATACCACGGGTAATTGACATCAAGGAGAAAGGAAAGACCAACCCGAATGAGCGCGAGCAGGCAGAACGT
>PCYI01000015.1:10345-10780 GCA_002774795.1 Candidatus Vogelbacteria bacterium CG10_big_fil_rev_8_21_14_0_10_51_16 | reverse complement strand
AACGCCCAGCAGAAGGAGGAGGGCGGGGTCAAGTGGAGTAGATAAATAACCGAGACGAGCAACTGTGAGCGTAAAGACTACCGCCGTCAAGAGTTCGACCGCGAAGTACTGCACCGAGAGTTTTGCCTTACACCCACGACAACGACCGCGGAGAGCAAGAAAGCTCACAAGGGGCAGTAGCTCATACCACGACAGCGTTCGCACGCATGATAGGCACTTCGAGCGACCGCCGAACCCTCGCCCGGTGTTGTAGCGCAGAATGACTACATTCAAAAAACTGCCCACTACGAGGCCCAGAATAAAAACTATAAGCGCCGAAACATATTCCATGCCATCCATTATAGCAATTTCCAACAAACCAGCTTGTGTACAACGTAAAACACCCCACAGTCACCGAGTCACTGCACCGTGCAGTGACTCGGTGACTGTGAATTA
>PCYI01000015.1:0-10337 GCA_002774795.1 Candidatus Vogelbacteria bacterium CG10_big_fil_rev_8_21_14_0_10_51_16 | reverse complement strand
GGGGCCCCGCTATAAGCGGTGGCGAGGACTTTAGTCCGAAGCAATCCAGAAAAACCTAGATTGCTTCGTCGCCGAAGCTCCTCGCAAAGACGAAAACAGGAGTTTCGTAATTCAGAATCGGTGACTGTATTGTGTTTGGAATCAACATAAAAGCGCCCGGGCGGGCGCTTTTATGTTGATTATGATGACGTGACGAGAGGCTATGAGCAGACGCCGTCAGTGACTGTGCCGGCCGAGGTGGTAGTGGCCGCGCCCGAAGAGTCTATACAGAAGTAGCCGGCGCCGGAAGTCTTCAGATTTACAGATACTGCATAGGCCTCACCCGTGATATCCACTTCACACTTAGCGCCCGCGGAACCGCCGTTGGAAACCGCGTTGTCTATAATAGCCTTCACGGATGTGTCTACAAACATACTAGAGGCAGTGGCACAGTTGCCATCGGCAACTTTGATGCCATAGTCACCGTTCGTATCGTAGTATAGGTCTGCCTGAGTACGAAGACCAGACATGGCCGCGCGAACAGCGGCATCACTCCCCTTTGAACGCGCACTGTTTAAGGATGCGAGCACCACGGAAGACAAGATGCCGATAATGGCGATGACAACGAGGAGCTCGATCAATGTAAAACCTTTTTTCATAATTATTACTTAGCTTAAAATTAAACAGTTATTTTTAGTAATCTTCAAAGACACGCTTCTATTCACAGGCCGTATTACTAGCTACTCCCGATGGAATAGTCGCGCTAGGAGCATCATAGGTACCGCTATTCCCCGCCGAGTCCACGCAGTAGTGCTTGTTCTCGTTCGACTTCAAGAGCACGGCCACCGCCCACTTGCTTCCATCAATCTTACAAACAGACTCATCGTCATCGCTACTTAAGGCGTTAGCGCGGTCTATTGCCTGCTCGTAAACTCCTGAGGCAAAAACGCCACTACTACAATTTCCTCCAGTGCCATATGGACTGCCACTGCTTGTCGGGTCATAGTCCACCTCAAACTGGGTGCGGATGGAGGAGAGGTTCGCAATAATACCAGTGTCCGCACCCTTGTTGCGAGCGTTACCGAGGGAGGTCAAGACCACCGACGACAAGATACCGATGATGGCGATGACGACGAGGAGCTCAATGAGGGTGAACCCTCCCTTGCTCCGCAAGGTCACACCAAGTCTGCTCACAGGACTTGGTGTAAGGGTGAAGCCTTTATTGAGTTGCCGGGCAGGTGGCAAGTGGCTTGTAGCAGGAGGCAGCCCCGACGCTTTGGTCGGAGCCCCGACCTCGCCCAAGCGAGCGTCGGGGGTGGCAGGTGGCCACTTCGTGGACGAACGCCCTTGGTGTTGTTTCTTATTCATTGTACTCATTTTATGTTGCTTAGATGTTGTCTTCTATTGTATAGGAGTAATGTACATTTTGGAAACCGGGGCTGTGGATAGCTTAAGAGTTTTTAGTTGATAGTTTGTAGTGCGTAGTCTATGGTTGCGGTGACCACTTTCAGCATGGCGTACCTAAAAACTACAAACTAGAAACTAAAAACTATTTAGAGTCCCGCCGTGATGTTGTAAATCGGCCCCAAAATGGCCACCAAGAGGAAACCGACCCCAAGCCCTAGGAGAACAATCATGATGGGCTCGATCATGCTCACCAAAGTATCGACCGCGCCATCCACTTCCCGTTTATAAAAACGGGCGAGCGTCTTCAAGACGAAACCGAGCTTACCCGTCTCTTCGCCGATACGCGCCATTTGCACCATAATATGAGGCATCTCGGCATGCTCCCCCAAGGCGGCCGAAAGAGAGCTTCCCCCTTTCACCTGATTGGTGGCGTCGAGCAATATGCGCCGGTACAGATCGTCCCCAACCACCTCGGCCGACACCTCCATGGCCTTTATCATGGGAATTCCCGAGGAGAGCATCGTGTCCATGTTGTCGGCGATGCGGGAAAGGTACATTTTCTTGTAGAGCGTCCCGAGATATGGAATGGAAAACTTAAACTGGGAAAAGGCATTTTTACCGGCGCCGGTGCGAATGTAGCGCCAGAGGAAAAAGAAGGCGACCACAATAATAAGGAGGACAAAGAGCCCGTAGTTTACAATAATGTCAGAAACAGCCATGACAAAGCGGGTCATGAGCGGGAGCTCCTGGCCGGTTTCGCGCAGAATAATGGCGAGCTGGGGCACCACCACCACCATCATCAGAATCATGATGATTATGAAAGATACCACCACAAAAGCCGGGTACAGAAGCGCGTTCTTTGCTTTGGAAACAAGCGCGTACTGACGCTCAAGATAGTCGGCCAGATATACGAAGGTCTCCGAGAGCTTTCCGGACTCCTCGCCCGCCTTCACCATGTTTACATAAAATGGAGTAAAGACGTCCGGATGTTTGGCGAGCGCATTCGCTATGGCCATACCCCCCTCGATATCATCGGTGACACCGGTGAGCTTCGTCTGCAAATTTGGGTTTTCTGACTCCGCGGCGAGCAACTTAAAGACGTTCGTGACCGGTACTTTCGCCTCAAAAAGAGTAGAGAGCTGACGCGAAAGGATGACCACATCTTTGAGCTTGACGCGATTCAACCACGCCACCTCTTGCGAAAGAAAGCCCCCTTTCTCGGCGGAATCAATCTCCACAATCACCAGATTACGGCGCTGAAGCGAGTTGATGGCAATATCAACACTGGGGGCGTCAATCGTCCCTCCGGCAACAACTCCCGTGGCATCAGTGGCTTTGTATTTGAATAACATAGGCGAGTAGGGAGTAGGGCGTAGGGCGTAGGGCGTAGGGCGTAGCGTTCACTATGCCCGTGCCCTATACCCTACGGCCTATGGCTATGTAAGTCTTCTCTGCAACGCTTCCGGATTCTGTGAGTAAGCGAAGGCTGTTTCTTGGGTGATCTCTCCGCGGCGCACCAAATCGGCCAAGTGCTGGTTCATGGAGATCATGCCGTCTTCGGCGGAGGTTTCGAGAACAGAGGTAATCTCGGCGGTGCGGGACTCGCGAATGAGGTTCGCGATGGCATAGTTGTTTATAAGAAGCTCATAGGCGGGAATGCGCCCTCCTGAGATGCGTGGGATTAGGCGCTGGGAAAAGATGGCCAAAAGCGAGGTGGAAATCTGAAGTCTAATCTGGTTCTGTTGGGCGGCCGGAAAGGTGTCGATGATGCGGTCGATAGTTTGGGAGGCGTTGTTGGTGTGGAGGGTTGAGAGCACCAAGTGGCCGGTCTCGGCGGCGGTGACCGCGGCCGCGATGGTCTCCGGGTCGCGCATCTCGGCGATCATGGCGATGTTTACATCCTCACGAAACATTGAGCGCAGAGCGGTTTTAAAATCACGGGTGTCAAAACCAACCTCACGTTGGTCTATGATAGACTTCTTCTCGGCGAACATATACTCAAGGGGGTCCTCCACGGTAATAATGTGCCGGGCCCGCTCGACATTCACTAGCTCAATCATGGCCGCAAGGGTGGTGGACTTCCCTTGACCCACCGGCCCCACCACCAGAAAAAAGCCCTGCTCCTTAAAGGCAAACTCTTTTAAGATTGGAGGCAGATTAAGCTCTTCGAAGGTGGGAATGCGGGCTGGTATCAAGCGCAGAGCCGCTCCGACCATGCCCTTTTGAAAGAAAGCGTTTCCACGAAAACGCGTCCCATCCGGAAGAGCATAGGCAAAGTCGATGTCCTTCTGTTTTAAAAACAGCTCCTTGTCGCCCCCGGCCAAAAGCTCAAGCACCAATCCTTTGGTATCTTCGCCGGTGAGCTCCGGTTTTTGCACCAAGGGGATAAGCTCGCCCGACACTCTTATAGTCGGGTGGCGCAGAGCTGAAAGGTGGAGGTCGGATCCGCCCTGCTTTATTAGCGTATCGAGAAGCTCTTTAATTTCGTTTGGGTAGTTCATGATTTAGCTTGTAGCTTGTAGCGCAATCGCGTTAGGCCGTAGGGCGCATCAGGGCGTAGGGCGTAGTGAACTATACCCTGCGCACTACGGCCTGTGGCCTAGTGCGCGTGCTCTCCCATAATAGTCTTCACCTTTTCCACCACCTCAGAAGGAGTGGAGCTCGCTTTCACAATATAGCCATCGGCACCAAGCTTTAGACCTTTTTCTATGTCTTCCTTCTGGCCGAGATTAGATAGGATAATAACCGTCGTCTGTGTCGCGATGGGCATCTTCTTGAAGGCTTCAAGAAAGGCGAAGCCGTCTATCCCCGGCATCACAATGTCGAGAAGAATAGCGTCAATCTTCGTCTCCTTGCCGAGGGCGACCAAAGCCTCACTGGCATCGGTCATGGGCGTGACATCAAAGCCGGAGTCGGTAAACTTGAGCCCGTACATATCGAGCAAAAACTTATCGTCGTCGATGATATAAATGCGGGGCTTTATGGGGGCGGGAGTGTCAGCCATAGTAATTAGTATATAGTAGAGTAAAGAGAATTACCTGTGGGTATTTATGAGAGACATGAGTAACGAGGTGCGAGTTACGAGTAGACCAAGTGTATCATTCATAGCTCATGACTCATGACTCGTGACTCGGCAATTTTGAGCTTTGCTCAAAATTGCATCGCTTCTTCAAATGGAATCAACCCCTGCATCGACTTCAAAATAGCATCCTCGCGCAGAGTAATCATCCCTTTTTTACGAGCCACCTTATAGAGCTCGATGTCCTGAGGCGTTTTCAAAATAACTCCCTCAAGCTCGGCGTCGATCTCGAGAGTCTCAAACACTCCCACGCGACCACGCACTCCGGAAGCACAGGTGGGTGAAGCCTTTGGTCGATAGACTGTCTTCTGCGCCAAAATACCGTCTCGAATGGTCGGGGGAAGGTCGGCAAACTGTTTTTCAATCATAGCAGAGGTGGCTTCGTCGATAGGTACCGCCTCCTTTACATCACAAAGTTTGCGGGCCAAGCGTTGCCCAAGAGAAAGAAGTAGGGTAGGGGCGATTAAGTATGGGTCGACTCCCATATCCACAAGACGCGAAATGGCTCCAATGGCGGTGTTGGTGTGCAAAGTGGAGAGGACCAGGTGGCCGGTCAAGGCGGCCTGGATGGCGAGCTGAGCGGTCTCCTTATCGCGGATCTCTCCGACCATGATAACATCCGGGTCTTGGCGGAGAATAGAGCGCAACCCAGACGCAAAAGTGTACTCGATCTCTGGTCTCACTTGTGACTGATTGATGCCCTCGATATTATACTCAACCGGGTCTTCCAGAGAGACGATGTTTAATCCCTCTTTATCTAGCGTATTTAACATCGAGTAGAGGGTGGTTGATTTTCCCGATCCAGTCGGCCCGGTGATAAGAATGATCCCATAGGGCTTGGCGAGGTTGCGCTTTACAATATCAAAAGTGGCCTTATTCATTCCCATCTGGTCGAGCGACTTCACTCCGCGATCTTGGTCGAGAATACGCATCACCACCTTTTCACCGAAAAAAGTGGGCATGGTAGAGACGCGGAAGTCCACCGAGCGACCTTCTATGGTGGCCGAAAAACGGCCGTCTTGTGGCTTGCGCTTTTCGTCCAGTTTGATGTTGGCGAGGATTTTAATGCGAGCAACAACGGCATCGTGCACAGCTTTTGGTAAAAAAAGGCTGGTGTGCATCTCGCCATCCACTCGGAAACGAACACGTATGCGGTTGGCCAATGGCTCCACGTGAACATCAGAAGCATTCCCCTCGGTGGCATGTTGAATGATGACTGCGACAATCTTTGAGACTGGCGCGTCCTCGATGATATCCACCTTACCCTTTTGGGAGATGCTTTCCTGGAGCTCCTTGGCCGCCTTGTCGCGCTCAGCAAGCTCGGTGTCAAACTGACCGAGAGCGGTATCTATCTCTCCCGCGAGGCCTTTGTAGTTTTGTAAAAGCTTGGTGAAGTCTGCCTCACTTATGGTAAAAATCTTATAAGGAAGAGCGTGTTTGGAGGCAATAAAGGCGGCCGCCCCACGGGCATCAATGTCTTGAGGTAAGACAAAACCAAGCTCAAGCACTCCATCGGTAAGAGAAAGAGGTAAAAAACGATAGTGAGTGGCCGTCTCCTCGGGGACATATTTGAGCGTCTCGAAGGGAATCTTAAAGTCGGTGATCGTCTTCGCGGGGATAGCGTTTGGGGATTGTTGAACGGTAGACATAGAGTTGGCAGGTAGCAAATGGCAGGTGGCAACATCCACCTAAAACCCGCTTCCTGCTTGGGTTTGCGTGTTTTCGCTTGCGCCGGCATTACCAACTGCTGCAGCTCCGCCTCCTTGCTCGTTCGCGCTGGCCGTCGTTCCATTATTCTGCTCCGAGAGCGGTGGCGTATAAACCCCTCCCACTCCAATAGGAGCGAAAGGGTTCGAGCGACCAGCCTGTTGGGGCTCAAGAGCGACCGTGTAGTCGCGAAGGGTTTGGAAAGTGGGATTATCAAACAAGTCGCGAGTAATGTTTAAATCCTGCAAACGCAGAAGCGTAGACAAAAACTTCTGGCCGGCGACAGTTTCAGGGCCGACACTTACCGAAGACCCTCTCGTGGCGAGGCCCGGTTCGCCTGTCGCAGGTGAGCTCTTATCAGGACCAAGGTAAACATAAGCCGCAATTAGCAGTACGACTCCAAGAATTCCGATAAGTATGTATGTGCGAGTGTTCATAATTGGTTAGCAGTTGGTAGATGGTAGACGGCAACCCCGACGCTTTGGTCGGGGCCCCGACCTCGCTCAGGCGAGCGTCGGGGGTGGCAGATGTCAGATGGCACAAATAATGGTTGTAGGTAAAATTCGCGCATGTATTACGTATTGCTATCTACCATCTGCTACCTGCTATCTGCCAATTGTTACTTCAGCCAATAGGTCTGCACCTCAATCGCATAGTCGTTTAGGTCTTGTTCGGAAGCGCTAAAAGAAAGAGAGGTGACATCAACCAGGCGTAAGCTCGTCTCGAGATCGCGCAAGAAAAAGCGCATATCGTTATAAGAACCGGTTACCGAAAAAGCCAGGGTCACAGTACCGTATCCACGCGTGTCAGCTCCGATCGTCTCCTGTCCTCGCTCGTCAGTCTTGATTTTCGCATTCTTCACCGCCATATTATACTTTGACGCAAGGTTGTCGATATCAATAATCAAGCGGACATTATCGACACTATTGGGTAAAGCCTTATCAATTCTCCCCAGCTCTTCATCGCTAAAACTATTATAAACACCGAGCTTCTCCGAGCGAATAGTCTGAAGGTCGCGATCATTTGCGAGCGCGGACTCAAGCTCGGCCGACTTTGCTCGGGCATTTTCAATATCGGTTAGTACTGGTGAAGTAAAGCCGAAAAATAGGCCAAAAGAGACGACTACTAAAAAAATAGGGAGGAGATACCTTGTCATATATTAGTCTGATTCGCAAACTTAACCGCCTCATGATATGAAAGCAGAAACGGGTCTACGGAGGCGCTGAAGTTAAACGTAACCTTCCCGAGCTGGTCTAAGTTGAGGTCGGTAAAGACAATATCACGATAATACTGCGGGCTGTCTCGACGAGTATACTCGGCAGACTGCAGAGCCACCGAGCTATAGTTTTCCGCCAGGCCGGTCATTTTTAAATCGGCCATACCTCCGGGCAATGCGACAAGCCTAAAGGTACGAAAGCGCACTGTCGGCAAGGTGGTCCGCTCCAGGTAGTTCAAGAAAGGAATTAGAGAGACGTGTCGTCCCAAAAGACCCCCTGCGGTCGAGCCAGGTGGCCCTTGTAAGATGTTTATCTTGGTGGCGAGGCGATCAAGGAGCTCTAAAAAACCGGGGTCAAAGGCCTCTTCCGCCCTACTCAACTGCTCTTTTTTTCCGGCAATTGAGCTCTGAAGTTGTTTTTCATAAAGAAAAGCACCTCCATGCACCAGGGCGGCCGTTAGAAAAATGAGGATTGAGAGCAAAAGCAATAGTCCCACGGGCTTTGCTCCCGCCCTTGCCGGGCCCCCACCGGACCCGAGCGACTTCTTTGGTATAAATGATGTTTGGATTTCTGCCATGATAAGAAATGGAAAATGTAAATCTACGCATCCTCCTGTATCGCCCTCAGAGCAGACCCGATAGCGACAGCAAACGTCGGGCCCGCATCCCGAAGCACTCCTTCCAAAAATGCGGGTGCCTCAACCTTCTGAAAAGGATCGCCGTATTCTACCTCAACCTCAAAACTCTTCTTTGCAATATCTGCCAAACCTTGAAGCAGGCTCCCCGAACCGATCAATATTACTTTAGCGACGGAGCGCCGGTACTTTTTTTGATAGTTAACCAAAACTTGGTTCGCCTCAAAAAAGATGTACTCTAAGATCGGGTTTACGATAGAGACCACGTCACCATCACCTGTACCAATGAGCCCCACCTGCCTCTTGATCTCCTCCGCTTTCGCGAAGGGAATCTGCATCGACTTCGAGAGCGCGAGCGTCATGTCTTGGGCACCTCTACTGATAGTTTGAGACACCTTTACAACACCGAAGTCGACAATGGAAACCTTCGTTGTCCCCGCCCCGCAATCAAGCACCATCACCGGCAAAAGCTCGTGCCCGACAATAGCCCGCACCGCGCTAAACATCTCAATCTCAAACGGGCCCGAAGTAAGCTCGCTCTTGGTCACCAACTCTTGGTATTGAGAGAGCACAGAGTTGTGAATGGCAACGAGCAGTACCTCGACACCTTTTGAGGGAGCCGCCGTAGACTCTCCTGAATCAGTGGCTCCTTCCGTCTCCGGCTTCGGCAAAATCCACCAGTCGAGAGCAACCTCGGCGATAGGCACCGGCACGTACTTACGCGCCTCAATCGGCACCATCTGATTCACAAGGTTTTCCTCGGTGGCCGGTATTTCGATGAGAGTGATGAAGCTTGAGCGCAAAGGGATGGACAAAGCGGCGCGCTTCGTGTTTACCGATGATTCACGAAAGAGGTCAGTCAAGGCTTCGGCAAGCTTAGCGGTCGGCACCTGCACTGCCTGGCCAATCTCCGCACCGGCATACGGCCCAAGAGCAAGTTCTCCATACGTCTCAAGCACAGCCTTCCCTTGGTCGCGCCTCACCTGCACCACCTTCACGGACGACGCGCCGATGTCTATACCAACAACACTCTTACTCTGTTTTTGGAAAAGACCTAGCGAACGAAAAGATGGCATCTTCGAAAAAGGATTTTGCATAACGTGTCTGCGGCACCGGTATTATTGTCGAGTTGTTATTCGACAACAAGACCTTACGATGATTCAATAAAAGTATATCACAGCCACGCGCGACAAGCGCCACAAAAAAGGGGATATTTATCCACAAGTGACTTAAGTGCAGAAAACACAAAACACAAAGGGCACAAAACTCCAAATTTTCGATTACCTACCACCTACCATCTGCTACTTTCCACCTGCCACCCTGCCACCAATGGCAACAAGACCTTCAATACATTAAAATACAGGTAATGATTTTCTCCACCCGCGCCATATCCGAAAAGTTTCTCTCGGCGAGAACTCTCCTCTACGATATACTCTTTCCGGAATACTGTGTCGGCTGCAAGACGCGAGGCATCTTACTTTGTGCTGACTGTACTGGAGCGGCCGCGCGCGCGGAAGAGACTCCACACCCTCGCATCTTCTCGCTTTTTCAGTATCACGATCGACGCATCAAACCGGCCGTCAAGATGCTCAAATACAAAAACAGCAAGGCACTGGCCGGTATTTTTGGAGGCCTCCTTGCAGAACATCTCCTCGAGCTTTCCTCTGAAGAAGCTCTCTTTGATGGCTTGAGCTATGAGGAACCGTGGCTCCTTCTACCTATCCCGCTTTCTTCCAAGCGATATAGGACACGAGGCTACAACCAAGCCACGCTTCTAGGACAAGCCATAGTCGCCAAGACTCCACCTAATCTGTTCATATTGGACACCGATGTCCTTTATAAAAAATGTGAGACGGAGTCGCAGGTGAAGATAAAAGACAGGCGAAAGCGCCTGGTCAATCCGCGTGGCTCATTTGGTGTTCACGATCCCGCCCGCATCAAAAAACGTAACTGTATAATAATAGACGACGTCGTTACCACCGGTGCCACCATGCGCGAAGCCATGCGCGTAGTCAAAAAAGCCGGCGCCCGAAAACTCCTCGGCCTTTCCGTCGCCCACTGACTGCCGATTTGTAAAGGCCGCATCTTTGTGAACACACCTCTCCACACATTACGAATCATGCAATTACGCATTTCCCCCTCTCCTGGACAGGAGAGGGCTGGGGTGAGGTAGAATTCTAAACTTTAGCTTGAGTAACACTGCTACCAAGTAACCACTTAATAGCTCAAATTAAAACATCAGTGTAGTAGCTCTGCTCCTCCGGTGCGTCGGTTAGTTTCTAAGATATCATATTTCAGAGCCACAAGCTTGTCG
>PCYI01000018.1:7090-20292 GCA_002774795.1 Candidatus Vogelbacteria bacterium CG10_big_fil_rev_8_21_14_0_10_51_16 | reverse complement strand
ATTTGTTTTGAAAGTAAGTGCGAGCTTGGTACAATAGAGACACCAGAATAGAAAACCCCGGCAACACATGTGGTGCCGGGTTTTTCTATTATACTTCATCGCATGACCCAATCCCAAGCACTCGATATTTTGAAGACCGGCGCGAACGTCTTTTTGACGGGGGAGCCGGGTAAGATCGCCGTTTGACACCCGTCATCAAGTCAAGTAAGATGATTATGCTAACCACACCAGCCCTGTCGCCTTGCGCGGCACGGCTGGTTTTAGTTATGATGAGAAAATGACCATCTTGGGAGACTTGGGAGAAAAGAATCGAGTGGCCGTTTTCATTGATGGCAGCAATCTCTACCACCGCCTCAAAGAGCTTTCCTTTCATAATACGGTAAAATTTGAGTACGGCGGTTTAGCAACATTTCTTGCTCGGAAGCGTCCGCTTACCAACGCTTCGTATTATGTCGGGGTCGTTAGGGCTAAGATTGATGATGTTCGTGGGCAGGAGTTGCGCAAGCAACAACAGCGCTTGTTTCAGGTTCTGAATAACCAAAATCTCAATATTCGACGCGGCTACATAATGTCTCATGGCGACCGTTTTTATGAAAAAGGTGTCGACGTGCAGATTGCCGTCGATTTGCTTGTTGGCGCATATGAAGACGAGTATGACACTGCTGTGCTTTTGTCTTCTGATACCGACTTGATTCCGGCAATCAAGAAAGTTCGCAATCTTGGAAAGCGAGTAGAGTATGTCGGTTTTTCACATCGGCCTAGCTTTGCCCTCCAGCGTCATGCTGATATTTCCCGGCTTTTACTGCCGGAAGAGATTGCCATTTTTCAATGTAACGAAGTATTGACATGACCCAAGCGCAAGCACTCGATATTTTGAAGACCGGCGCGAACGTCTTTTTGACGGGGGAGCCGGGAGCGGGGAAATCCTACACCGTGAATGCCTACGTGCGCTATTTACGGGAGCGCGGTATCGAGCCCGCCATCACCGCCTCGACCGGCATCGCCGCCACCCACATCGGGGGCATGACTATCCACTCGTGGTCGGGCATAGGCATTCGCGACCAGCTCGACGACTACACCCTCGACAAGATTACCTCGAGCGAGTATGTGGCTCGGCGCATCGGCAAGACAAAACTGCTCATTATAGACGAGGTGTCGATGCTGGGCCCGAACGTGCTTGAGATGGTGGACGCCGTCTGTCGCGGGGTGCGACGCAACCACGACCCTTTTGGCGGTCTGCAGGTGGTGCTCGTGGGTGACTTTTTTCAATTGCCGCCGGTGCAGAAGGAGAGAGTCCAAATGCCAGACCTTAAAAACCAAGACGAGGCCGAAGTTCAACTCTTGTTTGGTGACGAAGAAAAGAGCAAGACTGCCCGTTTTGCCTACGAAAGCTCGGTCTGGGAGAGAGTGAGTCTTGTGCCTTGCTACCTTACCGAACAGCATCGCCAAGACGATGACCGCTTTCTCGAGCTCCTCGCGGCTGTGCGCGGCGACAGATTTGACGAAGAGCACCTAGAAGTGCTTGCCACTCGCCGTATTACCCGCGAACAGATGCCCGCCGGTGCGCCCAAGCTCTATTCCCACAACGTGGACGTGGACAGGGTGAACGCGACCGAGCTTGAGAAGCTCTCCGGCCAGCGCTACGATTTCGCCATGACAGCGGACGGCCCCGAGAAGCTGGTGGTGGCCCTTAAAAAGGGATGCCTCTCACCCGAGGAACTCGGGCTCAAGGTGGGGGCCAAGGTGATGTTTACCAAGAATAAGCCGATGGAGGGCTTTGTAAATGGTACCTTGGGAACGGTGGTGAAGATTGAAGGGGCCGGTGGCGGTTCTTTTGGCCTGGGACTTGCTACGCCCGTGGTGGAGACGCGCACCGGCAAGCGTATCAGAGTGGAGCCGATGGACTGGACAGTAGAGGAGGATGGCAAAGTGCGCGCCCGCGTGAGCCAGCTACCCTTGCGCCTTGCTTGGGCCATGACGGTGCATAAGAGTCAGGGGGTGAGTCTCGACGAGGCCATTATGGACCTCTCGCAGGTGTTTGAGTACGGGCAGGGGTATGTGGCCCTTTCGCGTGTGCGTCGCCTCGAGGGCCTGCATCTCCTTGGTTGGAATGAGCGGGCTTTCAAGGTGCACCCTCTCGTGCTCGCTCGCGACCACGACTTTCGCGAAGCCTCCACGACAGCCGAGCGGCAGTTTGCCGAACTTGAAGCGGAGACCCTCGCCACCATGCATTCGAACTTCGTTTACGCCTGTGGAGGGAAGGTGGGGGCAAAAAAAGAAAAAAAAGAGAAAAAGGTGGCCTCGCCACAAGTCACCAAGCAGTTTATCCTTGAGAAGAAATCACTCCAGGAGATTGCCGCGGAAAGGAAGCTTACACTTGGTACTATTGTGAGTCATCTCGAGACCCTTCGCGAAGAAGACAAGAATATTGATATTGACTACTTGAAAAAGGAGGCCTTCACCCCCGCCCGCTTTAAAAAGATTGCCGACGCTTTCTTGGCCACGGCCAAGAGTAATCCTGAACGCCACCTCGGCCCCGTCAAAAGCAAGCTCGGCGTCGCCTACAACTACGATGAGATTCGCTTGGTCCGACTGTTTCTTTGGGGGTCTGTCGCCAAATGATTTTGCAACCTCTTCGTTTTTAGTTGTAAGTTTGCTACGCTCAATACTTGTGCTCGTATCAATAAGGTGAACAGTCTCTGGGCAGTCGGCAGTAGTTTTTGTAAGTAGTTTTTGTACCAATTGCATTTCCTACTGCATACTGCCGACTGCCTTGTGTGTTAAAACTATTGGGTATTCTGGGTTTCCTGTGGGTAGTTCCCCTCCCCCTAGCCAGGGGGAGGTTGGGAGGGGGTAGATTGGTGCTTGTATGTGGCTCAACTACAACCCCACCCCTCCCACCCCACCCCAGCCCTCCCCTTAGGCAGGGGAGGGAGCAACCACACTTAATCCCACAGGAAAGCCAGAAGAACTAAACTATTTACATGTCTAATCTCTACACTGGTAAGGGCGACAAAGGAATGACCACCTTTTTCGGCTCGGCCCAGCAGTACCCGAAGAGCGCCCTGCGGGTGGAGGCGTTGGGCGTTTTGGATGAGGCGAACGCCCTCCTTGGGCTCGCAAAGGTGCGCGCGAGTGACACGGCACTTCCTCCGGGCGCCCCTATCTCAACCATTGCTTCCGCGCTCGAGCAAATGCAACAAGACCTTTTTGTGATTCAAGCGGAGGTGGTGGGAGCGGATAAGCATCTCACCCAGGAAAACATCTCTTGGCTTGAAAGTTTGGTAGAAGCCATTGAGCGCGAGCTTCCGCCCATCACCACTTTCTTTCTTGCCGGGGGCTCCGAGCTCTCCGCCACTCTCGATGTGGCGCGGACGGTCGCGCGTACGGCGGAGCGCCGGCTGGTCTCTTTTCGTCACGATGGCGCCATGACAGGACTTGAGGCCGGCCAGCCTCGGGCGAACACCCTTGTTTATATAAACAGAGTTTCTTCCGCTCTTTACGCTCTTTCTCGTTATGTCAACCATCAAGCTGGTCATCAGGAAAAGGCACCACTGTATTAGCACGGGAGATGGGGCGTAGGGTTAGAACTAGGCCGTAGGGCACAGGCCGTAGGGCGTAGGAGTCAGGAATTAGGAACTGGAAACTGGAAACTGGATTTTCCCCCTACTACCTACCGCCTACTGCCTATTCCCGATTGCCCCTTCGGTCTGAACGCGCTACACTTGAGCCCATTACATACATCGCTTCGTTTTTTCCGTAATCTCTTATTTTTATGAATACAAAAGGATACCTTTTACTGCTTTTATTGGTCGTTCTCCTCGCGGTGGGGGCGTGGTTTGCTTTCGGTGGTATTGGTGGTGAAAATGCGGAAAAGACAGTCGAGCTCGAGGCCACACTGGCCGAGAAGCCTGTTATCCAATTAAGCGAGGGTGGGTATGCCACTTTTACACCCAGAGAGGAGTCGCAACCGCGGACGGTCCGCTCAGGGGACGGACTTGCTGTCCCCGGCCTCTTGGAAGTCGACGAGACCACCACGGCCGTCGTCTATTTCTCTGATGGCTCGGAGGCGAGAATGACGCACGGAGCGGTGCTTGATATTCGCGAAGCTTCGTACGAAGCCGAAAGTGGTACTGCCAAGGTCAGCTTTACCCTTGAGGCCGGGCGCGTGTGGTCGAAGATTGTCGAGCTCGCCACCCCTGATTCCAAGTGGGAGGTAGAGACGGCCACCGCTGTAGCCACCGTGCGGGGGACCGCCTTTGATATCGAGGTGGATGGGGAGAGTGCCACCATTTTCACGGCCAGCAATTCGGTGGCGGTCTCTGTGCGCGACCCGCAAATGAAGAAGGTAATATCAGAAGAAGCGGCACTAGTCTCAGAGGGAGGCATACTCGTCATCGGCGAGGAGGAGGTGGCTCAAGCGCGGGCATCGGCCACGGTAAAGTTTGAGGCCAAGGTCGCCCCAATTTTGTTTACAGCCGACCTTTGGGTGACAGATAATGCTCAAGCAGACAAGGGACTTGATGCCGAGATTGCCCAATGGAAGCGCGATGGTAAGTCTGGGGAGGAGTTGCGCATGCAGATTCGCACCCGAGCCGCTCTTCAGCTCCAAGAAGCCATTCCGCTCGAAAATCACCGCGCCCCTCTCGAGGTGGTCGCACCTGTGATACGAGATACTGATTCGGATGAGAGGAGAGACGCAAACGGGGAAGGGGATGCACCCAAGAGTCCGGCCCAAAGCCCGCGCGTTCCCGCTTTGCAAACAGAGACCAGTGTGCCCGTGCGCGCGGAGTCGGCATCAACACAACCAACGGGAACGAATAGTCAGGAGGAAGGAGCCGGTGTCCTTGGTCTCGATGTGGTTTCGCGAGCAACCTTGAGCGACATTCCCGAAGGGGCGGAAATACCAATGCGAGCGGTCATTCGCCTCGACAATGGCGAGACAAAGGATGTTACCAGCGAAGCCAAGTGGCAGGTGGTGGGGCCGATAGGATCCGTCACCGCTGGAGGAGTTTTTACCGCCAAGCTAGACTCCTCGGTAGTGGAGTTTGGAGAGTCATCCGGAAGCGTTGTTGCTATCTGGAATGAGCCAACAAGTGGAGCCAGCTTTCTCGGCAAAACCCCAATATTTAGGGTGCTTTTTGTGTCACGGGGTAGTGCTGGAGAGCCGATATAAGGAGTAGATGGCAGGTGGCAGGTAGTAGGTGGCAGATTAAAATTGAAAATGTACACACTGTTATATTTACTAAACATGAAGCACGAAATCTGAAGCACGAAACAAGCACTAAACTCAAAGCACGAAAATTAGAAACGGAATGTGTTTGGATATTTAGGATTTACTGCTTCTGATTTGTTTCGTGCTTCAGATTTCGTGCTTCGTGCTTAAACAAGTGCTTCAGATTTATAATTTCGTGCTTCTATAACGACACACTTTTTAAATAGTGAAGGAATTACTAAGAACTGGTGCTACGCAGCTGCTCGTCGCGGCCATCATCGGCCTACTTGTGGTTGGCACATACGCGCTTGGCTATTTCGGGAGCTATCAGCTTCTCTTTGAAGACCTGCTCTTTTCAGAGAGGCCAGTGGACGATAGCTTGGTCATTGTCGCGATAGACAATGAGTCGCTCGCCACTATCGGCCAATGGCCTTGGCCTCGCGAGGTGTTTGCGAAGGCCCTTGCCAATCTGCAGACAGTCGCCCCAGCGACCGTCGGCCTCGACGTTATCTTCGCGGACCCCTCTCGAATCGGGGAGGCCGATGATGCCGCCCTTGAGCGCGTCTTGCGAGGGCTCTCCTATCCCATTGTCATGCCCATTGAAGGGGTGGGCGAGCGAGGCGCGCGGGTCGGGGGTATGACGAGCGACAACCAAGAGCTTCGCCTGGTAGAGCCACTCTCTCGTTTCACTGCTCACGAAGCGGTTCACCTTGGCCACGTCAATCTCCTTCTCGATCGAGACGCGACAGCGCGGCGACTACCCCTTGCCATCCAAGTTGGTGCCGAAGAGATTCCCGCCTTTGCCACGGAGGTAGCTCGTCTCTCCGGCAAAAAGGTGCGTTTGTCTCCGAGCCTCTACTATGGCCCGACTCCGCGCGTTGTCTACGCCGGTCCGCCGGGAACGGTGCCTCAACTCTCCTTCGTAGACCTTTACAATGGCGAGCCGTCCGCTCTGCGGGCCCTGACTGGAAAGATTGTCTTTGTCGGCGCCACAGCCGCCGACCTTCATGATGAGCAGGCCACCCCTTTTTCACGAGGCACGCTTATGAGTGGAGTGGAGATCCAGGCTCAGGCCACCAATATGTTTCTCGTCGGTTCTCGCTTGGTACCTCTCGCGCCCTTGACGATGGCGGCTCTGCTCCTTTTAGCCGCGCTCATCTCCGCCTTGTTCTTTCTTTTTGTGCGCCGACCCCTCGTTGCTGTCGGTGTGAATGTGCTCATTGGTCTTCTCTATCTGCCTCTTACCATCTTTCTTTTTAACCGCGGGGTGCTGGTCAGTTTTCTCCATCTGCAGTTGGCCTGGATTTTAGCCACGGCCACGCTCTTTGGTTACCGCTATCTTTCGGTAGAGCGGGAACGGCGGGAGATGCGAAATGCCTTTTCCAAATATGTCTCACGCGACGTTCTTGCCGAGATTTTGGCTGATCCGAGCAAGGTCAAGCTCGGCGGAGACGAGTACGAGGCCACAGTTTTTTTCTCCGATGTGCGCGGATTCACCACTCTCTCGGAGACCCTCACGCCCACCGAGCTCGTTAGTTTTTTAAACCGCTATCTTTCGGTTATGACCGACATCACCATTGAAGAGCGAGGAGTGATTGATAAGTATATCGGGGACGCTATTATGGGTTTTTGGGGAGCACCCATTCGCACCGAGACGCACGCCATAGACGCAGTGCGCGCTTCGCTCCTTATGGTGGAGGCCCTGGACGCCTTTAATGCCGAGAGCAAGGCGGCTGGTGGCTTAGTCATCGACATCGGTATCGGCATCAACACTGGTAAGGTGACGGCGGGCAATATGGGTTCGGAGCGACGCTTCGACTACACTGTCATGGGCGACGCGGTCAACCTCGCCTCGCGCCTCGAAGGGCAGACCAAGTCGTATGGGATTCACATCTTGGTGAGCGAATACACCTACGCGGCCTTGCCAAAGGAGATACTCGAGAGGGAACAGATCGTCACGCGCGAGCTCGACCAGATCAAGGTAAAAGGTAAGAAGATGCCGGTACGGGTGTTCCAGATCGTGGATCGCGACAAGGCGGAAACGGTGCGCCCGATACTCACAAGATTTAATGAACTTAGAGAGTTGTACTATCGCGGCGCGTGGGATGGATGCATTAAGCTCGGGGAACAAATCCTTGCCCTCTCTGACGATGGACCGACGAAAGCGCTTACAGAGCGCGCAAGATATTTTAAAGAACATCCCCCCGAACACTGGGGCGGGGTGTATGAGTTGAAGACGAAGTAATGTGTGAAAGGTAAAATGAGGCTACAGAAAAACTCTTTTTCTGTAGCCTCAAAACAGATAACACCAGGAAGTGGGGAAAGCCCACTACTTGACAGTCTTCCGTGGTTATGTAATACTGTAATGAGCATCAAAGTACACAAAATAAGGAAAAGGAAATGACCAAGGCCGGTTCCGAAGCTCTGTTTAGCTCACTGAATAGAGCTTCGGAACCGGTGACCCTTGCACTGTCTCGGCATAACGTCGAGGCCAAGGCTTGCCATATGATCATAAGGAGGTGGCGACCATGCTTAAGTCGAACGACGGCATGCTTGCCAAGATTGTCGGGCTCGTCCTCGAGCTCACGGCCCACTACCCCCTCGTCTACGACCTGCTCGCCAAGCTCGCGGGTAAGGAGACGGGCGAAGAGTGGGCGAGTCGCTACGCGCGGCTCTCGCGGGGATGAACCCCCTGCTCGTCGATGGAGCCTACGAGCTCGACCTCGACGAACTCCCAGCCCTCCCCTTCTCGGGAGCCACGCACGTGCCGCATCCCGGCCTGCGCGGTTACCTCAAGGTCGAGAAGTGGCCGGACGGCCTCTACCTGAACTGCCGCAAGGCCGAGCTGTATTGGTCGCCAGACCAACTCGGCGACAAGTGTATCCAGGGCCACAAGCTCCGCGAGGAGCTCGAGGCCCGCGGCGGGAACGTCCCGGCCAGGCTCCTCGACTTCCTCGAGGAGCACCCGGAGTTCTGGCCGGAGGATTGGAAGGTGGACGCGGAGGGCAACCCCCTCAACCTCTTCGCCTGGGCCGACCTTTTCCGCAACGCCGACGGCAACCTGTGCGTCCGGTACGCTTACTGGCACGAGGGTCGCGTCGTCGTGGACTACGGCTGGCTCGACCTCGGCTGGGGCCGGCAGAATCCGGCGGCGTCGTGCGCAAGCGCTTCGCCCTTGGCTACCCAGCCCTGACCCTGGACCCTTGATCCTTAGCTCTCGGGCCCCCACGTGGCGGCACGACAAAGACACACGCCCCCCGAATCGATGACGGGGGGCGTTTTACATTTTCGTGCTACACTGACAAGCGAGAGTAGGTGCATATCAGCGTGTGAGCATGTTTATTCGGAACATTCGGTATATAGGGCAAATTAAGGCATGAATAGTCTTTGCTCCATACCTTTTTGATACGTAGCAGACGAGTTGAGAAGCACAGCTTCAGTGAGTTTTTTCTTGCGATGAATGGAGATGCCACAGTGCACATGGACGCGAACTTTGAGATGCCGGAAATGTCCCTCAAGCGTATTAGTGGTGCGAGGAACGAAGATCGTTTTTTCATTTTGATAGGTAAAAAGATACGGAATCATTCTGCCCATGCTTCGCTGTGCTGACTTGAGTCGTGCGTGGGTGTGTGACCACGAACCTCCGGGATGATATGTCTTTTCTTCCAGAAAAGACATACGTAGATCACGCCACGCCAGAAGCGTAGCGACGAACGAAGTTTGCGTTTACAGATGAATGCTGTTCATCAGCGCAAGTAGCGCAAGACCCGCATCGGTCTTTGGGTTTTTGGTGAGGTACTTGGTGATGTTCTTCTTTGCATGAAAGTGGCAGTACTGGAACGGAATACCGCTAAAGACGGGCGGTAATCCAGGCAGTCCATCGGTGATGACTGACGTGAAGGTGTAGCCGAGCTTGAGCAGTTCGTTCTTTCCTCGCTCGTAGTAGAGTGTCCACTCTTGCGCGCAGAATGACCACCACAGATTCTCTTTTTTCATTTGATCGCGGAAGACAACCACGCCGAAGGATCCAAAGAAGGTTGTGTCGACACACAGTGCTACGGGACGCGGAGTGTGTTTCTTTTTTGGGAGAACAACCTCATCAAAAAATCTCTGTAACTCCTTGGTGCGGAGTCGAAACTCGCCTCCGATCTCTGCGAGCGTTTGTTTGTTGAAGACGTACAAACAAAACAGCTCCTCTTTTAAGGGAGGAGCTGTTTTGTTTGCCTGAAACTTCTTCTTACATTGTTTGCATTTCCATACTTGATGCCCTTCTTGAAATCCGTTTCTGACACACGCCACTGACCCACAGTGGAGGCATTGTTTGCGATTCATACGTTTGAATGATGGTTTACCTTGTGGTTAAGCCATCATTCTACAGATTCATGCCTTAATTTGCCCTATATGCCGCAAGGACGGTAAAGCTGCGGTGTGTGGTATTGTTCAATTACGTCTAGAATCCCATCATGTGCTATACTTAGAGAATGCCCCTAGTCCTATGTCGCGTTTGTAGAAAGAGGTTTTATGTCAAACCTTCCCATCTTCAATACGGAGCAGGGCAACACTGTTCCAATGAATGTCGAAGAAAGACAAAAAAGGGGAAGACTGTACAATGTGAGGTCTGTGATAAAGAGGTTTATAGATTGCCAAAAGACATTCTAAGGAGTAAGCATTTTTATTGTAGCCGACCATGTGCTCTTCTTGTGCTACAGCGCAAGCATCTTCAAAAGAAGCATCCTAATTGGCGCGGAGGTAGGTCCTCATACAAGATAAATCTTTGCAGGAGTGGCCGAATGGAACAATGTGAGCGTTGTGCGGTTACTGTTAAAAAAGTGCTTGTCGCCCACCATATAGACATGAATCGCAACAACAATAACCTTTCAAACTTAATTTGGCTGTGTAGAAATTGTCATTTTATCATCCATAACTATCCGCACGAGCGCGTGCTTTTCTATGGTCTCAAACGATTTACCCAGTAATACAATCTGTAAGCAATGTGGAGTTGCCTTCCGCGCAAAGCCGGTTCACATAAGAAACGGTTGGGGTAAATATTGTTCCGCACGGTGTCATCATTCGGGAATGACTAACCGCCGATTGATGCGTTGCTTCACCTGTTCGAAGAATCTAGAAAGAACACCCAAGCAAATAAGGGCTTCAAAAAGCGGTAAGTTCTTTTGCTCTAAGTCCTGTCAGACAAAATGGAGAAACGGTTTTTTTGTTGGCCCGAAACATCGTAACTGGAAAACAGGTGCATTCACATATCAAACAATCCTACGCAGGCTCGGCATCGAGGAGGTATGCTTGCTCTGTAGAGAAAAAGACGAACGCGTACTCGTCACTCATCATCGAGACGAAGAGCACAGCAATAATGATCCGCGCAACTTAGCATGGCTTTGCCACAATTGCCATCACCTTGCACATCATGATACTGTTACTAAGCGCAAGTTAATGATGGTGCCTATAGTGTAACGGTTTGCACGGCTCCCTGTGGAGGAGTAAGCCTGAGTTCAACTCTCAGTAGGCACCCAAAAATAGTATATCGGGGAAAGTGTGTGTTAATATAAGTAGAGGAGGATACGAAAATGCCGTCACATCAGCGCAAAGAGACGTTTTTGATTACCAGCTAATGTGGCATGTTTGAGAAAAGCCAAAATAAACACCACACACTATGAGTATAGAAAATCCATCTTTTGATGAACCACAGGCAGAGCAACCACCGCAACCACAGGAGTCCGGGGCTTATGTGCCTTCTTGGGAAAAAGACCGCAAAGACAGTCTTGCTGCTCGCTCGCTCGCGAGCCTGGAGGCAGAGATTGAGCGGAGGCGTAGCGGAGCCGAAAACTTTGGCACAGATGAACAGATCTCGGAGAACAGAGGAATTCAAGAACTCGAGAGGGAGATAGAAAAACGAAAGGAAGAGTCGCCGGTGACGCCAGCTTCTCCCCGACACCCGGCAGAGGGTTCAATGATGGCCCGCATGCAAGCAAAGCAAAAAACGGACGAGAGTGGACTGCAAAAGGCCGCGTAGTTTGCGCTCTATATCTATGGAGGTGAAGATTGAGCCGACTTGGAAAGTTGCCCTGCGAGATGAGTTTAGAAAGCCATACTTCAAGGAGCTGGTCGAGTTTGTGCGCAGTGAATATAAGGACACTACCGTTTACCCGCCCGCGAAATTTGTTTTCCATGCTTTTGAAAAGACACCCTTAGACAAAGTAAAAGTTGTCATCCTTGGTCAAGACCCCTACCACGGCCCCGGCCAGGCCCACGGGCTTTCTTTCTCGGTACGCGATGGCGTGGCCATGCCACCCTCGCTCCAAAACATTTTTAAAGAAATAGCGGACGATCTCCAGCTTGTACCCACGGCGCCTAAATCACTTAGTGACTCGGTGACCAAGTCTGGTAATTTAGAGCATTGGGCGGAGCAGGGGGTGCTACTTCTAAACTCTACTCTCACGGTGCGGGCGCATGCGCCTGGTTCTCATCAGCGTAAGGGGTGGGAGACTTTTACCGATGCGGTTATCAAAACCCTGTCGGACAAAAAAGACGGTTTGGTGTTTCTTTTGTGGGGTCGTTACGCTCAAGAAAAGGGAAGTGTGGTTAATCGCTCAAAGCATCTCGTTCTCGAGGCCCCACACCCGTCACCGCTTGCTCGCGGTGGCTTCTTTGGTTGCAAGCACTTTAGCAAGACAAACATCTATCTTGTAAAGCAAGGTCGCGAGCCCATTCTTTGGTAGCAGGTTCGCGGAGAAGTTGTGCACAGTTTTTGTCCTCAAGGGAGCAATCCTTGCTATACTTAAAAAAATGAAGAAAGACAAGAAGGTGCATCCATCTGTTTTGCATCGTGCTCATCACAAAGAGCGCGCCAATCATCTTGCTGTGTTGGCAAGTATAGTGGTCGCCATTCTTCTTGTAAAAGGCGGAGTGCCGGAAATTGTTGTGGCCTCCACCGGAGGCGGGCAGGTGGTCACCGCCTTTCTTGCGGGGGTCATGTTTGCCTCACTCTTCACGGTGTCAATCGCTATTGCTATTCTTGCCCAGCTAGCCCTCACCATGCCACCCCTCGCGGTTGCTCTTGTGGCGGCTACTGGAGCGCTTTTTGCGGACGTGCTCATGTTCCTTTTTGCTCGCAGGCACGCGGCTGATGAAGTGAGCCATCTGATCTCGACGCGGTTACTATGCAAACTGGTGCATATCCACTATCGCCCCTTCATGCAATGGCTTGCTCCGGCGGTAGGGGCTATTTTTATCGCCACCCCGCTCCCCGACGAAGTGGGGCTCACGCTTATGGGTGTGTCTAAAACACACTTGAGCTTCGTGGTGCCATTTTCTTACACTATGCATTTCTTTGGCATTCTCTCGATGGTGGCTTTGAGTGGGTTGTTTTAGTACGTCGCCAGCATGTGGGGCAAAAAAGACAAGGCTCGCCGTGAGGCGAGCCTACTGTTTTGAGCCGACTCTGCGCTTGCGGATGGCCCGAATTTTACGGTTGGTAAGCCCGAAATAGTTGGCTACTGGGGGGAAGATGGTGGTCGTTGTAAGGGCGACCATCTCATCTGGAGTGGCGAGAATAATCCGCTGGATGTTTCTCCCCGCCCTTATGTTGAAGAACATACCCTCTTTAAAGAGACAGAGCGTGTAGTGGGTGACACGAGCGGGAAACTGGGGATGGTGCCAAGAGCCAAAATAGTGTTCGGCCACCAAGCTTCCTTGGGGGAGTCCGAGCTCTTCGCACGCTTCCCTCAAGGTGTTCCACTCTATCCCCCATGCTTGCCACTTCTTCCCTCCTGGAAAGCCGACGCGGAGGGCCACCCCCTTCTTTCCTCTTCGTGGGAGTTCTCGCTCGACAAGGACAAGATGCTCGCCAAAACGTACCACCGCGATGCAGAGGGGTGCCAAACCCTGGCGACCACTCCTTCGTTTGGGCCGACCCTTCCAGCATTTGCTTGCTTGCCGATGTCTTCTTTTTCCCTTCCTGGCCATAACACTCACC
>PCYI01000018.1:777-7065 GCA_002774795.1 Candidatus Vogelbacteria bacterium CG10_big_fil_rev_8_21_14_0_10_51_16 | reverse complement strand
TAGTTTTTCCAAAGTGCTTGCGAGACGAAGGTGAAAAAACGGAGTAGTAGCAGGGCTACCATGAGTATTTTTCACCGAGTCGCAGTAGCACTTTGTGAAAAGTAGCCGAAATGGATATTCGGCGACAGGCCCTTTTTAGTAAAAAAAAAGGCCTAACTGAAAAGAGTAGCAGGCTTTGGACGGTAATTCAATAGGAATCAGCTTATGTCTAGGCCGTTGGTTCTATGCGAAGCGTCTTTGCAACCACGGGGTCCATTTTGGTAGTGATGAGCGTTTGTAGAATTTCAGGCCTCACCCAACGCACCTCAGCCACTTCATGGGGTTCTTTAGGCTTTGCCACTGGAGCAGATTCATTGAGAGCGCAAAGATGATAGACGATACAGGCCGGTAGCTGGGGATGCATACGGATGTTCAGTTGGCGAAGCGGCTTCACTGTGTAGCCGGTCTCGACAAGCACCTCGCGCGCCACACATGCCTCACGTGTTTCCCCCTCTTCCTGTCTTCCTCCTGGGAAGGCCCACTCGAGCGTTGAGCCGTCCTTGCCTGTTTCTTTGACGACTCGGCGGATACACAGCACCTCTCCCTGCTTATTTTCTACCACAGCAAGATTTACAAAAGAGGCCTTTTTCTTTGGCTCCGTTCGAGTGGCTTCAGTGGACAAAGAAACCATCATATTGTTTTAGAGTACACCTAAAGAGAAAATATGCAACCTGCTCTTCGCATTAAGGATGTGCCAGTGTTAAAGGTTGGCAACAGTTTAAAAGCGCCACAACTTACAAATTTTGTATTTCCGGTTTGCTATTTTTGAAAACTGCGTTACCATGGATACTCAATACGTGGATGGTCTTTTGGTTTGATCCATAAGCTAGATATTTTACTCGATTTTATTTTAGAACAACAATCATGCAAAAAGGAATTCTCTGGGTGGTTTTTATCTTGATTATCATTTTTGTGGTTGCGGGAGTGGTGCGTATGGCGAAGCAAGAAAACGGCGGCGTGGCTTCATATGATATTCGGATTACCGAAGTAGACCAGGCCGTCGGCCCTGCCGTGGCTCCACTTACCCTTGTTGAGTACAGCGATTTTCAGTGTCCGGCCTGCGCCTCATATCACTCGATAGTAAAAGAGCTTCTCGCCGAGCATGGTGAATCACTGCGCTTTGTCTATCGTCACTACCCATTACCTCAGCACAGAAACGCCCGCCCGGCCGCTTACATGGCTGAAGCGGCGGGTCGGCAGGGTAAGTTCTTTGAGATGCACGACCTTATTTTCCAAAACCAAATCAGTTGGACTAACATGAGTGACGAGCAGGCCTCGGCCGAGTTCATTGGCTACGCGCAGACACTTGGCCTTGATCTAAATAAGATTGCCACAGACCTGCAGGACCAGGCCATTATAAACAAGGTGGACGCCGACCTTGCAAGTGGAAACAGGTTTGGGGTGAACGCCACTCCAACCTTCTATCTAAATGGGCGCAAGCTTCAAAACCCGCCTGGCATGGAGGCTTTCCG
This sequence comes from Candidatus Vogelbacteria bacterium CG10_big_fil_rev_8_21_14_0_10_51_16, assembly GCA_002774795.1. GTDB lineage: Bacteria > Patescibacteriota > Minisyncoccia > Phycocordibacterales > JACRKE01 > 1-14-0-10-51-16. The sequence continues at coordinate 5,554 of PCYI01000018.1, read as the reverse complement.
GGCAATCTTACGGGCTGAGTTGCCCGCGGACTCTTCGGCGACCACAACAACAGATGTCACCGCACTATAAAAAACAGTGGCTTATTGGGGTGCTACTCGTCCTTGCTCTTGTGGGCTTGGTTGATGCCACCTATCTCACCGTAGAGCACTTTCGCGGTGAGATTCCCCCTTGCTCGCTTACCGATGGTTGTGAGACAGTTACGACCAGCGCCTACTCAGAGGTGTTTGGACTTCCGGTGGCTCTTTTTGGCGCGCTCTTCTATCTCGGTGTTCTATTTCTTGGGTTTTACATTTCTGTCGAAAAAAAGTGGCAGTTCACGCGCTGGCTTGCTTGGTACTCATGGCTTGGTCTCGTTGCCGCTCTCTACTTCACCGGAGTTCAGGCCTTCATTCTCAACGCCTACTGCCAGTACTGCCTGCTCTCAGCGGCCACCTCGACCAGCATCTTTATTCTGACGCAATATTTATGGAAGCAAGAGTCACGAGCCACGAGTCACGAGCCACGACCGATTCAAAGCCATAAGAATGATGCCCCTGTTGTCTCTCGTGACTCTTAACTTTTAACTCAATCATCACTACTTTTTTCCATGAATAACGATACGCCAAAAGACAAAAGTGAGCACACTCCGAGCATTCGTTTTTCCCACTGGCAACACGAGATTGACCAGTGGTTTTCAGATAAAGGTTGGGAGTACTGGTCGGACGAGGAGATTGTGTCCCAACTTGCCGAAGGGGTGGGGGAATTAGCCAAGGAAGTAAAGCATCGATTTGGCGACAAGAAAAAACGTAGCGACGAGCAAGATGGTGATTTGGCGGGCGAACTTGGGGACATTATGTATGCCGTCGTGTGTTTTGCAAACAAGCATGGTATTAGGCTCGCCGACCTCCCTTTTGTGGAGGCGGCGCTCAGCTTAGATACGACCGTCGACCCAAGACGGCTTGCGAACCGGCTTTTTGCCGATGCGGGTAGGTTTGCCGGCGTCGTGGACAGTTTTTACGAAAGCAATGAGGCGTTAGCGAAGCACAAGACTGTTCTGCTTACCGCGGCCCGCCTACTTAAAACCATTGATGAGTGTGCGAGCGCTTGTGGTACAAGCGTGGACGATGCAACAGAGAAGACCATTGAAAAGATTGCGCGCCGAGATACCAAGCGCTTTCTGCGCGTCATTAAACCGGGCGAGACACCAGATGATAACCCGTAAAATTGTTCGCGGCTCTCAGCTTGTCTACAAGCTACAAGCTGTCCGGTATTTGTTAATAGTATTTTCTAATATTGGCCACATGCTCTTTGTACGTCCGGGCCAGGCGAATTTTTCGTTGGGGGTCGTGGAGGTAGAAAATAGCATCTGTTTTTTGAGGGTTAAGGGCGGCGTAGATAGCGGCCACACTTGGGTTGGCAATGGGAGTGGGCGGAACTCCACCATGGCGGTAGGTATTGAAAGGGGAGTCGATATACTTGTCGTCGCTTACCACTCGTGGCCACCAGCCATCCTCTTCACTCCCTTTGGCATATTGTAGGGTGGCGTCGATATCGAGAGTCATGTCTTGAAAAAGGCGATTCCAGATGACCCCCGAGACTAGTCTCATGTCGTGCGCACCAGCCGCTTCTCTCTGAATGAGCGAAGCAATCTTGAGGGCAAGGTCTAGGGTAATTACCTTGGATGTGTCAGGGGTGTATCTGTCGCTTACGTTCTTTTCGAAGCGAGTTGCCAGAGCCTCGTGCACCTCTTCCGCGCCTGCTCCCGAGGCTACATAGTAGGTGTCCGGGTATAGATAGCCTTCAGTCAAACGTCTGGGTGTCGCTTCTGTAAGAGCCAGAAACTCGGCCCGAGTGGCCTCGTCCCATGAGAGTTTGGTGGCAAAAAGACCAGCCACCTCCTCTTTGCGCAGGCCGGGATGTACGATGACAACCTTTGTGCCCGGTCTGATAATAGATTGATAAGCTTGCAAAAGCGCGGCACGCATACCGGAACGGTCAAAGGCGTGCCAGGCGGCGGCACTCAGGCCGGGCTCTTCGTCGAAGTATGTATTTTCATTAGAGTTCTCGGCAATGCTTCCGTGAATTGGGTCGACTGACGTGGTGAGAAGAAGCGTATTGCGAGAATCAGGGTAACGCTCGGCGAAAACAATAAGGGCGCTTGTCGCAAAAAGGGCCATAAGGCCAAGCACAAACCCGGTGGTAAATATTCTGCTGGTTCGCGCAGGAATCTTTTTTCTAGAAGTAGGTATTCTCGGCATTGTAAATATTGGCACCAGTAATTCATTAGTTCAAAATCAGAAAGCTATCGCTTTAAAAACTTGTAAAAGCGGCTGACCTTTCCGTCAGCAGTCTCCTCTTGAAAAAGAAAGGCTAGCTTGCGGTCCTCAAATATCGTAAAAAAATCTGGCCAGCTCACCGTTTCTAGTGGCTCTGTTTGCTCATAAAAATCAATCCGGAGGATGCCTCCGTATTTCTTTTGGCGACTGCCGCTGATGACGGCGGGTTTGCCGCCACGCTCCTCTGCCCATGCTCGGACGACCTCATGCTGAATGGTATGGTGCGCTTTGTTCTCGCTCATGAGTTGTGTTATATGGAGACACGCCCCCTTTTTTCCTTAGGGCTTCCCCTTGGGACTTCCACGATAAACCTTGTTTACATTGTAAAGAGTTTAAACCCAGATGACGAGCCAAAATAAACAAAGACACAGTTCTTTCGATTGTAAACCCAAGATGCTCATGAGTGTCAAAGCTTACGAAGTGAACGAGAGTGTCGTTCGGTTTTGTTACTCCTCATAATCTGTTAAAATCAAGTTATGAAGATTACTAAATATGGCCATTCGTGTTTGCTTGTTGAAGAAAAAGGAGTACGGCTCCTTTTTGACCCGGGGGAATACAGTAAGGTTCCCGATGCCCTTATTAATCTCGATGCCATAATCATTACCCATGAACACAAGGACCATTTTGTTTCCGAAAAAGTGGCTTCAATACTTGGCCGTTGCCCGGATGCTCAGGTGATTACAAATGGAAGTGTGGGGCGCAAACTTACAGAACGAGGCGTTCCTTTTCAGGAGTTACTTGGTGGACGTGGACAAGGAATAAAAATTGGCGAGGTGGAGATAGAGGGGGAGGGAGAGCTCCACGCCCTCTTGCATCAAGAATGGCCACAGTGTGCTAATGTTGGTTACCGCATAGCAAAGCGTTTCTACCACCCCGGAGACAGTTTAGAGATGCCAAGTTTTCCTGTAGAGATTCTCGCATTGCCGGTGGCTGGGCCGTGGACGACGATAGGCATGAGTGTTGAGTTTGCCATCGCCGTGAAGCCAAAAGTTGCCATTCCAATTCACGAAGGCATTCTGCGCGTGCCCGGGACCGTCCACGCGCTTCCCCGCGAGGTTCTTCCTAAACACGGGATCGATGTCTGCATACTAGAAGACAACACATCGGTGTCATTTTAAAATGAAAAGCTGTACTCAAAGATATTACGCCCCTTTGTTTTTTCTGGTAGCACTTATGTTTGTGGTGTCTGTTTCGTTTCTAATTGGAAAAGGAGATGGGCCCGCTTTTGAGCGGGTCTATATTGCGGAGCGCGCCATTGTGGAAACCGATGTTGGGGGCCGCTATCACATAGATGTGCAGTACCCGGAGCTTAGAGGTTGGAGAGATAGAGAGGCGCAAAAAAAGGTAAACTCTATCGTCCTGGCGAGTGTGCTCGAAGAACTGGACGCTTTCCGGTCCGCGGTACTTGAAAGCGACTCTTCTGTTGCTCGGTCTCGAGAAAGCGCTCTTGTGGTCACCTATGCGATAGAGCAAATGCCAACAATAACTGTGGACTCCCAAGCAAGGGAGGGGGGAGCCCCAGTCCCGCTTCTTTCGATTCGTTTCGTGCACTCGCCCTACTATGCGGGGGCGGCCCATCCCGACGGTCATGCTTCTGGCGTCACTTTTCGCCTTGATACCGGCGAGCAGGTGCGCTTAGAGAACTTTTTCGTTTCGCCTGAGGCCGCCCTCTCGCACCTTGCCGGTCGCGCCGTCGAGGAACTGCGAAAACAGCTCGCACCCTTCACAGGGGGGTCTGATCGGCGTTTTGGTGACCAGATTTCAAGGGGGACGACGCCAACAAAAGATCACTACAAACATTTTGTGATGGGGGAGAATGGTCTCGTACTCATCTTTAATCCATACCAGGTGGCGCCCTATGTTTTCGGCATTCTAGACGTGAAGGTTTCGTGGGGGGAGCTTGCAGAGATCCTCCGGCCCGAGTGGCGTTTTCTTGCTAGAGATTAAGATTAACGGTTTAACTAAAATAACTTTATGAAGGACGTTTCAACATGTGAGAAGGAGATAAGGAATACCGAAGGAAAGATAAAAGATATTGAACGCGAGCTCGAGCGAGCTGGAGATGAAAAAAAGAGTCTGGAGCGAGAGGAAAAGTCTTCCGCTGAAAAGGTGAGGGAAGCAGAAGGCAGACTTCGGGAGGCCCAAGAAGGCGAGAGGAGCGCGTCAGAAAAAACACAGAAGGCGACCGCTGAACTATCGCGCCTCCATGGAGAGCTCTCGCAATTACAAAGTGAGTTGGCAAAAAATCAAGAAGAGTTAAATGGGGCCCGTGAAGAAGAACAAAAAAAAGAGGCCGAAGCACGAAATGCCGACAAGAAAGAGTGAACGAAAAAGAGTGTTGATAGGGCTACGGCAGTGCTTGCGTTTCTCTCTCGATATATTCTTTTGCGAACACGCGACACCTTTTGTGGTTGTCGCGTGTTTCATTGTATAGAAGGGTGTCGGAGATCATAAGGTCGCA
>PCYI01000018.1:0-749 GCA_002774795.1 Candidatus Vogelbacteria bacterium CG10_big_fil_rev_8_21_14_0_10_51_16 | reverse complement strand
TGCGAGCGAGACGAAGGTGAAAAAACGGAGTAGTAGCAGGGCTACCATGAGTATTTTTCACCGAGTCGCAGCCGCACTTTGGGAAAAATAGCCGAAATGGATATTCGGCGACAGGCCCACAGGGTGGTGCTAGTCGAACCGCCTCGGCACAGCATTTTAAGAAAGCGAAAAAGAAAGGGAGGGAGGTAAGTTTTGTAAGTTCTTTTACAAGCGCGTGCGCTAACTTGAACATTAGCATGATGGTACGTACGTTGGGAGTTGGAGCGAGCGGTCGCGCCGCCCAGACTAGAAGGAACATTGTGCGGTGTTGTTTTGACGGAGCTTAGGGGTGGCAACCCGATACAAATAATCACAACTTGTAGAAACTGTTTATTTTAGTAGTTCTCAAACTATATCTGTGGGTCTATTGACTCACAAGCGCTACAAGGCGAATGTGTGCGAGACCTGTGGGGGAATAAGAGCAAATGGAAGAATACTGAGGCCGTGGTGTTTGGTAGTCGCAGATTTGACCTGATTCCAATGCTGATTTGCGTGTGACAGGTTCTCCGGCATATTGCCCGCAAGCGCACTAAATGAAGAAAACGGTCGTTTATGAGACGGCCGTTTTCTTTTCTAAAGAACAGAGTTTGCTCGCTCACGCAACTTTACTTAGACTGTGAATTACGAAATGGCCCCTCCCCCTAGCCAGGGGGTGAGAAGTGGGTAGGGCCCCACTTCGCAAGACCGGAGCGCGACGGCGCGAGGTGGGC
>PCYI01000024.1 GCA_002774795.1 Candidatus Vogelbacteria bacterium CG10_big_fil_rev_8_21_14_0_10_51_16 | reverse complement strand
CATGCAGGTAATGGTGAAGGAAGACATGGCAGCGCATAAATTGTGCGCCATGTACGAACGGATCGGCAAAACAAACCGCGATATATTTGATGTTCATTTTTTTCTTTCTAGCGACTGGTCTGTTAACAAGAAGATCGTCGAGGACCGCACGGGTGTTTCGTACACAGAGTTTGTGAAGAAGTGTATCGAAGGACTGGAAAAATTAGACGACAGCAATATTCTCTCTGGTATGGGTGAATTACTCACCGAGAAGCAGAAATCGTGGGCAAAAGCAAAGCTTAAGTCAGAAGCGTTGTTTTCGCTCAGGTTGGCTTTGGAGAAAGAAAAATAAATATATGCCAAAGGAAGTCGCCAACAAAACCAAATGAGCATCAAAGGTGTCAGGAAACTTTAATTGGGACTGTAGAGCTCAACGGGAAAGTCACCAGTCTTTCCGATTCGGCGCGGGAGCTTCTGGGGCTAAACCACGGAGTGGCGGAGACGGATTATTGGATGTACGAAGGTGGTCCGCATGCCGAGACCTCAGCCATCTCCGCCATGGTGGCCGCTAGTGAGCGCGAACCAAGGATACTCGTCTGTGTCGGATATCCTGGCGGAGAGGCCGCTTATATCGGCCTCCCTCCTTGTGGAGGGTGCAGACAGAAGTTGTGGGAGTTTCGCTCTCTCTCTGAATCTCATGGTGGTGCTCCGCTCTCTTGATGGTACGAAGCTCGTCATTGAGACCCTGGATAACCTACTCCCCTACGCCTTCGGCCCCGCCGACCTCGGCATCGATCTCTCAAAGTACCGACGCTGATGGAGCTTGCCCAAGACATCAACAAGGAGGAATCCCGTGCTCGACATACCCAAGGACAAGAACTGCCCCGTCAACAGTGTTCAGTGCGATATCTGCGGTGGGGGTGGCTGTGGAGTGTGTGGCGACAAGGGGTGGCTCACCCCGCGCGACCATCCCAACGGGCGACGTTGCATGAGTAAGTCGTGCGAACAACCCCTACCCCCCAATCACGAAGCAGTATACTGCACCAACCAGTGCGCGTTCAATGATGCCTGACCTGCATCATTTCGCCCCGGTGAGGCCTCGGCCTCCCGGGGCTTCATCGTCTCCATCTAGTTCATTCTTAGATTGTGAATTACGAAATTCGGATTTATTCCCTCCCCTGGCCAGGGGAGGGAAGAACTCGCATTTCGTAACTTAAAGTCACAGCTAGATTTCCGTGGCCTTTCGCATGGGTAAGCGGATCACAACCAAAAAAAACACACCACCCCTTAGTGCTGTGCTTTTTGCGTGACTGGATAGATAAGACGCTGTATATACACCTCCCGTCTATGGGCTCCAGTCAGACCCTTTAAGGTTCTGTTTTTCTAGCTCAACTCACCTGGACCAGAACCACCGCCATCTGTCTCCGGTGGCAGTAGACCGTCAGTCCATTCCTCTTCATCGCTCTCGGCGCCAAAAGCGATCACTCGCTGAACCTCTTCAGAGGCTTCCGCTTCAGCATCTGCCGCCGCCGGAGGACGAGGAGCAGTGGGAGCAGTCCCCAGCCGATTGTCGTAAACAGCGGGCAGAAGCACCGGGCCAGACATCAGGCGGAGAGCATGCTCCTCGACCGACTCAACACTCACCGGCTTTCCGGTATGAAAGACGGCGAGTGGCCCCAAGAGCTCATCGTAGGTCGGCTTGAACTTACCATAAACGTAGTCCCACTCGACAATTAGCTCGCCCGCCACGTTAAGCAGTGCCGACCGCACTACTTCATGATTTTCTCTTTGGACGATGGCTTTCAAGCCAAGTGGTAGTTCGACGACTTCAAGAGGCGGCAGGGAGTCGAGTGGCGGTAGTTCCAGACGCTCCATGACCATAGATTGTATCTGCGGAATACGCTCGTCTACAATCATGGTGAGGGGCTCTGTGAAGCTGATCGCTGAGAGGGCCGACTGCCGGGAAAAACCCACCACTACGGTCCGATCCGGCCGCTCTAGCCGGTACCCGAAAATGTTCTTCCCGATCGGCATGTCCAGACTCCTCCAGTAATGGAACTTCCACCCCAAAGATTGCGGTGCCGACCGGAAAGCCGGTAGGCCGAAAGCGAGCGCCTGTTGAAGTAAGCGCCGGCGCACTTCGGGAGTGGTCAAGAAGTTTTCCGGGACAGTGCCGTCGGCCTCCAAAGCACTTATCTCGGCCAAGCACTGCCGGAGATCGTAGAGTGACTCTACCCACGAGATGTGGCCATAGTGATCAACGAGAACAGCCCCACGTGCGTAACGACCGATACCCTTACCAACCTTCTCGACAGGCAGGAGCATGACCGGGTTTCCCACCATGGCCAAGGTGGCCATGTGTGCTAACCGGAGAAAAGCGGTCATGAAGTCATCGCGGACGATGTCGAGTATATCCCCGACCACTACTTCTTTACGCGATAGAGTTGCAAAGGGGGCGCTTTCGTAGATCTGATTCTTACCCTCCTGGTCGACCAAGCCAAGACAACCCAGCAGTTCGACGAGGTAAACAGCGCTTGTCTGCCCTTTGATGCCAGCAATACAAATGTCAAAGGTCTCGTCCACAGTGAGGTGAAGATGGCTCTCGGGATCACCTTCACACTCAGTGACTTTGATGAGTCTCAAAGGTTCCATCTCCACGCCCTTTCATGTAAACAGTGTGCGGTTCCATATATGTTATAGCAAAATAAAGACCTCTTTGGCTAGTCTAAGTCGCAAATAGTACCGAGGCGGGCTCTCACTTTCTTCTCACCGAGGACACGCATGACCTCCCAAAGGTCGGGCGAAACGGCGCGGCCAGCGAGGAGCAAACGCAGAACTTTAGTGACGTCTCCCAAGGTACCTTTGTACTTCTCTGGCTCCGCCTTATAGCTTTTAGTGTCGCGAGCATAACCAAGACGCTCGGCCATGGCACGAAGCTTGTCTAGCCAGCGTTCTTTGTCGTCCTGCTGGTCGTACTCTACAATAAAGGCCTCCACAATCTCTTTGCTCTGCTTGACATGTTCGGCTCCAACACTTGTCTCCCCGCCCATCTCCGGCTCCTCGTAAAAGTAGCTAATCTCACCCCAAAGCTCCGACCATTTGGCAATATCTTTCCTAGGTTTTTCTTGGTTGCGCTCGATGGCAAGCACGGTAAGTGCGTATGGTTTGTCGCCCGCAATTACTTGTGCCAAGTGCTCGTCGTGCTCCTTCGCCCACGCTATAGCGAGGTCGTACACCTGCTCGGCGGACATGCGCGAGATCACCTCCTTGCTCACATCATTTAATTTCGCCAAGTCAAAAAGCGCCCCCGAAACAGACATCTTTTCAAACGAGAGCTTAAACTCATTGTTTGTAAGTATGGGATTCTCTTTTCGCCAGTCTTCAAAGTTGGAGTTTAAGAGATTGAGCAGAAACTCCTGTACCGATTGGGCGGGATAGCCCTCCTTCTCGTAGTGTTCGACGCTCGCCTCAGGGTCCTTGCGCTTGCTTAACTTACGCCGGGAGCTCCCCTCTTTTTTCTCAATAGGAGCACTGTGGCCAAACACTGGAAGCTCCCAACCGAACATCCCGAAAAGCTCGACATGGATTGACAAAGACGGTAGCCACTCATCCCCGCGAGTAACGTGAGTGACACGCATGAGGTGTTCGTCTACCACATGAGCGAAGTGATAGGTAGGCAGTTTATCCGCTTTTATAAGCACCGCGTCAATATCGTTTTCCGGCATCATAATCTTTCCCTTGATAGCATCGTCAAAAGACACCTTGCGCTCGTGGCTACCGGCGGAACGCATACGGATAACGAACGGCACACCGGCGTTGAGCCGTTCGTGCACCGCCTCCTCGCTCCCCTCCCGCCAGGTCGCCCACCGGCCGTAGTAGCCCGGGCGGGTCTTGAGCCCCTCCTGCTCAGCTCGCGCTTTTTCGAGCTCCTCCGGCGTAGCAAAGCACGGATAGGCAAAGCCTTTTTCCACCAAGTGTCGCGCGTAGGTAAGATATATGTACTTGCGCTCGCTCTGGGTGTATGGGCCATACGGTCCATCGGGATACTCGTCTACGGTGATGCCGTAGTAGCTTAGCCCTTTTGTGATAATATTCACCGCCCCCTTCACCTCACGCTTTTTGTCGGTGTCTTCTACCCGCAAGAAAAAAACCCCACCTGTCTGTCGCGCCATGCGCTCGGCAAACAGAGCCGTCATGACGGTGCCGATATGCATAAAGCCCGTGGGTGAAGGGGCTACGCGGGTCACCATCGCTCCCTCCGGCAATTGTCGGGGCGGATATTTCGCCTCCCACACCTCGGGGGTAAGGGTGGCATCAGGAAAAAGCAGGTCAATGGTTTCTTTGGTCATGGGTGAAAGTGTAGCACGAGACGTGTTTGTGTAAAACGTGTCGCAGGGCCACCACACACTCTAAAGAGGTTGCGGATATTTACGTGCCACTATATACATGATACTATATTCACCAGAATTGGCCTTACAAGCTGGAAGGAGTAGCCGTGAAAAAAGGGGTAACATTGAGAGATGCCTGCATTCATGGATGCGATGAGGACGGTTTTCACTGCTGTGACAAGAGTGGAAACCACTGTAAAGAACATTGTACTTGCAACTGCGTACCCTGCAAGAGGGAGCGCAAGACCTGAAAGGGGTTGAAAAAGAGATGGCCTTCAAGATGTACATCTCGGAGAAGCAGGCGGAGTATGTTGCCGGTGGGCCGGAGGAACTTGAAAAGCACCGCAAGGCCGTTCTCAGTTTTCCACCTTACGCTTACCTCCTCAAAGATTTCGGTAATGGCATCATTCTCGGTCGTGACCCGATGGCCCGAAACAGTAATGAGAATTACCTGCTCATCGATCAGAAAGAGACTGACGACACCCGCCTCAAAAAGCTCCTCGAGGGCCCGCCCCGGCCCTAGCCACCGATTACCACACCGCCCCGGAGACCGGACGAAGCCGTCCGCCCCTCCGCGGCGGTTTCGTTTTCCCAAATCCCCAGTCACTAAGTGACTGGGGATTTGGACTGGGGATTGGGGAAAACGAAACCGGCTGTCGTGATATAATCCGACCAACCAAACTCATGATTCCAAACCATTCACCCTGGATAGCCCAGCTAAATCGTACTAGGCCCGTAGTCCCCATTACAAAAGACACATCGGCCGACGTGGTCATAGTCGGAGGTGGCATCGCCGGCGTCACAACCGCTTATTTCATTCTGCGAGACAGGGATAAAAAGGTGGTTATGCTTGAGGCCGACAAGATTGCCCACGGTGCCACCGGCCACAATGCCGGCCAGATCACCAGCTATTTCGAGCGCCCTCTTTCGGAAATAGTGGCGAAGTTTGGTTTTGAGATGGCCTTAGAAGGTCAGCGTTTGGTTGAGTCTGCTTGGATACTGCTGGACCAGATTGTCGCTGAAGCAAAGCTCCAAACATCACTTTACAGATTTGCCGGCTATGCCGGACTATCTAGCTTTAAACAAGTGACCAAGCATCTCAAAGACAATCGCCTTAGGGTGGATTATGGCCTAATACCGGAATCTTTCGTGGTTGCCGACCACTGGAATAGAAGAGAGGACATCCCCAAGGAGTTTGGCGACCTTTACACCGTTGCTCCGCAAAAAGACATTTTAGAGCTACTGGAAACTAATAACCAAGACTATATTGCCGCACTGTCGACACAGAAAGGATGCATGAACAGCGCCCTTTTTTCCGAAGAGTTAATAGGATATCTTGTGGCCACTCACAAAGAACGCTTCTCGTTTTATGAAGGTAGCCCAGTCAAAACGGTGCGCCTGAAATCTGATACTGCCACGCTTGATGTGCTGGCCCACAAGGTTGAGGCCAAGCGAGTCATTCTTTGCACAAAGGGATTTGAAAATTTTTCCATCATAAACGAAGCCGGCTCGGATATAGACACGAAATTCCACCATCTGGTGGCGGGCCGTATTGGCTATATGTCAGGCCACCTTGAGCCCTTAAAAAACCCGCCGGTAGCCATCAGTTATTTTCCGCGAACAGACCAGAAAAATAACGACCCCACGGGAGAAAGCTACTATTATCTAACTCGGCGACCACAGGAGCATGAGGGCATGGGTTCTTGCAATCTGGTCTGTACAGGTGGCCCCGATAAAGTCCTTCCCAACGGCGCGGAATATTCGCGCAAAGAGTTATGTTCTGAAAATATTCGTATTGAAATAAATGAGTTTCTTGAAGATAATTATTGCAAGTATCCCAAAGAAGAGCCCGAGTCGCCATTTTGCTGGCATGGACCTATGGGCTACACGCCAAATGGCATACGTCGCATCGGCCCCGAGCCCTGCAACCCGGTACTTATGTACAACCTGGGATGCAACGGAGTGGGCATCCTGCCATCAGTCTATGGCGGCAAAAGAGTGTCTCAACATATAAACGACGAGAAGCTGGAACAGTCTATCTTTGACCCTCAAGACCAGCGATGCGAGGTCTGAGATGGATCTTGTTTAAACTTTATCTTGATGCGCAGTGTGTCATATACTCCCCACGTAGGTATCGATGATAATGGGAGTTCGCTCGCCTCTTGACCCAAAGCGATAACCGATGGCAAAGCTTGTAAGAGCCACTAGAGAGAGCACCAGCACCGTGACTAGCTCACGATGATACTTATTTCTAAATCTACGAATAGCATCCATCACGATAGCTCTATTTTAGCACGAGTTATACAATAGACTAGACCCAGCATGGCGATTATAGAACTGCCGGACAAAGCTACTCCTGATTACACACCGGGGCCGCCTACTACCTCAAAGACAGCTCCCCACAGTATTTTCTTTTACACAGCCGTCGGTTTCATCGCCGGGACGATCGTGGCCGGCCTTGGCCTTTCGATCTTGCATATATTTATATCGCTTGTCGTTCTCGAAATGCTCTATGTCGGTTTCAGGAGACACCTGTCCGACCACTCGCGACAGAACCATCTTCTTTTTTGGTGTCTTCTTCTTGCCACACTCACTGGTGGCATCTACTACACTGTTCATGACTACACTTATCACTCAAAACGTGTTGCCCTCGAACACAAAACTGAGTTCGCGGGTGTAGTGGCCACTCCCCCATCCGTCCGCGTCGACCGAGTACGAGCAACCGTAAGACTCAATGACAACGCCGGACACATCTATCTCCAGCTAGAGCCTCACGCCATCATAAATTACGGTGACTTCGTAAACACACAAGGCAGACTTGTTCCACCGCCCCGAGACTCCTATGGTCGCTATATGGCAAAAGAGGGGGTGCATGGCACAATCTTTCGGCCCGAATTACTCCACATCGGCGAGAACGACGGCTCCAAACTGATGCTAGGGCTGTTCTCTATCCGCTCTCACGCGCTCACCACCCTAAGAAGGCTCTTCACAGCAGACGAGGCCGCCTTTTTGATGGGGACACTCTTTGGTGACCGCGACTCGTTCTCAAAAGAGTTACTTGAAAAACTTTCAGTAAGCGGGACGATGCACCTGACCGCCCTTTCTGGTTTACACATGGCCATTATTGTCTTCTCTCTCTTTTATCTTTTTGATTTCATTTTTCGTGGCCGACGTCTCCCGCGCACAGTTGCCACATTTACTGTCGTTGCCCTGTTTGTGGCCATGACCGGCTTCACGGTGTCGGCCGTGCGAGCCTCGCTTATGGCCTTCTTGGTAAGTCTCGCGGAGCACGGCGGACGTATCTATAATCCCAAAAACGCTATCACTTTGGCCGCGTTCGCCATTACTATTGCAAACCCGAAGGCGCCCGTATTTGACCTCGGCTTTCAGCTTTCCTTCGCGGCTGTGCTCTCAATAATCTATCTGGGACCGATTATCAAGCGAGTCAGGTTCTTTACTGAACCCGGCTCTCTCTCGTGGCGGAGCATTCTTGCTATTACCATTGCCGCCCAAATAGGAGTCTTCCCTATCGCCGTTGCTAATTTTGCGAACTTTTCCTTTTCCGCACTGCCGGCCAATATGGCTATCCTCATCATTATGCCGATAGTAATGATTGCCGGTTTTGCCACTATCACACTTTCGGCCGTCCTTGCTCCTCTTGGCGCTCTTCTGGCCATTCCCACAGCCTTTCTCACCGACTATATACTTTTTGTGGTTAATCTTTTTGCAACCTATAGCATTCCTTTTAATCCTCACTTGGGTCTCTTTGGTACGCTACTTTACTATGCTGGCCTGATTTGGATTTGTGTCTACTGGCGGGAGCGAGACAAAACAGTTTACCAAGAATAATTCGTGCTATGCTTGTGAACACCAATTTGTCATGTCAAAAGATGTCGATAAAAATCTAGAGGAATATCAGGCCAAAGCATCTAACACAAAAAAATCGGTCGGCGGCGACATCATCTCCTACACCGACGTGGAGACGGATATGGTCAAAGGAATCTATGGCGCCTACGGAGCCGCTACCAAAGCAAGCCTGGTGGCCTTAGTCGCCTTTACGATTTGGCTTTTGTTTGGCCTCCTGACTGGGACCAAAGTCGAAAGCAGTCTCTATTTTCTCGATATCGGCCAAGGAGATGCCCAACTTCTAGTGTTGGCCGCTCCAGAACATTCAAAAGGTTCAATAAAAGTGCTCATTGACGCGGGGCGGGCCGGACAGGTGCTTCATGCTCTTGACGACGCCCTTGAGAGTAAGAACGATAAGTACATAGATATATTAATCACGACCCACGCCCACGAAGACCACTATGGCGGGTTTCTTGAACTGCTGAAAAACTACGAGGTGGGTCTTTTCATCCACAACGGCCAAGCACCGGAAGAGAAGGATGCCCCTCTGTGGGGAGTTTTGCTTAACGAGCTCGCGGAGCGTAAAGTGCCCACCCTCGCCCTCAAGGCGGGCGACACTATTAGATATGGCGAGACCGAGCTCGCCGTCTTACTGCCCACCGATGCCCTTATCGAAGCCGGCGACGCGAACGAAGCCAGTCTGGTAATTCTCGCCGACATAAAAGAAGGCGGAGAATCAATCCGCGCTCTCTTTACGGGCGACATTGGCTTTACGACCGAAGACACCTTGCTTGAAGACAAGCAGTCGCTCAAGGCTGACATTCTGAAGGTCGGACACCATGGTTCTAACCATTCAACTAGCGAAAACTTTGTTCATGCGGTTCGCCCAGTCATTGCCGGCATAGGGGTCGGGGAAAATCGCTATGGCCACCCTCACGAGAGAGTGCTCGCCACTTTGGCGGCGGCCGGCACGCTCGTCTACACCACTAAAGACCGTGGCACAATCAAAGTGCCGCTTAATAGAAGTAGGCCCGCGAAAATGGAGCGCGCAGAAGGAGGTATGTTGGCCAATATCCAGACCGTGCTCACCGGCTCATATCTCGCTCCCCGACTCACCACCGTCACTCTCTCGCAAGCGAAGGCGGAAGGCGGAGAGTTCTCGCTTGTTGCACACAAAACGTGCCACTTCAATGAGCCACAAGGAGTCTCCCCCGCTCCCGTGCGCATCAACGAAGTGGCATGGATGGGGGCCCTAAGTGGCGCCACTCACGAGTGGGTGGAGCTCAAAAAGATGACAGCGGAGGCAATCAATATCACTGGCTGGCAGTTGGTAAATGAAAACGAACGCGTGCACGCTCTGTTTACCCAAGGGTCTGCTTTCACTTCGGACTTTCTTATCCTCGCTCGTAACACTGCAGACACCGCTCTCGGACTTGAGGCGGAATTGATTTTCACTGGCGCACTGCGGAACGCAGACGAGGGCTTACGGCTTTTTGACAACGAATGCCGCCTGGTAGACGAAGTGTTTGCCGCGCCAAACTGGCCGGCGGGAGTAAACAACACCAAACAAACCATGGAAAGAGGTGGCCCCGCCTCCTGGACAAACTCCGCCATCCCGGGTGGCACCCCGCGACGGTAACCATAAAGCACGTTCCATAAAATCCCCATTCCCCAGTCACTAAGTGACTGGGGAATGGGGATTATTCCTCCTCCTTTACTTCGAGGCGGTCGTAGCCATGGTCTTCAAACTCCTGCCAGTAGCGCTCTTCGTGCGGGTGGAGCTCGACACCAAAGTAGCCATGCCCGCGAGCATGCGCCATGCCCTCAATCACGGCATCGCTATGCTCGCGCCGAAAGTCGCGCCAAGCAAGCTTATTCGCGAGAGTGTTGTCTGTTGTGTGTTCGTCGTAGGTTTCCATGTCGCGCTCCAATTTCTCATAGAGAGGAGACTCTAAAGAAAAGTGAGTCTCCTCTTCGACATTCTCCTCGTCTTCCTCTTTACCGGCAAGCTCCGCTCGTTCCTCCTCGTCTTCAAGTAACTCCTCGGCATCAAACTGTTCTGCCACCTCGGCGAGCAGATGCTCGGCACGATCCATGGTACTCATGTCAAGGTGGAAGCGCTCGTCCACAAAATCGTGGAGCGCGCCATACACCATGCCACCCAAAAGTACCGCCCGCACCAAGGCAAGGTACTCGTTCTTAGTAAGCTCAATGGTTCTTTTTTTCATGAAAATGGTCTCGCGTGTGATTAATTAAACCTTTACCTAGTGGTCGCAAGATATCGAGACCGCTCGGCAACATACCACGATTGCACCTGCGCAAGCGGCGCCGCCTCCTCGTAGATGCGCAGGTCGTCAATCAAGCCGGCCCACGGACGCACCAAGTCAGTACTATTCCCAATGTAGGCCGAATAACGGTCATCTATGTCCACGGTGCCTGTTTTCGCCATACTCCCTACTTCGAGCCCGTCGAGAAAGAGCCGCATCGAGCTTCCGTCATAAGTGGCCACCGCAAAGTGCCAACGGTCGAGAGTGAGATTGCCGGAGTCGGCAATAAGCACGCTTGTAGCCCCGTCCGTCTTCAAGCGGAACCGTAAGCGCGTGTCGTCCCACACTGCTATGGTGGAGAGCATCCAGTAAATGCCGTTGTCGTAGTGATTAAACGACTTCTCGATAATGCGCCCGCACGATACTGGCCATTCGTCCAAGCATCGGCCTTAAACCATCCTGCGATAGTGAAGCCGGCCTCGCCCGGCCCATCGGCATCAATGTCGATAACACCAGCATCCGCATAGTCGTCCACCCCGTCGAATGAGAGGGCGCTCCCGCTTGTCGTCACCCCCTCGGCCACCGTGGCCCCGGAGAACGTGGCCGGATAGTATCCACTGCAACCGTCACGCGCACTCTCCCCCGCAACCCCTTCAAAATCCCAGCCGGCAATACAGTTCGCCCCGATGGTGCGGTGCAGTTGGCCGGCGTGCTCCAGCAAAGCCGCCACCCGCGCCCGTTCGCGAGCGCTTCCAAGCGAAGCGAAGACAACAGAGGAAAGCACCCCGATGACCGCGATGACCACCAGAAGCTCGACGAGAGTAAAGCCGCCGTTTCTATGCTTGGCAGGCCAGAGTGAGGACTGCCTTCTCGCTCGTAACCTATGGTCCGTCTTGCCAATGGATGAGATTTTACAAAGATAGCAGAGCTTCATCATGTTGATTATCATAACACAACAATCACGGCTGAGTAGGTTTTTTACACAGGCCATCTTGTAATCAAAGATACTTTGAGTTACGAAATGGCTCCTCCCCCTGGCCAGGGGGTGAGAAGTGGGTAGGGCCCCACTTCGCAAGACCGGAGTCCGGCTTGGCCGGACGAGGTGGGCTCGCGGCCTCGGTCAGCAGACCGAGAGCTGTGAGGTTGGGAGGGGGTAGGTTGGTGATACGTGGCTTAACCACAACCCCACCCTAACCCTCCCCTGGCCAAGGGAGGGAAAGAACTCACATTTCGTAACTCACAGAAAGATAGACAGGTGCTTAATAGCTCAAATTAAAACATCAGTGTAGTAGCTCTGCTCCTCCGGTGCGTCGGTTAGTTTCTAAGATATCATATTTCAGAGCCACAAGCTTGT
>PCYI01000019.1:65479-108290 GCA_002774795.1 Candidatus Vogelbacteria bacterium CG10_big_fil_rev_8_21_14_0_10_51_16 | reverse complement strand
ATTTAATCACTTTTGTGCTCGCGTGTTCCGGTATTGGCGTAGTTTACGGCATCTACATGATTTACTGGGTCATGAAACAGCCGGCCGGTAACGAAAAAATGAACGAGATCGCAAAGGCCATCCAAGAAGGGGCGGCCGCCTTTCTTCACCGTCAATACGTCGTGCTTTTGCCTGTCGGAGTCGGGCTCGCCCTTATCCTCTGGTATCTACTCGGCTTGAATACCGCAATTGGTTTTCTGGTTGGCGCCATGCTTTCCGCTCTAGCTGGATACATTGGCATGATGGTATCTGTACGAGCAAACGTGCGTACCACCCAAGCGGCCACAGTGGGGATGAGAGAAGCGTTCGCGGTCGCCACCCGGGGCGGGGGAGTGACGGGTATATTTGTGGCATCTCTATCGCTTTTGGCCGTAGCCGGCTTCTATGGCATCACAAACGACCTGTCAGCCCTAATCGGCCTCGCGTTTGGAGGTAGCCTTCTTTCCGTCTTCGCTCGCCTCGGGGGTGGCATTTACACCAAGGCCGCGGACGTCGGGGCGGACCTTGTGGGCAAAGTGGAGGCCGGTATCCCCGAAGATGACCCCCGCAACCCGGCGGTCATTGCTGATAACGTAGGCGACAACGTCGGTGACTGCGCGGGCATGGCGGCAGACCTTTTTGAGACTTACGTGGTCACTATCATCTCGGCTATGGTATTGGGTGAGCTTACCTTTGGTGCCGGGATAAGCGAGCTCGCACTACAAAATATTGTTTTACTTCCTCTTGTTATAGGAGCCATCTCCCTTGTCGCCACAATTGTGGGCTCTTGGTTTATCGCCCTCAAGAACCCAAAAAGAATTATGGGGGCGCTCTATAAAGGTGCGGCCGCTACGGGCATGTTTGCTCTCATCGGTTTTGCGGTTATGACACAATGGTATCCGGAGCTTTTCCTTCCGCTTACCCAGAACCAAATACTGTCCTCTGTAATTCTTGGCTTTGTAGTCACCTTCCTCATTATTAAAATCACGGAATACTACACAGGTACCGAATATGCTCCGGTACGTAATCTGGCCAAGGCATCAGAGACCGGCCACGGCACAAACATCATTGCCGGTCTTGCTCTCTCGATGCGGGCCACCGCACTCCCTGTTTTGGTAATAGTTATTGCTATCATTGGTGCCTATAACATTGCTGAGCTGTATGGTATCGCCCTCGCCTCGGTGGCAATGCTTTCACTCGCTGGCATGATTGTCACCATAGACGCCTATGGTCCTATCACTGATAACGCTGGTGGGATTGCCGAAATGGCAGGGCTTTCAGAAGATGTCCGCGCTATTACAGACCCACTGGATGCTGTCGGCAACACCACTAAAGCGGTCACTAAGGGTTACGCCATTGCCTCGGCTGGATTAGCTTCGCTTGTCCTCTTTTCCGCATATACTCAGGAGATTGCCCTGCAAAAGGGAGCTATCTTTTTTGACCTCTCTAATCCTTCTGTTATCGTCGGTCTCTTTTTGGGAGGCCTCATCACCTACATATTCGCGGCCATGGCCATGGAGGCGGTGGGAAAAACAGCGGGAAGCGTGGTGGAAGAGGTGCGTCGTCAGTTCCGAGAGATTCCGGGTATTATGGAGGGAACGGCTAAACCGGAATATGGAACCTGCGTAGACATTGTTACCAAAGCGTCTCTACGAAAAATGATCGCACCCGCTCTAATACCTATTGTGGTGCCGCTTTTGGTCGGTTTCTTCCTTGGTTTTGAGGCGCTCGGCGGGCTTTTAATAGGCACCATTGTGACCGGTCTATTCCTGGCTCTCTCTATGACTAAAGGCGGAGCCGCTTGGGATAACGCGAAGAAACACATTGAGTCAGGAAATCATGGAGGCAAGGGAAGCCCCGCGCACGCGGCGGCCGTCACGGGCGACACAGTGGGTGACCCATACAAAGATACCGCCGGGCCAGCCATCAATCCCATGATAAAAATCGCAAATATCGTGGCCATTCTGCTGGTGCTGATTATGCTTTAGTTCCATTAGTTTACTAAACGGATCTCGCAGACACACGCGGACTTAACGCGGAAGGTCGCGGAATCGAGTCATTGAAATAGTGCCGTTAGTTTACTAAACGGCATAAACAGATTGGGCCGGCGCTTTGCGCTCGGCCCTTTTTGTACAGGAGGCTACACCATGGTAAGGCCATAGCCACCTCCTTTCTTACCCTGACGTCCCGTTGCGTCTGTCTAACTCTTCTCGAGATCGCCTCCAGCGCCGTGCCAGGGCGACCACGAAGTCGTGCCTGACTTCCGGGTCGCACTGGACAGTGCCATCTCGGAAGATTCTAAATGTACCGTGTTGGCACCCGGGCATCAACACGTGCTCGGAGTTTTCCGTACTTTCCCCACGACGCTCTCTGAGGATCTCTGTAAAGAAGCCGACGATGTCAGGGCGGTTCGGCTCGAGCTCCAGCAGGAGACCCGATCCCACTCCTCTTCGGACCACAACCTCAACATACGGAGTCGTGACGACTCTAAAATCTTCTTTGCGCATTTCGCACATCCTTTCAATTGCGCTACTATCCTATGGACAGCATAGCACAACCACCAACAAAAGGTTTGCCTATTCAAGCATAAAATTGTATTGTGGAGAGACTAGATAAGTTATAATATCAATGGAAGCATACGACCATAAAAAAATAGAAGAGAAGTGGCAGGAGCAGTGGGAAAAGGATCAGGTCTACAAAACTGAAGACACATCTTCCAAGCCAAAACACTATGTACTCGATATGTTTCCGTACCCTTCCGGCGAAGGCCTCCATGTGGGGCATCCAAAGGGGTACATAGCCTCAGACATCTACTCGCGCTTTAAGCGGATGAACGGATTTAACGTCTTGCACCCCATGGGTTGGGACGCCTTTGGCCTGCCCGCCGAAAACTTCGCCATCAAAAATAAAGTGCATCCAAGCGCCGCTGTGAAAAAGAATATCGCTCGCTTCAAAGAACAACTTTCTATCATCGGCTTTGACTACGATTGGTCACGGGAGATAAATACGACAGACCCAGCGTACTATAAATGGACCCAGTGGATTTTCCTAAAACTGCTTGAGAAAGGTCTGGCATTCGAATCACACGAGCCGATAAACTGGTGCCCATCGTGCCAGACGGGCCTCGCAAATGAAGACCTCGACGGAGGCCGGTGCGAGAGATGTGACAGCGAAGCGGAGAAGAAGCCCATGCGCCAGTGGGTGCTCAAGATTACCGACTATGCAGACCGTTTGATTAAGGATTTAGACCTCCTTGACTGGCCGGACTCCATCAAGACGGCTCAACGGAATTGGATAGGGAGGAGCGAAGGACACGAAGTGGAATTTACTCTGGCAAACTCCACAAAGCACAAAGCACAAAGCGCGGAGCACAAAAGCATAAAGGTGTTCACAACGCGCCTTGATACCATTTATGGGGCCACCTATCTGGTTGTGGCGCCGGAGAACCCCTTTGTAGAAAGCACAAAGCACAAAGCACAAAACTCCAAAGAGGTGCAACAATATCTGGATGACTGCAAAAAGAAAACAGAGATAGAGCGGACATCCGTGGATAAGGAGAAGACAGGGGTGGAGCTCAAGGGAATAAAGGCGATTAATCCCGCCACGGGCGAGGAGATTTCCGTCTGGGTGGCCGACTACGTACTTGGACACTACGGCACCGGGGCAGTGATGGCAGTACCGGCCCACGACGAGCGAGACCACGCTTTTGCCAAAAAGTATGGTCTGCCCATAAAGCATGTTGTCATGCCCCACCTTGTTGATTACAAGGTAAATCCACCTCGGGTGGACAAACCATCAAAAACACGCAGAAATGTCCACGCGATAGTCTTTGACCCCAAAGAAAATAAATACCTCATCTTGAGGAATGAAAAGCAGGGCTGGGACACAATTATCATAGGCGGGATTGAAGATGGGGAAGACCCGGTCGCAGCCGCCAGACGGGAGGTGGAGGAAGAAAGTGGCTACACTAATCTAATCTACAAGCGCACCCTGGGGGCGCCGGTTCAGGCCTCGTACTTCGCCAAGCACAAAGACGAGAATCGGGTGGCAGTTACTACCGGGGTGTACTTTGAGCTTGTGGGTCACAAGAGGGTACCCATCACTGACGAAATCGCCGACGACAATGAAGTGCTCTGGGTCGACGCGAACCATTTTGTCCCCGGTACAATGGTCAACACCGAAATGCCGCTCTGGATTGAACGCATGATGCTATCAGGCGATGTTGCCTATACTGGAGAAGGAGTGTTGAGTGATTCCGGCGAGTTCAGTGGTCTTACCAGTGCGGAGGGGCGGGAGACAATAGCCAAGAAAATCAAAGCCGCGCCAAAAACGACTTACAAACTTCGCGATTGGGTGTTTTCCCGCCAGCGTTATTGGGGTGAGCCCATTCCCGTCATTCATTGCTTACTCTGTGGTGTTGTGCCCGTGAGCGAAGACGACTTGCCCATCACCTTGCCCCCGGTGGAACAGTATGCACCGACTGGAACAGGGGAGTCACCCTTGGCCAATATTGATGAGTGGGTAAATACCGTCTGCCCGAGTTGCGGAGGCGCAGGGAAGCGAGAGACCAACACGATGCCGCAGTGGGCGGGCTCCAGCTGGTACTACCTACGCTTTATGGATCCTCATAACGACAGGCAGCTTGTATCGCCACAAGCAGAGAAATACTGGAGCCCCGTCGATGTATATGTTGGTGGAGACCACGCCGTTCGACATCTGATTTATGCCCGTTTTTGGCACAAATTTCTGCACGACATAGGAGTAGTGAGCACCTCCGAGCCGTTTGCTCGTCTGGAATTTCTTGGATTTATCCTCGCCGAGGACGGACGAAAGATGGCTAAGCGCTGGGGAAATGTCATCAATCCCGACGATATTGTCTCTACTTATGGAGCGGACAGCTTGAGACTCTACGAGATGTTTATGGGCCCATTTGAAAACGCCATCGCTTGGCAAACGAAAAGCATCATTGGAGTGCGCAGATTTTTGGAACGCATCTGGAGTCTGCGAGAGAAGGTCAAGAATGTCGAGACTCCGCCAGAGGAAGAGCGCCTTCTCCATCAGACAATAAAGAAGGCGGGGGAGGACATTGCTGAATTCAAATTCAACACAGCGGTCTCTGCCATGATGATTTTGGTAAATGGAGTCGAAAAAATGGGCACTATTTCCAGGTCAACCTATATGGCTTTATTGAGAGTGCTGGCACCTTTCGCCCCTCATATGGCTGAAGAGTTGTGGCAGGCGCTTGGGAATACGGACTCTGTTCACCGGTCTTCCTGGCCCGTCTACGACCCCGCCAAACTGGTGTCGGACGAGCATGTGATCGCGGTGCAGATAGACGGCAAAAGCCGCGACACCTTTATCACCAAAGAAGAGCTGGATGAAACGTCCGCTAGGGAGCAGGCCCTCGCTCGCCCAAAGATGCAGAAGTGGCTTGAGGGACGTACTGTCACAAAAGTAATCTACATCCCAAATAAGCTAATAAACATAGTGACAGGTTGACAAGACTTGCATGGTAACCCCTCACACCCTAAGTATGTCATTCCGTTGCAGAACGGGATCCAGGCTAGGGTTGAACCTGGATCCCGTTCTGCAACGGAATGATACTCTAGAGACGTCAGAGGTTTGGGGGGGTTATCTTGCATATACTTGACGGAAATGGTATAAACTGATAATAATAGATTACACCTGTGTTGTTAACTATTTTAAGAATTACTTCTAAATTGCCAAAAGGCTTAGATTTGCCACTTCCATGACAAAAGACAAAGTGACCGCAAAAGTAAGTTTTAATCCCAAAAAGATAACCAAGGCTCTTTTGGCCACCCTTAATGTACGAGGGGCTGATGTTATTAAAAAGCGCTACGGACTTGGCGAACAAGTCGAAAGGCTCACTCTCGAAGCTATCGGCCAAGAGTACGGCATTACGCGCGAGCGCGTCCGTCAGATCGAGAACTTTTCTCTTGCCCAAATACGCAAATCAAGAAGTTTTACTGAGATTGCGGGAGTGTTCGATGAGTTAAGCGAACTAATCACAAAATATGGCGGAGTGGTTCATGAGCGTGATTTTTTTCAAACAATTTCCGATGACAAGCATGTTCAAAACCATATTCATTTTTTCCTTGTCCTAGGAGAACCTTTTGTGAAAGTGAAGGAGGACTCGGACTTTCACCACACCTGGGTTGTAGACCCGGCCATGAGCGATGCTGTTCGCCAGGCTCTACACGCTGTTCACAAAGATATCAAGGAAGAAGAGTTGATTTCAGAGGCAGACATGATCCTTCGATTTATAAACAAGCTGAAAGAGTGCCGGCCGAACGCAAACGACAACGAAGAGATCGCGCGGAGATGGATGCGAATTTCAAAACGTATTGGGGCAAACCCACTAGGAGAGTGGGGCGCTAGTCAGTCACCGAATATTAAGGCTCGTGGTATCCGTGACTACGCTTATCTGATTTTGAGAAAGCATGGCTCGCCCATGCACTTCCGGGAAGTGGCCAAAGAGATTGCAAGCACCTTTGGTCGGAGCGCGCATGTGGCCACCTGCCACAATGAACTCATTAAGGACGGACGTTTTGTTCTTGTTGGGCGTGGCCTCTACGCCCTGCAGGAGTGGGGCTATAAAAAGGGGACGGTCAAAGAGATCGTTCGCGAGATTCTCGAGAAAAACGGACCTCTGACAAAAAACGAAATTATTGCCAAGGTCCTCAAAGAGCGCTACGTTAAAGAAAACACCATTGTTGTAAATCTTCAAAATCACAACTACTTTAAAAAGGAGAAGGAGGGACGTTTTGGGCTTGCGAGCAAATAATAGTGAGTTCTGATTGAGTTTTGTTGAAACTGACAACATCGTCGAGGGTCGCCCGCAAGGCGACCTTTCAACTTTCTTGATTGCTCAAGTTACAGTACAATAGAAGTATGGACTTGGTTATTGAGATTATCTTTGGAGGCCTTCTGGGCGCTCTCGTTTCCGCGCTACGCATGGCGCCTATTTCGGTGCCCATAATTCTTATCTTTTTTAGCTACAGAGCGTGGCGCTCGTATCTTCTCATGGAATTTCTCGCCTCGGTAAAGTGGGTCACCCTTGAGATTCGCTTGCCTCGTGACATTTTTAAATCTCCCACCGCCATGGAGGTGGTCCTAAATGCTTTTAATCAGCCCAGCGCGGGCGACAACTACAGCAAGCGTTTTAAAGGGAGCGTGCGTCTTTGGTCTTCGCTTGAGCTTGTGGCTCGTAACGGCAAAGTGAACTTCGTCGTGCACGCACCAGAGAAATTCAGAAACGGCATTGAGGCACAATTTTACGCCCAGTATCCCGGTGTGGAGATTAATGAGATTGAAGACTACACCGCTTCGATAAACTATCTCGACCCGGCGACCGACTGGGAAATTTTCGGGGTAGAGTTTAAAAAGGCTCGTAAAGAATCGTACTACCCGATTAAGACTTATTTTGACTACGGTCTTGGTTCGGAAAAAAATCTCAAGGAGGAACTTAAGACAGACCCCATCACGGCCACTCTTGAAGCCATGGGCTCGCTTCCGCCAGACCATCAGATTTGGTTGCAGATTCTCATAATGTCGGCTAAGACAGACAAAGACGGCAATCCCCTCTGGAAAAAAGAGGCTGACGAGTACATAGCCAAAGTGTACGAGCCGGTGGAGAATTTTAAACTGGTAGCTCCTACTGACCGCGAGTCTACAGAGGCAATTACTCGCGCCGTTTCCAAGCCCGCTTTCGACGTGGGTATACGCGCCATCTACACAGCTCGTAAGGATAAGTTCAGCATGGGCATCGGCGGAGCGGCCGGAGGCCTTCTAAAACACTATGGCACGGTCCACTTAAACAGTTTTAAACCGAAAGTCACCGGAGTAGATGAGAAAAATTTTATCTTGGAGAAGTACCAAGAGAACTTTGGCACCAAGGTGGCTAAGGCAAAGAAAGAGTACTTCGCCGCCTACCGAGCTCGAGGCTGGTTTTACCCGCCCCACGATAGGGCAACATTTGTGATGAACACGGAGGAACTTGCTACCATTTGGCATTTACCTGGCCAGGTGGCGGCAAGCCCGGCCATCGACCGCATAGAGTCGAAGGCGGCTGAGCCACCGCTCGACTTGCCTATCTGAAAATGAAGTTTAAATGATTAAACACCTTACAAACAAAGAAGAAGAGGGCGGCGGCCTAGACGACGGGCCGATGACCATAGAGGAGAATGAGCTTGGGCAGATCGAGCAAGAAAGTGATTTATCTAGACGAACTGGCCCGTTGCAGAAGATAAATGTCGTTGTTGCTATCTTTATGGCGCTCGTGGCGGGTGGCACACTTTTTCTGGTACTCCTTATATCCCCACCAAAAGGGTTCGCCGTCAATAACATTTTTCGAGTCCATGAGGGGGAGAGTGTCCGCCAAATAGGTGAGCGTCTTCATGATGAGGGATTCATCCGCTCATCGATGTTTTTTCGCGCCGTTCTTCGCCTATCCAGGAACGACACCCGCCTCCTCTCCGGTGACTACATTTTTACTGAGCCCATTCGGACACCCACCGTTATCTCTCGTCTAGTGAATGGCGTCTCGGGAATCACCGCAGTGCGAGTTACCATACCGGAGGGAAGTAGCAACAGGGAGATTGCGGACATTCTCGAAGAAAAGCTCCCTGACTTTAACCGCGCACTTTTCTTCTCGCTCGCTCGCGAGCACGAAGGGTACCTCTTTCCCGATACCTACTTTCTCTCACCCAGAGAGACTCCCGAGGATGTTATCAAGCGCATGCGTCAAAATTTTACGGGGCGCTTAAGCGCCCTCGCGCGTGAAATTGAAGCCTCCGGTCATGACCTTGGAGATGTCGTCACCATGGCTTCGCTTATAGAAAAAGAGGCGGGTGATGCCGACTCTCGCACCCTTGTTTCCGGCATTCTTTGGAAGCGACTCGACCAAGATATACCTCTTCAGGTAGACGCCGTCTTTTTATACCTTCTCGGCAAGCGTTCTGATGAGCTCACCGAAGACGACCTTAACACAGACTCACCATACAACACCTATCGTTATGCGGGACTGCCGGCAGGTCCAATAGGCAATCCCGGACTTGCAGCCATCGAATCGGCTCTACGCCCCGAAAAGTCGCCGTATCTGTTCTATCTTTCCGACAAGGATGGCGGCTTCCACTATGCCATCGACTTTGATGAACACAAGCGCAACAAACAACTTCACCTTTAGTGAGGTTGTTTGTTGCGCACAATTGACAACTAACAACTGACAATTGACCGAGGGCTCAATCCAGTTTCGTAATTTGTTCACGGATGCCAAATGGACAAAAACAGTTCCACGTGTAGACTCTATGAGTTATGAACATAAAGTCAAATGTCAATTGTCAAATGTCAATTGTCCCCCAGACAAAGCCACGTGTTTTCGTGGCTTTGTCTGGGGGAGTGGACTCCGCCGTCTCGGCTGCCCTGCTTAAAGAAGTGGGCTATGAAGTGACAGGCATCTTTATGAAGGTCTGGTCGCCAGACTGGTTGCCTTGCGCGTGGCCGGAAGAAAGGCGCGATGCTATACGCGTGGCCGCCCACTTGGGGATTCCTTTCCACACCTTCGACTTTACCCAAGAGTACAAACAGCACGTGGTCGACTACATGATCGATGAGTACCGCCGAGGCCGAGTCCCGAACCCAGACGTCATGTGTAACAAGTTTGTGAAGTTTGACGCGTTCTTGAAAAGGTCCGTCGCAATGGAAGCCGATTTTATCGCCACGGGACACTACAGCCGAGTACGGCAAAACACAAATCACAAAGAACACAAAACTCCAAATGACTCAGAATTCAGGAATTCTGTCATCCCGGCGCAGGCCGGGATCCAGACTCAGAGTTCCTACGCCCTACGCCCTACGCCCTACGCCCTCCTTTGTGGTGTAGACGCCGCAAAAGACCAATCCTACTTCCTCTGGACGCTCACCCAAGCACAACTCTCCCGTACCCTCTTTCCCATCGGGCATCTCACTAAGCCGCAAGTGCGCGACGAGGCGCGGCGATTTGGCCTGTCGGTGGCTGAAAAGAAAGACTCGCAAGGAGTGTGCTTTCTAGGCAAGCTCGACATGAAGGAGTTTTTGAAACATTACATCAAAGAAGTGCCCGGTGAAGTGGTGAACGAGAAAGGAGAGGTAATAGGCCACCACGAAGGCGTCACTTTCTACACCATCGGCGAGCGCCGCGGCTTTACTATCACCAAGAAAACCCCAACAGACAGTCCCTACTATGTAGTAGCTAAAGACCTAGAAAAGAATCAATTAGTTGTCGCACACAGGGAAAGTGCCGAACATCCAACATCCGACACTCATACCCAGTATGCGGCAACTCACTTGGACGCGGCGCGTCCAAGTGAGTACACAAGTCTGGCTTGTGTACTTGAGCAGACAAACTGGTCTCGGGGCGAAGCGCCAGATTCAAAAAAAACTTACCAAGCCAGAATCCGCTACCGCCAAGCTCTTCAGAAATGCCGAATCTCGAAACTGGAAACCGGAAACTCGGATAATCAAGGTGCTTACTCCAGTAGCCAGTTTCCAACTTCCAGTTTCCGTGTGCTTTTTGACCACCCGCAAGAATCGGTGGCCTCTGGCCAGTCGCTCGTCCTTTACAACGAGAAGGGTGACGAGTGCCTCGGTGGTGGCATTATCACATAAAAACTAATTCACAACTTACCTGCTATCGCAGCTAAGTTGTGAATTCAAAAAAGAAAATACGAAAGGCCGCGGTAGTCGGCCTTGTGGTATACCTTGTACCACGGCCTTTCGCGCGACCTTGAAAAATCGAATCTGGTTGGAAGCTGGGTACACAACCCAGTGGCTACTAGCGCACCACTCGCATCCCGAGTACACCTTCGACGGCCTTGGCGATTGCCACCGCCCTGTGGGGCGAGGCGTTGCGGATGAGTGTCGCTGTACCGACCAGAAAATCCAGTGAGCGCATGGCGTCGTTCATGACCTCGGCGCACTTCTGTGTTCCGAGAACCTGAAATCGCGAGTTGCGTGCCAACGGTTCCGCAAAACGATTCTTTCCGTATTCCTCAGTGGCCGAACTGACCACTAGTGCGACTGCTTCGTCAAAGCTATTCCACACATTTTCCTGTCTGTATCTATTGGGCCCTGTCCGGGCCCTGAACCCGACTCTATCCACCAGATGATAGTAGAGGGCCTCCACCAGCTGGCTGTAAAGTTCTGAGGCGTCCGAAATCTCAACCTTCTCCTTCATTGTTCCTCCGTCCTTTCGCTAAAGCGCGAGTATGCGTCGCACCTTGAGCTCGTTCTCGAGCATGTAGTAGGCCAGCTCGACCGAAGCAACACCTCGCCCTGCGGTGAAGTTCGCAAGTGGCCGCCGGCCGATTTCGGCCAGCTTCGCCGACAGTTCCGACAGGCTCATGTTGGCGGGCTCATCCCCGATCCAACGTACAGCCATGTAGCGCAAGCGCAACCTCGTCAGCCTTCAGCGAACATCAGTCATCACGACTTCACCTCCCGGCCAAGTAGCCTGATGTCCATGAGCATCCAAAGGGCCGCCATCATCATTCCGACCATTGCCAAGTACGAGAAATCGCAGTGGCCATCGAGCAGTTTCGGGCAGACCCCAGGCGCAGGGTGTCCGATGACATCGTGTGCGTAGAGGCCGAACCATGCGTTGAAAATGAAATAGGCCATTGAGACCATGAAGCACCTTTTCGGAATCATTCCTGCCTCCTCATCACAGTTCGACGAACGCGAGCGCCGTGGCGCTCACACAGCCGAGGCTGCCCCAGAACACGCCCCAAGAGCGGAGCGCGACAATCAGGTTTGTGAACGGTTCTTGGTTCGGTGCCCGAGACAAGAGCGCAAGGAGAAGGAGCAAAAAGCTCGCTCCTCCGAGCACCCCGGCCACGAGCGTTATTAGACAGCTTCCCGTCGTTCGCCTCATCTACACTCCTCCAGTGTCGCATTTCCTGCGAAAACACACTAGCATAGAAAACGAGCAAAACCAAGGGCGGTCGCCCTCGTGCATGGGTCGCTTACCTCGGTGGAGAATAGGATGTACCTCTCGTGGTTATTCAACAAAATCTCATAGCCACGAGTAAGCCATCTGGACAGGTCGATCGCCGAAGCCCTAACGATTGGCATCGAAGGGGTCTTGTGGAGCTTACACGACACCACTCCTTTTCTCTTCTTCGGGCGAGTCACCTTGGCTAACTCCTTGTAATAATCACCAAGAAGGCGCTGAATCACTCGAAGAGAGGGCATCCTAGCTCCCTCGTTCAAAGTTACGACAATTTCACCAGCCACTGCCTTCCTCCTTCCAATTCGTAATTTGTGATAGACCTGTAGCCGATTTCCATAAAACCATACTTTTGCTTCCACCGTAACCAAAGGAATCAAGGAGTGAGGTGTGGCTTGAAGCAAGTCAAGCGGAATATCGTGGGAGGCTTGTCTCATTACCCAACGGCTCAACGGCTCTCGTCGTTGAGCCGTTGGGTAGAGGATACCAGCGAGGACCAAAACGTAGCGGAAGCATTAAAAAATAACTGCCCGCAATCAAATTATACTTCATTTTTAAGAGCAAGTACGCTAGGATAATCACATGACCTCCAAAGAAATACGCCAAAAGTACCTAGACTTTTTCCGCGAGCGCGGCCACGCGGTTATTCCGTCTGCCCCTATCGTGCCGGAAAACGACCCGACCACGCTTTTTACTGGATCGGGCATGCAGCCGATGATTCCTTACCTTCTGGGTGAGGCGCACCCTAAAGGAACACGTCTCGTGGACAGCCAGCGATGTTTTCGTGCTGAGGATATTGAAGAGATCGGCGACAATCGCCACACGACGTTTTTCGAAATGCTGGGAAACTGGTCGCTCGGCGACTATGGACGTAAGGAGCAGGTCGAATGGATGTTCGAGTTCTTGATTGATGTGCTTGGTATCGATCCAGAGCGTCTGTATGTCAGCGTCTTTATTGGCGACCCTACCATCGGTGTGCCCAAAGACGAGACAGCCGTTATTCTCTGGCAGGATCTTTTTAAAAAAAAGGGGATTGAGGCAAAGTTCATGGACGTCGGCAACGATGCGGATGGGTACACAAAAGGCATGGGTGATGCTCGCATCTTTTCCTACGAAGCAAAGAAAAATTGGTGGAGTCGCGCGGGTGTCCCCGCCAACATGCCCGTCGGTGAGCCTGGGGGACCCGACTCCGAAATGTTTTATGACTTCAGCACACCACACGACCCAAAGTGGGGAGCGAACTGCCACGTTAACTGCGATTGTGGGCGCTTTATGGAAATCGGCAACAATGTGTTTATGGAGTATCGCAAAACCGCACATGGTTTTGTAAAACTTCCAAAAGCAAACATCGACTTCGGTGGCGGTCTTGAACGCATTTACGCAGCCGCGCTAGATTCTCCGGATGTCTTTCGTACCGATCTTTTCCAGGGCGTCATGCAAGAACTTGAACGTCGCTCAGGTAAGCCCTATGTTGGGAACGAAAAGGCAATGCGCATTATTGCCGACCATCTTCGTGGTGCGACGCAAATGATCGGTGACTCGATCCTCCCAAGCAATAGCGAACAGGGCTACTTTGTCCGTCGCCTCATTCGTCGCGCGGTGCGCTACGCAGATGTCCTTGGGCTCCCGGCTGGAACGCTACACGAGATTGCTCCCTTTGCACTCGCGCCGTTTGCTGGTGTGTACGATTATGTTCTTGCCAAGCAAGATAGCATCGTCAGCACAATCGCTGATGAGGAAACAAAATTCCGCGAGACGATCGCTCGGGGCCTAAAGCACTTTCAGCAACTTTCGGGCACAACCGTTTCTGGGCAAGATGCCTTTGTTTTGTTTACAACATACGGTTTCCCTGTGGAGATTACCGAAGAGCTTGCTCGTGAACAGGACATGACTGTCGATAGGACAGGGTATGAGGAAGCCATGAAAGCGCACCAGGATCTTTCGCGGGCCGGTGCTGGGCAGAAGTTTAAGGGGGGACTGGCCGACCACTCCGAGCAAACGGTGCGCTACCACACCACCCACCACATCCTCTTGAAGGCCTTGCAGATGGTCTTGGGGCCGGAAGTACACCAGCGTGGCTCAAATATCACGGCCGAGCGCCTCCGCATCGATTTCGCAAGTCCACATAAGATGACTGATGAAGAAAAAAGGCGAGTGGAGGAGATCGTGAACGAGCAGATAAGTGCCCGCTTACCGGTAACAAAGACGATAATGAAAAAAGAGGAGGCGGAGCAATTTGGCGCAGAGCATGAGTTTAACGCCGACTACCCAGACATGGTGTCTGTCTATTCGGTCGGACCCAAAGACGCAACAGCCGACGACCCGAAGATCGCGAAGGCCTTTTCCATTGAGTACTGTGGTGGCCCACATGTAACCAACACCGAGGAGATTGAGCGAGGTGGCGTATTTAAAATAATCAAAGAAGAGGCGGTAGCGGCAGGAGTTCGTCGCATAAAAGCAAGTCTTGCAAAAGTGACTGACACTCATTAGGCCGTAGTGGCTAGTTATCTACTATTTGCGCATGATATAATACCTCTATCATGTCGCTCTTTTCACGCAAGCAAACAAGCCCTCGAAGCACACTTCTTTTAGACATAGGTAGTTCGCGTGTAATTGGCGCGCGCGTCACGCATCCGGCTGATAATTTACCGGTCATCCTACACACAGCCCGCGAAGCTATTGTTTTTCAAGACTCTTTTGAGCCCAAACGCTACCTTAAATCCGCTACGAAATCACTGCGTACCTCCGCAGAGAGCTTGGTGCGCTTAGGTTTGCCCCCACCAGACCGCATCATTGCCACCATCTCTCCACTTCTTGCGGTGAGCAGTGCGAAAACCATCACCCGAGAGAATCTAGATAGCACCATTGTCACAAAGAAGTTAATAGACAGCTTGCTTGAAGAGGCCAAGAAGCTTTTTGTAATTGAGCAAAAGAGGGGCATTGTTCTCGAAGCGACACTAGACGATGTTCGCATAAATGGATATCGCGTCCAGTATCCCCTAGGAAAACGTGCGGACACTATCTCTGGTACGGTATTTGTCAGCCTTATAGATCAGCAAACAGACGAGGCCTTGCGGGCCGCTCTAGAGCCGGTTTTTCACGAACGCCCCGTACTTTTCCACACCTTTCCTTTTGCTGCCACAACCGCAATTAGGCACGCAATGAATCTGGAGAACTTTCGTTACTTAGAGTGGGGTGGGGAAGTGGCAGAGATGGTCTCTGTGTACGACGGGGCAATACGTTGCGTAGAGTCTGCTCCGCTTGGGGGCAACCATCTCATTCGCGCCATTGGAAGGGAACTCGCGCTTAGTCCCGGACTAGCAAAGACCAAACTGGAACGTTTAGCTGTAGACTGGGACAAAGATATATTGCGAAACTCTGATCGTCCCATTGCCCATGTAAAAAAGAGCCTGCATAACTTCCTGACGAAAAGAGAAGGGGTGCCAGATTTATCACGCATCCCCCTTCTTGTCCTCGCCGATCCGGTCCTTAGAACGCTTTTTGCGTCAATGCAAGCAAACCAATCCCTTGGTTTCGACGTACGCTTCCTAACCTCTGAAGCAATGTCTACATTCTGTCGACACAACGGAGACGCGACAAGAGACCCCTACATCATGCTTGCAAGCATATTTTCTGGTATAATGAAAGCTAGGCAGTAGGAATTAGGAAACTCTGATTCAATTCTCCCAGAACTCATAGAACCTACTTCCTAACTAGTCATGCCTACTTACTACTTACTATTTACTCCCTTCTACTTCTTTCACCTATGAAACACGTGGGCCAAGACATCATCATCCCAAAAAGAAAGGAGGAGCTCATCGCTTCTCTCCATAATCGTTCCCACAAAAATCAGAGCGACCACACAGACTCAGGTACGCCACCCCTTAAACACGCGCCCCTGCGCGTAAAACGACGTATTTGGATTTGGGTCACTGCGATCTTTTTTTTACTGGTTACTGTTGGTTATGGCATGTCATTTTTTTCTTATGCAACAGTAGGAATTGTCGTCCATGACGCCAACATAACTCTCAAAGACACTTTTACCCTTTCAAAAGAGCAGACAGCCGGCACCATACCACTGAAAACAATGACTATTCGGGTTGAGGAAAACACGGATGTGCCCGCCACCGAAAAAAAGCAGGTATCTAGAAAAGCCTCAGGAGAGATTATAATTTACAACAAACACGACGAGAAGCCTCAGCAACTAATAGCCCGAACGCGCTTTGAAACACCGGAGGGGAAGATATATCGCCTTGACCGCGATGTTAATGTGCCAGGCGCCACTGTCACAGAAGGCAAGCTGGTTCCCGGGGCGCTTACAGTGCGCGTCTTCGCAGACCTTCCCGGAGAAGAGTACAATCTTGGTTTGCGCGATCTTACAATACCGGGCTTCAAGGGGACCCCCAGACAATCAACCATATTTGCTAGATCAAAAACGGAGTTTAGCGGGGGTTTTATTGGTGAAGAGCTTGTCGCGGGAGAAGTCGAAATTTTAAGTGCCGAAACCAAACTCGAAGAGAAGCTTAAAAATGCCCTACTAACACAAGCAGAAGCACAGCTCCCGGAAGGCTACTTAACATATGAGCAAGGAATATTTGTTTCGGTTGACCAAGACGCCAGACACACCCCGGGAGCGAACTCGGTCAAGGTGAGTAGAGGCGGCACCTTAACGGCCATTCTAATTAATAAAGCCGAACTACTTAAAAACATCGCGGAAAAAAAGATTCCAGATTATAAGGGCGAGCAATTAGAATCAGCAGACCTTGCATCCTTGCGGTTTTCTCTTTTAAGCCAGGTAGAGGATATAGCGAGCGCAAAAAGTTTGCTTTTCCGCTTAGAAGGCCCTCTTAATATTGCTTACAATCTAGATCAATCTTACCTTCAAGCTTCTCTTGCTGGTATACCAAAGGCTGATTATGTACAAGTTTTAAATAGTTTTCCGGCCATAGTAAGAGCTGATATTGATTTTAGTCCAAGCTGGCTGTCTACTTTCCCGACACGGCCTGAGCGCATTAAAATAAGGCGCCTGCCCACCGTTGGCACGTCAAGTGAATAAAGACGGCGGTTTTTGGGAAAATGGTCCAAAAAGTTCAATATTTTTATCTGGCCATAGTTAATATTGACTTATTATTCAAACATCTGCTACAATGCTCTAACTCACTTGGTGGGTATTTGGTATTTGTCATATTGGGTAGTTTTTCAAAGATGACCCAGAAATTCATACTAAAATAGTTATTATTACTGAGATCTAGTCGAGTGCCCTCGAAAACGTCAATCATTTTTGCAGGGAGAAATCAAACACAGACTCAGCTAATGGTGTATTACGAGTGAGGCCAATGCTAATGCTCAATGTCAGATTCTACTACAAGCGAAAACTCCACTAAAGGAAAAGAGGTTGTGGGGCAAGTCACTGAAACCTTGCCAAACACAATGTATCGCGTCGAATTTGACGGACGTTCTATGCCGTGTCCACTTGCAGGTAAGATGCGTCTACATCGCATACGGGTTATGATCGGAGACAAAGTTCTCGTACAACTTGACGCATATGGTGAGCGAGGAAGGATAACACGCAGATTGTAAGGGTGTGTAAATAGAGAGGATGCAGAGTAAACATGAAAGTAAAGGCGTCATTAAAAAAACTGTGTGCGAAATGTAAGCTGGTCAAACGCCGCGGAGTTTTGTATATTATCTGTTCTACCCCAAAACATAAACAGAGACAAGGATGATGGTAATCAAAACACAAAACACAAACACCACAAAACTCCAAACGAATTCAGATTTGGTCTTTTGTGATTTGGGCTTTGTGCTTTCATAACTTATGCGCATATCAGCCATTACACTGCCGGATAGCAAAAGAATGGAAATCGCTCTTACTGCGATATACGGTATTGGCCGTAGTCGAGCACACTCGATTCTAGACGCCGCCAACATTCCTTATGGCAAAAAACCTCCAGAGCTAACCACTGACGAAGGCGAGCGTGTGCGCAAGGAGTGTGAGGGACACAAGATAGAAGGTGACCTGCGAAGAGAGATCGGTTCTTCTATAAAAAGATTGAAGGAAATAGGTAGCTACCGAGGAGAACGCCACACCCGCAGCCTACCCGTGCGCGGACAACGTACTAAGACGAACTCCCGGACCCGACATGGTAATGTTCGTAAGACCATGGGTTCTGGTAAGAAGAAACTAGATAAAAAGTAAAAACTAGGCTTTGGGAATTAGGCACTAGGCATTAGGGAAACCGAAAGCCTGAGCCTAGAGCCTAAATCCTAGAGCCTAATTTTATGGGAAAAAAACGTGTAATAAAAAAAGGAGGGCAAGGGCTTGACCCCGGACGCAGAGCGAGAGCCCTAAGTCGTGGATCTAAAACCAAAGTTCCTGTGGGGGTTTTGCATGTGCAGTCTACTTTTAATAACACCAAGCTTTTGGTTACGGACCCATCTGGAAATGCTGTCATGGCCTCATCTTCTGGTGCTCTCGGTTTTAAGGGAGCCAAGAAGGGTACCCCGTTTGCGGCCGCCAAGGTCGGTGAGGTGCTTGCAGAAAAGGCAGAGCAGGCTGGCATGAAGGAGGTGCGCGTGGTGGTAAAGGGCATAGGCTCTGGGAGAGAGTCTGCTATCAGAGCGTTTACAAGTCGTGGTATTGCCATCGCGAACATCACAGACACTACCCCAATCCCACACAACGGCCCCAAGCCCAAAAAACCAAGGAGAGTCTAACCCGGGGCGTAGAGCATAGGGCACAGGGCGTAGGGAATTAAAATTCTAATCGCCTCGAATCCTACGCACTATGACCTACGCCCTATGGCCTAATTTATGATACGAAAACCACAATACAAAACAGCGCGAAAGTTTGGTGAAGCCATATTTCCGAAAACACAAACACAGAAGTTTGCCGTGCGCATGGGCCGTAAATCCATAAAACGCGGACGGAGACGCTCCCAGAAAACGGAGTACGGCGAACAGCTCCTGGCTAAACAACGGGTAAAGCTTACCTACGGTGTGCTTGAAAAGCAGTTTGCGCGATATGTGTCCGAGGCACGCGAACGCGATCGGCTTAATCCGGTTGCAAATCTTTTTACCAGACTCGAGACACGTCTAGACAATGTAGTTTTCAGGACAGGCCTTGCGCCCTCACGGGCCGCCGCTCGTCAAATGGTGGGTCATGGACATATTGTGGTAAATGGACATAAAGTTTCTACCCCTTCGTACAATGTAGAGATGGGCGACACCATCGAGCTCCACAACAGCAGTAAGCAAAAGACACAGTTTCAGGAGATAAGTCAGCGTCTTAAAAACAATAAGGCCCCGGTGTGGCTTCAGGTAAACAATGAGAAGGTTTTGGCAATGATTGCCTCTATTCCCACAAATCACAAAGAAGAGCCGTCTCTGAATTTCGAAGCCGTGCTAGAGCTTTACAGCCGCGCGTAACATTTTTTTGCTATTTACTCACCAAACCCACTCAAAACAATGACAGACCAAAATATTATATTGCCCTCAAAGCCGAAGATCATTTCAGAGGATGAGTTCAAGGGAGTGTATGAAATAGATGGCTTGTATCCAGGCTATGGACACACGCTAGGTAATTCTCTACGCCGTGTAATTCTTTCTTCTCTTCCCGGATCCGCAATTACGGCTATTTCTATCAAGGGGGTAGCGCATGAGTTTTCCACGCTGGAAGGAATCAAAGAAGATGTTATATCGATACTTCTAAATCTCAAGAGGGCTCGATTTAAGATGTCTACCGAAGAGCCTCAAAAGATATTTCTTGATGTTAAGGGGGCCAAGGAAATTAAAGCGGGCGATTTAAAGCTTCCAGGTCAGGTTGAGCTGTGCAATCCGGATGAACATATTTGCACCATCACAGACAAGAGTGTGGCCCTCTCAGCGGAACTCACCGTGGAAAGTGGCATAGGTTACGTGAGCAAAGAAATGCTACATCGTGAAAAAGTGGAGGTGGGCACTATTGTTTTAGACGCCATATTTAGCCCCATCCGTCGAGTTAATTACGAGGTTGACCACATGCGCGTCGGTAATCGTACTGACTACAATCGTTTGCGCATATTCATAGAAACTGATGGTGTTATCTCTCCCCGTGAAGCGCTGGAAAGATCTATTGTGGTCATGATCCATCAACTTTCGGCCATAGTCGGCTTTCAACAACCCGCCGAGGTAGAACAAACGATCTCAGATGAGGAGGCAACGGAATTAAAGAAGGAAAGCGAGCCGGCAAAGCAAGAGACCGAAGAGGATGTTCTCAAAACCCGCATAGAGGATGTAAGTCTATCCGCACGGACCATGCACGCACTTACACAGGCAAGTATTCGCACTATAGGTGGTTTGGCTCGCAAAAGAGAGGAAGATCTACTAGAGATAGCTGGTCTGGGTGAAAAGGGCATCAGTGAGATTAAGCGCGCTCTTTCAAATTTCGGCATAGTACTGAAGTAAGCCAGAATGCCCCAGGATTTAAGCCCTAGGGATTGCCAATGCATTAATTATAGTCTATCCTAGACAATCCTAGTGCCTAGCGCCTAAGTTTCCCAGAGCCTATTTATGAGACACCATAACGCCAATAGAAAATTCGGGAGACCAGCAAATCAACGTCTGGCTTTATTGCGTTCACTTGCCGAAGGATTGCTGAAAAACAGAAAAATAAAAACGACAGAGGCAAAAGCTAAAGAGTTGCGTCCATATGTAGAAAAACTGATTACCATCAGCAAACGAGACACCGTGGCCTCTCGACGCTTACTGGCATCCAGATTGGGAACAGTGGCAAGGATGCAACTTTTAATGAAGAAGGTTGCGCCCGATTATCGGGAACGAGCTGGTGGCTACACGCGCATAATCAAGCTTAATCCGCGACTTTCTGACGCGAGCCCGATGGCGATTATAGAATTGGTATAGTTAAGCTATTTTTAGGTCTATAGCACTCCATGAATTCCGCACAAACAGAAAAAAAACGCACCATAGATGCCTCCGGAAGAAGCGTCGGCCGTATTGCCTCTGAAGCAGCCTTAACCCTAATGGGCAAAGACAGTCCCGCTTTTGCCCGCAATAAAGTGGGAGACACCGATGTTCTCATTATAAATGCGAGAAAAATTAGGGTCACCGGTAACAAACTGGTAGAAAAGGTCTATATGCGGCATACCGGTTATCCTGGCGGGCAGAGGTCTCTAACAATGAAACAACTTATTTCAAAAAAGGGCCACAAAGAAGCTCTGTTTAAGGCGATCCAAGGAATGTTGCCTGCCAATAAACTTCGTCCGATAATGCTCAAGAAAGTATCGATCACAGAATGAGCTTGAAATGCTTATGCGCTGATGTCTGCTTAGCGAAAGCTTAGAAGCAACACTTAAAAACATGCCAACACCAACAAAAACAAATAAGGTGAAGAAAACACAAGTCGAAAAGAGAACCGGTAAATACTTCGAGGCGGTTGGACGAAGAAAGACCGCCACCGCAAGAGTGCGCCTGTATGATGCCAAAAGTACGGCCTATACAGTAAACGACCGCACTCTTGACTCTTACTTTCCCGCAGAAGAGCTCCGTCGTTCCATAAACGCGCCTTTTGAAAAACTAACAGAAGATCATAAGTATGAGGTTACCGTACGAGTCAGGGGTGGAGGAATGAGAGCTCAAGCTGAAGCTATCCGACATGGTATTGCGCGGGCACTAACCATCTCAGATGGAGACCTAAGAAAGAGTCTTAAGTCGGCAAAATTATTGACTCGTGACGCGAGAGCTAAAGAGAGACGTAAGTTTGGACTTAAAAAAGCCAGAAAGGCCCCCCAGTGGAGCAAGCGCTAATAAACGCAAACTGCTTTGCGTTCATTAGACGCTTGCTCGGCCGGAGCGATATTTCGTCAGCAGACGAAACCGCGAGGCGGGGTCGCGACCGAGGCGAGTGTCGACGAGCCGAGAGTTGTGACGCAAGCGCTAATAAACGCAAACTGCTTTGCGTTTATTAGACGCTTGCTCGGCCGGAGCGATGTTTCGTCGGCTCGTGGGTTATTTTAGCTTGCTCTTTTCATTTTTTTGCAAAAAGATTTTATTTGTGTATAATAAAATGTTTCGATTATTAATATCATCAGTACTCGCCAATGACAAAGAAAAAAAACACTGACGAGGAAGTAGCGATGGAAGTAGACGATGTAGATATAGAGACAGATGAGTCCGGTAACCCCGAAGAACTCATAAAGAGGTTACGTGGAAAAATTGAGGCCTGCGAAAAGGAGAAGAGGGAGTACCTTGATGGCTGGCAACGCTCCAAGGCGGATTTTGTAAACGCAAGACGTGAGGAGGAGCAGAGTCGGAGCAGTATCCGAAAATACGCAAAAGCGGACCTCATCACCGAGATTCTTCCCATTGCCGACAACTTCGAGCGAGCAATGGCGAACGCAGAAGCTTGGCACAAGGTAGATGAAAACTGGAGAAAGGGAATCGAGTATATATACAGTCAACTTCAGCAGGTTCTAGAGAACCACGAAGTGAAACCAATTGGAATGCCGGGAGAGCGATTCGACGCTCGTCTGCACCAACCCGTGGAAGCAGTCTCGACAGACGACCCCAACGAGGATGACATAATTTTTTCAGTCCTCGAAAAGGGCTACTCCTTGCACGAACACATCGTTCGTCCGGCTAAGGTGACAGTGGCTCATTACTCAGGAAAGGGTGGGGGACAAGCTCAGGAGTAAGCATTAAAAACATCAGTCTTTAGTTTTTATTAATCAATAACTTTTCATAACACACTATGTCCAAGATACTCGGGATAGATCTAGGAACCACAAACTGCGCTATGGCAATTGTCGAGGGTGGCGAGCCTCGTATTATCGAGAACGTTGAAGGGGTTCGCACCACTCCCTCGATTGTGACAATGGCAAAAAGTGGCGAACGTCTGGTGGGCCTCCTTGCCAAACGTCAAGCTATTACCAATCCAAAGAACACCATCTATGGCATCAAGCGCCTAATGGGTCACTCCATTGCCGACGAAGCCGTAAAGAAAGACAAGGCTTCCGCCCCTTTTAGTATAGACGGGAAAGGGGATGGCGTTGTGGTTACAATGGGTGAAAAAGAGTATCGGCCCGAAGAAATCTCGGCCATGATTTTAGGTAAGCTTAAGGCGGATGCCGAGGCGAAATTAGGTGAAAAGATTGAAGAAGCGGTTATCACTGTTCCAGCTTACTTCAACGACACCCAACGCAAAGCCACCAAAGACGCCGGTGAGATTGCTGGATTTAAGGTAAAGCGTATTATCAACGAGCCTACGGCGGCCGCTCTGGCCTACGGTTTCAATAAAAAAAAGGACGAGCAGATAGCAGTCTACGACTTTGGAGGCGGGACATTTGATGTGTCCGTGCTCGAGATAGGTGACGACGTTATAGAGGTGAAATCGACGGATGGCGACTCTCATATGGGCGGCGAAGACATTGACAGAGAAGTGATTGCCTGGATAACAAACGAGTACAAGAAAGAGTCCGGCATTGACGTTTCGAAGGATCCGCTCGCCCTTCAACGATTAAAAGAGGCGGCCGAGAAAGCTAAACACGAGCTCTCCACAACTACCGAATCGGAGATTAACATTCCATTCATCACCTCAACGTCGGAAGGCCCTCAACACCTTCTACTGAAGCTCACTCGCGCAAAGTTGGTTGAACTTGCCAGTTCTTTTATAGACCGCTCTATTGAGATCACAAAGAGGGCAGTGGAAGCCTCCGGTTTTAAAATGAACGAGATTGACGAGATTATTCTTGTCGGAGGCCAAACCCGCATGCCCGCCATTGTAGAGGAGGTAAAAAAACTTTTTGGCAAGGAACCAAATCGCACCATCAACCCCGATGAAGTAGTTGCTGTTGGGGCCGCCATTCAGGCCGGTATTCTTCAGGGAGACGTAAAGGACGTACTTCTCCTCGACGTTATTCCTTTGGCTTTGGGCATAGAAACATTGGGGGGCGTGGCAACCAAGCTTATAGAAAAAAACACAACCATTCCGGCCTCTAAACAACAGGTGTTCTCCACAGCTGCCGATAATCAGACCTCCGTCGAGATTCATGTTGTGCAGGGGGAGCGACAGATGGCGGCCGACAACAAGACTTTAGGCAAGTTTACTCTTGAAGGCATCCCGCCGGCACCGCGCGGAATGCCTCAAGTGGAAGTGTCTTTCGATATCGACGCGAACGGTATCTTATCTGTTAAGGCGCGCGACAAGGCTTCCGGCAAGGAGCAGTCGATCCGCATAGAAGCTTCTGGAGGTCTTTCAGAGACAGAGATCGAAAAGATGCGAAAAGATGCGGAGGTGCACGCAGATGATGATAAAAAAAGAAAGGAGGAGGCGGATGTTCGCAATACGGCTGACCACATGTTGCACACAGCCGATCGCGCCTTAAAAGACGCGGAAGGAAAGGTGTCAGAAGAGGTTAAAAAAGCTGTCTTGGAAAAGATGGAGGCACTGCGCACGGTTAAGGATAATGGGGACATATTAGCGGTCAAGTCAGCGAGCGAAGCCCTTTCCGAGTCAATGCAAAAGATTGGCGAAGAGATGATGAAGCATGTTAAAGAGAACGAGGCGGGCGCGAAAACTGGAGATGATGCAGAAAAATCCAGTGACTCAGACAAAAAAGATGCAAATGATACAGATGAAAAGATTCGTGACGCAGAAGTAGAAGGTGGGGAGAATAAGTAACCACAGAGAACGTTTGCGGAAATTATCGCATAGGCGTAGTATGTTTGTGGTGGTCATTCTACGGGCAAGGTGCTCGTAAGCTATTACGTACTCCACCTGACTCAATCCATAAACTACAAAACCCATGACAAAGAACTACTACCAAACACTCGGCGTTGATAAAAAAGCCAGTAAAGATGACATTAAAAAAGCCTTTCGAAGGCTTGCTCAAAAGTATCACCCAGACAAGTCGGGAGGAGATGAAAATAAGTTTAAGGAAATAAACGAAGCTTACCAAATACTGTCCGACGAGCATAGGCGGAAGGAGTACGACACTTATGGGCAAACATTTTCCCAAGGTGGACCATCCGGGGGGTCGGCTCAGGGCGGGCCTTTTGCCGGATTTGATTTCACGGACTTTGCTGGAAATGGCATGGGGTTCGAGGCGGGAGACTTGGGAGATATTTTTGCCGAATTTTTTGGTGGGGGACGCACTCAACAACAGTCTCGCGGGAGAGACATCTCTATCGACATAGAGGTGAGTTTTGCTGACTCAATATTTGGTACCACCAGAAACGTGCTTATCACTAAAGTTAGCCACTGTACCACGTGTAAAGGAAGTGGTGCCAAGGTTGGTAGTGCCACAAAAAAATGCGCCTCCTGCGGAGGCAAGGGTCGCTTGCGACAAACACGACGTTCCATATTGGGAAACATTACATCAGAGACAGTTTGTGATAAATGCTTTGGCGCGGGGGAAGTGCCTGAGGAAAATTGTACCACCTGTGGTGGCGCTGGTGTGTCCAGGAGAGCCGAGGAGGTCTCGGTTGCCATACCATCAGGCATCCAACAGGGTGAGATGATCCGTCTTTCTGGCATGGGTGAAGCGGTGCCTCACGGAAGAGCAGGTGATCTTTATGTAAAACTTCACGTAGAGGCCCATAAAACATTTCGTCGGGCCGGACTCAATTTAAACATGGACCTGGAGGTAAAGCTTACCGACGCCCTAACGGGAAGCACGTACAGCGTACAAACTCTTGATGGTGACCTCAAGGTGAAGGTGCCGGAAGGGGTTACTCCAGGGGAAATACTGAGGGTAAAAGGCTACGGTGTGCCGTCTCATGGTGGCAATCGAGGAGATTTAATGATAAAGGTAGTGGTAAAGATGCCAAGCAAGCTATCAAAAAAGGCCCACGCTCTTGTGGAAGAGTTGCGCGCAGAGGGACTGTAATTAAATAGGGCATAGGGCGCGTAGAGCATAGGGCGTAATAGGGCGTAGAGAATACGACAGGTGAGAGCTGCCTCCACAGCTTTTTCATAGAGTAACCCATCACACCCCAAGTATGTCATCCTGGCCCCGTATCCGGTACGGGGTAAGCTCCGGCCGGCGTGCCTGCGGCGGGCAGGGATCCAGCCCCTGGTTGAACCTGGATCCCTGCCCGCCATCGCTGTGCTTAGGCAATGGCCGGCGGGCCGTTCTCCAACGGGATAACACTTGCGAGTCGTGAGAGGTGTGAGGGGTTAACTGCTTAGACATTCACAAGATAGCGTTGTTGTGGTATAATTAAAAGATGCTGATCTATATCACCGAACTTCTTCAGCGTCTTGTGTGGCTTCCAATAAGGGTCCTGTTTTTTATATTTCTACACTATCGAGTAAGTGGGGTAGGCAATGTTCTTCTCCTAAAGCGGAGGAAGGCGGGGATTATATTTGCGAGTAACCACGCGTGGGAGTTAGATCCTATTTTCATTGCTTCTGCCTTGCCTTTTTTTTCGAATGTTTTGCCACTTTTCTTTGTCTCCTTACCCGCTTCTGAATACAAGCACCTTGGACCATGGGCGTTTATCGCCGGGGGCTCTATCTTTAAGGCGTGGGGTGCGTACCCCGCGCTAATCGGACAGCAAGACTTATCAAAAACACTCGCTCACCACCTTCGTCTTTTACAAAAAAGAAAAAACGTGTGCATCTTTCCAGAGGGAATGCTTCGGAGGGCCGCTCTTTATCCACCACCAAAGCCAGGCGTTTCATACCTGGCGGCAGAGGCGGGAGCGACTATCATTCCTGTGCGCCTAAGACACTCTGGACCATTTAGCGCAGGCAAGTTTTTTACCTGGCGCCTCAGCATGAGTCTCACATTTGGAAAGCCTCTTGCCCTTTGTGACCTAATTCAAGAGAAAACTGTCTACACCCTCGAAGACCATCGCCTGGTCGCCCATCGACTGATGGAAAAGATAAGAGACCTATGATTAAGTCAAAGCACAAAACACAAATGACACAAAACTCCAAAAATTAGCAAAAGTATCTGAAGCAGACACCGGCTAGTACTCCTTGGAGTTTAGTTACATCTGTGATTTGTGTTTTGGTATTTTGTTTGCTTTTTGTGCTTTGTGCCCCTCTTGTATTCTGCTACCTTTAGAGTTTTGTGCGATTTGTGTTTTGTGCTTTTGTAGCATTATGTCCTCAAAGATATACCATCTCTCCGGCAGTGCCATCGATGCCATGTAT
Source organism: Candidatus Vogelbacteria bacterium CG10_big_fil_rev_8_21_14_0_10_51_16 (assembly GCA_002774795.1). GTDB lineage: Bacteria > Patescibacteriota > Minisyncoccia > Phycocordibacterales > JACRKE01 > 1-14-0-10-51-16. Next base: position 81,111 of record PCYI01000019.1, on the reverse strand, counting down.
AAGGCAACGGAAGCCGCGCGGCACTCCATTTATTGGGAGTCATACATCTTTCGCAACGACGTCCTTCCCGCGCACGATTTCATAGAGATCTTCGCCCGTAAAGCGCGAGAAGGTCTGCGTGTAGTCATCATTCTAGACGGATTCGGGTCAGCCGATCTTCCTAGAGAGGAGCGCGCAAAGCTCATCTCAGCTGGTGTCGAGCTTCTCTTTTTTTCCTCTTGGTTTCGCCGCATCCATCGAAAGCTCTTGATTATTGATGAAAGAGTAGCCTTCTTTGGAGGGGTAAACGTAGGAAAGCAGTACATTCGCTGGCTCGATTTACAAATGCGCGTTTCGGGCCGCTTTGTGAATACTCTCTTGCGTAGCTTTGCGAAGTCGTACGCGCTCTGTGGAGGCCTAGACAAACGCCTACTTGAAATGAAACAAGCGGACGGCCCAGTAAAAAGATTGAAAATGCGCCTAGTCGAACATTGGCCTCTTCTGGGAAAACTTGGTCTGCGCAAGCATTATGAAGCGCGTATCCGGACGGCCAAGCAAAGACTCGTCATTGTAAGCCCATACTTTATTCCGCATCGGTGGCTCATCGATGCCTTGTTGCGAGCAAAGCGACGCGGGGTGAGTGTGGAGGTTATCCTGCCACGCGACACTGACCCAAAGATAGGTTCTGTGGTAAATTATATCCAAGCGGAGCGCTTATATCGAAAAGGCCTGCACTTCTTTTTTACAAAAGAGATGATCCACGCCAAAGCTCTTCTTGTGGATGACATAGAGGGAATGATCGGCTCACAAAACATTGACGCGCTCTCTTTTGACCATAACGTGGAAATGGGGGCCGTCTTCCGGCAAAAAAGACTGGTTGCAGACCTTGAGCGCATAGTCGCGAGATGGAAACTTCAATCCATCCCTTACGAAAAGCTGGACTGGCATCCTAAATGGTACCATAAGGCTCTTGGCAAACTCATAGATATTCTCCAACCGGTGTTATAGCAAAAAGACACAAAACACAAATGACACAAAACTCCAAAAAGAGGACAGTGATCTTCTACCACAAACACTGTGATGACGGCTTTGGAGCCGCGTGGGCGGCCTGGAAGAAGTTTGGCGCCAAGGCCGACTATATTGCCTACTACCACAAAGACAACATCCCCAACGTCGTCACAGGTGCGGATGTCTACCTTCTCGACCTTGCCCTACCAGAAGCCTCCATGCACACCCTTAAGCGCAAGGCATCAAGCATCACCGTTATCGATCACCACGGCACAGGCGAAGAGGCGAGCAAGCTCGCGAACACGCGCGTCTTTAACCTCGGGCACTCTGGTGCCTTCCTCGCGTGGCAGTTCTTCCACCCGGACAAACCTGTACCTAAGCTTTTGCGCCACATCGAGGACGGTGACCTATGGCGCTGGAAGCTAGCTAACAGTAAAGCAATTCTCGCCGCTCTTGGTCTTATAGAAATGGACTTTGGAGCCTGGGGCAGATTTATGCTTAAGCTCGAGAATAAAACTAAGCAAAGAGAGCTTATCGCGCAAGGTAAGCTTCTGCTCGCCTATCGGGCAAACAAAATAGACGACCTTTTTAAAATTGCCGAGCGAGGCAAGATAGATGGCCACGAAGCCCTCATCATAAACGCCCCTCTCTGGCAGTCCGAGCTCGGCCATAAGATGTATTCGGGTATTGCCCCCTCTCCTAGTCAGGAGAGGGCGGGGGGTGAGGTAGGTCCACGTGCCCCCGTGGCCATCATCTGGTGGAAACGGCCCGGGAAACTCGTGGTCTCCCTGCGCTCCGACGGCACGGTCAACGTGGCCAAAATAGCCGAGAGCTTCGGGGGTGGCGGCCACCCGGCTGCGGCCGCCTTCACCCTCCCGCCCGACGACTTCAAAACCATCCTTTCGTTTTATAGAAGGTAGGACATTTCATCTCCACGACGAAAAACCATATTTCGGCCTCATAAGTAGTGGCGCTACACCCTTTGCATGTGTGCTACTAATGTGATTTAATATTACTAGCTTAGCCACACTAGACTGTCAGAAAAAAGAAGCCCTCCTTCCTGTTGCATTTAGAGGCAAGGCCTCGATGCCTGTTTCTTGACGGTCTGGCCTTGACAATTTAGTTGGACTGGAAACTCAACCGGAACCGGCCCATACGGCCGAAAGGAGAGCACAACATGTTCACGGTGAAGGTGTATGGACTCACGCAATTCCTGAACCGAACAGAGGTATACCTCGCGCAAAAGAATATCAAGCGGGCGGTCGCGAATGTAGAGGTCCTCCAGGTTACCGAAGAGCAGGTCACCGTGCGCTTCGTCTCCGAGGTCTATCCTTTTCCTACCGAGCCGGTGCTATTCGAGGTGGATGACCTCTTCTATTCCGACACGAGGTCTGACGCCAAAGCCACGGAACTGCTGGCCACGGCCATCGGTAAAGTACTCGATGACTTACTGAAGAGTAACCTAAGCGTAGCCATACCCTCACCAAAAGAGGTCGAGGGCCGAGTGCGCTTCATTGGCGCCGCCCCGGGCGACGCCACCTACCCGCCGCGAGAAAAGGAGAGGAAACTTCGACCACGGGATGTTCAGCATGTGTGAAAACTCCCGCGACGAGAACCCAAACACCCGCCCCTGGCGGAAACAGAAAGGAGCACTCGTGAGAAAGTATCGAAACAGGATTGGAGACATCGCGTATCTAGCCATAGGGCTGGTCTTCCTGCTATTAGTTCTTGCAGGAACCTTGGCATTCCTCATGACTGTCGGCTCCGGCAATCAGGACGGAACGGCGGGCACCGCACAACCCGCCACCCCTCACGGCCACGAGGCCGTGGCCAAGGCACTGAACGACAAGGAGACTCTCCCGCGTGCCCTCGGCGCCATCGCCGAGAACATGAAGGAGATGGCGTCCGACATCTCCAAGCCCCAGTGCAACTTCGAACTCGGCCCGTGGAAATTCAAAGGCGTCGGCTCCGGAGTCTTCGTGGTATACAAGGGAGATGGGTACTCCATAACTCCCATCGAGCTGGCTCGTCTTGTCGCATTCGTGAAGGTGCTCGTCGCCAAAGCGGAGCAGGAAACAGAGCTCGGTCCGCTTGAAGGGCAAGTTAAGTACTACGGCGAAATCAGTTCTATGACAGGGATTACATTCTCGGGTGCGTTCGTAGACATCAGCCGCCGCACAGTCGACGGGAGCGAGTAGTCGCACGCCCCACAGCCACTACCCCAACCCGCCGGGAGGCCAGACCGCCCGGCTGACGGAAGGAGAAAAGATGTACGAGCTGAAACGGACGGCGAGCATAGCCGCCATAACCCCCATCATCGTGGCGCTGTTCCTCGCGAGTTCGTGGGGAAACGACCAACTGCGCGCTTGGGGCCAATGCTCCGAGTTCGCGGAGACTGTCGTCCGCTCGCTCGACCTGATGGACTTCATCCATTCGAGCGGCGGCCCGGTCACATTCGGCTACGAAAACTACTACAGGTGGGCATATGCGAAGTCGCTCCAGGGCGAAGACCGGCCGGTGTGGCATCGGCTCACCTTCTGGAAGAAGGGATTCCTGTGCGACTTCGGGTCGCTGGTCCCGCCGCCGGACAAGTACCCTTACCCCCGCCTCTGGCGGAAAGGAGTGAAATGATATCGGAGGACACCCAATACAAGCAAGAGGCCATCAAGGTGATCGTCGAGAGAGTGAGTGCCCCTGCCTTGCTCACGCTCAACAAGGCCGTAGGTGACGGGGCAAGAGAACTCGAAACGGAAACTGGTATCAGCCGAATACAGGCAATCGGTGTAGCATGTGCGTTCCTGAGCAAGATCCTCGGCGAATTCACCTACAACCACGAACTCTGTCTCCTCGCCGAGTCCTGCAACAGCGACGCAATCAAGGAAGCAGCTCTCAAACTCGAAGAGAAAGCCATGCGCCGCCGCCTGAACACTATCGCCCACGGCAACGACTAAGTCGGCCGGTCAGCCGTGAATCAAGTCCACCCCACCGGTGGCGCGTCCCGAGTCGATACGCGAAAGGAGGTACCCCCTTCAATCGACTCACACAAAAAGCACATCAGGCAACTGGTGTTTTTTTTGTTTAGGCTTGGTCGGGGCGATGTAAAGTTCAACTTTACGCAAAGTTGAACTTTACCGGACGATTATTGAGCCTCATCCCGGCCTTTACCTTTACTCATAATGCCTGCTATGATACATGCAACATGGCGGAACAGCGAAAAATAGCACTGACGGGTGACCGACCGACGGGCCGGCTTCATTTGGGCCACTTTGTGGGCTCGCTAAAGAACCGCGTCAAACTTCAAGACGAGTACAAGCAGTACGTGATGGTGGCCGACGTTCAGGCCCTAACAGACAATGCCGATAAACCGGAAAAGGTGCGTAACAATATCCTCGAGACCACCATCGACAACATCGCCGCCGGCGTGGACCCGACAAAGACCACTTTCTTCGTACAGTCCATGATTCCGGAGATTGCCGAGCTCACTATTTTCTTTTTGAACCTAGTGACCGTTTCTCGTTTAACCCAAAACCCCACTGTCCGCGCCGAAATGCGTGACAAGGGCTTTGAATTTGACCGCGCCGCGGCCGACAAAGCCACCCCCGGTGAGCTAGTCTCCCGTGCGAGCGTGCCGGCCGGCTTTCTATGCTATCCGGTCTCGCAGGCGGCCGATATTCTTTTTGTGAAGGCGAACGTGGTGCCGGTGGGCGAAGACCAAAAGCCGATGATTGAGCAGACCAATGAGATTGTGGACAAGTTTAACGCTCTCTATGGGGAAGTGTTCCCGCGGGTCACGGCCGTCATCCCCCCAAAGGCCCGTCTATCCGGCACCGATGGAGGGGCCAAAATGGGTAAAAGTCTCGGCAATTGCATCTATCTCTCGGACAGTCGCGAGCAGATTGAGGAAAAGGTGATGGCAATGTACACTGACCCAGACCACATTCATGTCGAGCAACCTGGCAAAGTTGAAGGTAATGTGGTGTTTGACTATCTCGATGTATTCGACCCAAACCAAACAGCAGTAGAAGACCTTAAGGCCCGCTACCGAGCTGGGGGACTAGGCGACATGGAAATAAAACGCCGCCTTACGGGAGTCATAGAGGAGGTGGTCGCACCCATCCGTGAGCAACGCAACTACCTGGCCAAGAATCCCGACCATGTCCTGGGAATCTTGAAGGCGGGGACCGAGCAGGTAAGAGAGGTGGCGACCAAAACTCTCGCGGAAGTTAAAAGAGCGATGAAGATAGACTATTTTTAAAAACACAAAGCACAAAGCACAAAGCTCCAAAAGTAAATGTCGTAGGACCTACGCAAACATGATTCACGCTTAAGGTTTACAAGATGTCATTTTGCATAGACCAATACAAGTAAATGCGTTTGCGTTCTTTGGAGTTTTGTGAGGTTTGGGTTTCGTGTTTTTTCCGGACCGATTATGAAAAGAGTATTTATCGACGAACTGCATCAATATATAGAGAAACCCGTTCTAATTAAAGGATGGGTGAGCGTGAGACGCGACCACGGCAAGCTTGTTTTTTTTGACATACGAGATGTTTCCGGCCATGTGCAGACCGTGCTCCTACCTAGCCATAAAGATTTGAAAAGTAGCGCCGAAGAGATACGCAGTGAGTGGGTAGTGGAGATAGAAGGGTTGGTGCATGCCCGACCAGAGAAACTCGTAAACAAAGACGAGCCAAATGGCGACATAGAAATAGAGGCCACCAGTCTTACAGTAATAAACCCCTCTCTCACTCCGCCATTCGACCTGCGAGGAGACGGCATGGATATAAACGAAGAGTTAAGACTGAAACATAGACATCTAGACTTAAGGAGGCCGAGGATGCTTCGAAATATGCGCGCGCAGGCGATGGTCGGCAAGTTCGTGAGAGAGTATCTCACCGCCCGAAGATTTACAGAAGTATCCACTCCTATACTTACAAAAACCACACCTGAAGGTGCGCGAGACTTTTTGGTGCCAGCAAGAAAAGTCCCGGGTAGTTTTTACGCCCTTCCCCAAAGCCCTCAACAGTACAAACAACTGCTGATGGTCGCAGGTATTGAGAGGTACTTTCAACTCGCAAGATGTTTTAGGGATGAAGACCCGAGAGCCGATAGAGCATACGGCGAGTTTACCCAATTAGATATTGAGATGTCTTTCGTTGAACAAGAAGACATCTTGGTGCTCGCGGAAGGGCTTTTTACCGATATGGTGGAAGCTCTTTTCCCGGAGAAGCATATTTCGGAAAAGCCTTGGCCGAGACTTACTCACAGAGATGCCGTAGTGAAGTACGGTACAGACAAACCAGACCTGCGTAAAAACAAAGAAGACCCAAACGAGCTTGCCTTCGCCTGGACTCTGGATTTCCCCTTATTTACCGAACAGTCCGAAGACGATTTCTTCCATGGGTCCGGAAAGGCAACCTTTGCCCCATCGCACCATATGTTTACTTCACCCCACCCGGAAGACGTGACGCTTCTAGACACTGATCCAACCTTGGTACGCGGACTTCAACACGACATGGTGTTAAATGGCTTTGAGGTGGGCGGGGGCAGTATCCGTATCCATGATGCCAAAATACAAAAAAAGGTGTTTGATCTCATTGGTTTTAACGAAACGCAAAAAGCCGAGTTTAATCACATGCTTGATGCCTTCTCGTACGGAGTGCCGCCCCACGGTGGCATCGCGCCGGGTATAGACAGATTTCTGATGGCACTTCTTGGAGAACAATCGGTGAGAGAGGTGATCGCCTTCCCGATGACAGGAAATGGTAGGCTGGCCACTATGGGAGTGCCCACAAGTGCCTCTTTCGAACAGCTTCAGGAACTCGGTATCATAGCCATTAAGAAGAACAAGGAACTTCCCAATGCCATCTAAGAGGGTGCGCTTCCTTTAGATTTTCAACAAGGCAACTGGCTAAGATTGAGGTATACTGTTATGCATGGAGGAAGAGTTTAACGTCACTGTTGGAGATTTTTCTGGCCCTCTTGACCTGGTGCTAAAACTTGTCCAGGAAAGAAAGATGCTCGTAAATGATCTTTCCCTCGCCGCCATCGCCGACAGTTTTATAGAACACTTGGAAGCGCACTCTGACTTACCATTAGCCACCACTGCTAATTTCATACTGGTAGCGTCGACCCTACTCCTCATAAAGTCACGTTCACTTATTCCGGAATTTTCACTAACCAAGGAAGAGGAACAAGACGTGGTAGACCTAGAAAACCGTCTTGCTGTCTATCAAATAGTGCGCGACGCGGCCATTACGCTTGACCACCTCCAAAAGAGTGCGCGAATCTATGTGGGAGCACCTCTTCCGCAGATGGTGAGATTCTCTCCTCCAAAAAAGATTGGAGACCACCTTACGTGTGGTCTTGGTGAAATTAGAGAGATTATCGTAAGACTAATTAACGAGCTACCCAATCTTCGCAGTATTCCTGAAGCGGCTATTGAAAAGATAGCTAACCTAAACGACGTAATGGAAGATACCCTCGCAAGACTGCAAAGCGCTCTTTCAATGCGCTTCAACGCGCACCGACGGTCGAAAGGAGTTGCTCCACTAGATACGGTTGAGAAGAAACGAATTATTGTTAGCTTCCTTGCGCTTCTAGAATTAGCCAGACGCGGCCTTGTGGCCCTTAGTCAGAAAGACCATTTTAATGACATAGAGGTGGCGACGGCACACTCCACGTTGCCTAACTACACGTAGGTACCGCGTAAATTGAGACTGTAGAAAAACAAAAAAAGTGAGTTTTTGTACCAACACTTATCAAGAAAAAATCAGGGTGACCCCGTCATTCGACGGGGTGAGACTGTAGAAAAATAGTTTTTCTACAGTCTCAAATTAGAAACCAATAGATAGCATCTATACCCAGAACGTCTAGGCAAGATTCCAATATACTTAAGCTAAAATTCCATGTTTTCACTTTCAGCTAAAATTGAAGGATTTCTTTTGCAAACAGGTGAGCCGTCATCCCTAACTAAATTAACAAGAATATGTGAAAGCTCACCCGAAGAGGTTAAGGAGGCTGTTGTCGCCCTAGCCGCACGCTACAAAGAGCAAGAAAGTGGTCTCGCCATTCTCCAGACGCAAGATTCCGTTGCCCTTGGAACAGCTCCGGAGCTGTCGGCCTTTCTTGAGACCAACCTTATCGAGGAGCGCGAAAAAGATATTGGCCGAGCGGGATTAGAGGTGCTCGCGCTTGTGCTCTACAGAAATCCGATTTCTCGAAGTGAGATAAACACGATTCGCGGAGTTGATTCAAGTCATATTATTAGACACCTTACACTTAGAGGCCTGATCGAACGCAATGCAGATGGTTCAGATAAACGCCAAGCCCGATATGTGCCGACCATAGAGACCTTGGCCCACCTAGGATTAAAATCTTTAGAGGAACTGCCTGACTGCGACACGGTTGTTGCCGCTCTCGTAAACTATTTAGAAAGGTCGACAAGAGGTGATGCTCAAACAGAAGCGGAACTTGACCAAAAGATATGAAGTTAAGCGCGCCACTTATATTAAGCTTCGTAGTAATATCCATGCTTGGGTACATGGGCATCTTAAGGCATTCTTCAACAATCACCCAAAAAGAGGCGCCCTTGACATCTCTTAAGCGTTCCTTTCCAGAAGTGGAGCTGACTGCGCGTGCCGCCATAGTATACGATCCAATTACCCAAAAAGTACTCTACGACAAAGAAGCGGACCTCCCCCTACCGCTTGCCTCACTCACGAAGATAATGACGGCAATAGTTGCAGTGGAGCAATACGGCAATAACAGCCCTAAGAGTTTCGCGGACGCGCAAGGTCAACATACATGGACACTTATCACATTCCTTGAAAAGATGCTTGTCTCGTCCTCAAACTATGCCGCGCAAGCCGTGACAGCCCTCGCAAACGACACTTACGACAGCAACCGATGGTCCGGAGAATCAATCTTTGTGGAGGCAATGAATGCAACCGCAGATACTCTTGGACTCAGAAACACCCTATACTTAAACACCAGTGGCTTAGACATCGATGACACAACAGCTGGCGCGTACGGGACAGCTCGCGAAACAGCGACACTTCTTTGGTACGGCGCAAGCAGTCAACCTGAAATATTTAGAGCGACCTCTAACGCTATTGTTAACCTTAAAAGTCGCGAAGGAGCACTCACTGATACGGAAAATACAAATATCATCGTCGAGCGTTTGCCGGCCGTTCTTGCTTCTAAAACAGGATTCACAGACCTGGCTGGCGGTAATCTCGCTATTATCACAGATGCTGGCATTAATCATCCTATTGTAATTGTAGTTATGGGCTCTGGAGAAGCTGAGAGATTTAGTGACGTAGAGAGACTTTCGAGAGCCACCTTGCAGTACTTTGCCTCAGACATAGGAGACCTAAGCAAAGCGGTCGACAGCAAAGACAAGACGCGCTAAGATTGCTTCCAGCACAATAAACTCTTTATTGCGCATAAATCGGGTCTCATTCTATTTGTTGATTTTTAAAAAATACCGATATCCAGGCCCATGTTTCTAGACATCATTAAAATATTCGTACCATTAACTATTGCTTTTTTGGTAGGTATGGCAATTACTCCGGCTCTAGCCGACTATCTTTACCGCAATAAGATGTGGAAAAAAAAGAACGTCCCAAGGGCCATGGACGGCCACTCTGCCACTATCACAGCCAAGCTCCACAATGACGAAGAGAGGAAAACACCACGCATGGGCGGCATAGTGGTATGGGGAAGCGTCCTTTTGACAACATTACTTTTCTGGATGTTGGCGGCGCTATTTCCAACCACCGCAACAGAAAAGCTCTCTTTTTTAAGTAGAAACCAGACTTGGTTACCCCTGTTTAGCTTAGTGGTGGCGGCCCTGGTTGGTCTGGTAGACGACCTCTTGCAAGTGCGCGAACAGGGCGCTGGTGTCGGTGGGGGACTTTCGGCCACAAAGAGAATAGTAGCTGTTCTTTTCATCGGTCTTGTTGGTGCCTTGTGGTTTTATTTAAAACTTGGAGTGAGCACGGTCTCTGTGCCTTTTTTAGATCCAATTTCTCTAGGTTTTTTCTTCGTTCCATTTTTTATGATAGTAATGCTTGCCCTTTTTTCTGGTGGCGTAATAGACGGATTAGATGGATTATCTGGTGGCATCTTTGCTTCGATGTTTGCCGCTTATTCAGGTATAGCATTCGCGCAACAACAAATAGATATCGCGGCCTTTTGCGCCGTTGTGGTGGGAGCCGTGCTTGCCTTTCTGTGGTACAATATACCGCCCGCGCGCTTCTTCCTTTCGGAAACCGGGGCTCTGGCTCTTACTGTCACCCTGGCCGTTGTTGCCTTTCTTACTGACGCCGTTCTCGCCCTTGTGATAATAGCTTTTCCATTGTGGATAACATCAGCATCGAGCATCATTCAAATGCTTTCCAAGCGTTTTCGCGGGGGAAGAAAAGTTTTCCTTGTCGCCCCCCTTCATCATCATTTTCAAGCCCTTGGCTGGCCCGCTACAAAAGTGGTAATGCGCTACTGGATAGTAGGCGTAGTGACATCAGTGGCAGGCATGGTGGTTGCCATAGTGGGAAAGCTCTAAACTCAAGAAGCTGAAATCTTGAATCTGGAATCTAGAATGATGCGTAAATCCAAATTCAAGATTCTTCATTCCAGATTCATTTTTTATGTCTCCTCCCTTCACCAGCTCCTTGATTGCCGAGACAGCTCGCGAGCTTGGTATTGAGCTATTTTTAGAGCCAAAGTTCGGCTATGCCGGAAGAGTTACATACCCGTCCGGCAGTCGTCGATTTTTTCATTTAGCCACGATGGACTGCAACGGCGCGGCGGCGGCTCGCATAGCGTCCGACAAAGATTACACCAGTTTTTTTCTTAAATCTTTAGGCTATTCTGTTCCTGAAGGAGAGGCTTTTTTCTCGGACCAATGGTGTCTTATAAATAACACCAGCAACAACCTGAGCGCAGCGCTAGATTACGCTACCACAATTGGCTATCCTGTAATAGTAAAACCAAACGCGCGAGCTCAAGGAAACGGCGTAAGCTTGGTCGAAGACCGCAACTTTTTAGAACAGGCACTGGGAGAGCTTTTCTACGACAACAACATTGTGCTTGTTCAGAAGGTCATTCACGGGCGAGACTACCGCGCGATTGTATACAAGGACAGCGCTCCCATCTTCTATGAACGCACCCCTCTTTCGGTGGTTGGTGACGGCAACAAAACGGTGCGCGAGCTTCTGGAAGCAAAACTCTCACATTTAAAAAAAGGGGGGAGAGGGGTAAAGATTGTCCCAAACGATACACGCATAAGCAACTGCCTAACACGGAACTATGGTCTTGATTTAGATAGTCGCCCTCGGAGCGGGCAACTGCTTCGACTTCTTGATAACGCCAACCTCTCTGCCGGAGGAGACGCAGTAGACTTGAGCACTGAAGTTCACCAGAGTCTCAGAAATACGGCTATTCAGATAGCGAGGGACGCGGGGCTAACATTCGCCGGCATTGACATTATGACCAAAGAAAGCGTCACTGGTCCCATTAGCCAATACACAGTCCTTGAAGTGAATGACCACCCGGGACTTGAACACTATAGCGCTATCGGTAAAGATGCCCGCAATCGGGTCAAAGCACTCTATCGTCTTATCATTGAAGACATGGAGTAAGTAACAGCCACTCATGAAGCACAAAAACAGGCCAGACCGACTTCTCTTTGTCATTGTGGTAATCCTACTTATGGTTGGCTTCTTTATATTTACTTCTGCCGCTTTCGGACTTTTAGCCAGGAGCGGAGCGGGCTTCCAGTTTGTTATTTTAAAACAGCTTATAATAGGGGTTGTGATGGGAACCGTTGCTCTTTTTGCTATTTCAAAGATGCCATATAAATATTGGCAAAAATGGGCATTGCCGCTCTTTCTATGCTCGGTGCTTGTAAGCGCAATTCTTTTTATTCCAGGTGTCGGATTCTCTTCGGGAGGAGCGATGCGTTGGATAGCCGTCGGACCCATTACATTTCAACCTTCTGAATTTTTAAAACTGGGGACGGTGCTTGCTCTTGCCTGGTGGTATTCTCGCTATCAAGATAGAGCTCACACATTTCAATATGGCCTTCTCCCTTTTTGTGGCGTCCTTGCAATTGCCACGCTTCTTGTTCTCACCCAGCCAGACACGGGGACTTTTCTAGTTATATTCGCATCTTCCATAGGAATCTTTGCTATTGCCGGAGCTTCCTGGAAACATATTGGGGTGCTTTTAAGTGCCGCCATTCTGGGAGTCGTCCTGCTTGCCAGTTTTCGACCGTACGTCCGAGAGCGCCTCCTCACTTTTATGGACCCCGGTCGGGATCAGCTAGGCGCCTCATACCAGCTCCGTCAGTCTATTTTAGCCATTGGTTCTGGGGGAGTCGTGGGGCGTGGATTCGGCCAGAGCGTTCAAAAGTTTAACTATCTTCCAGAAGCGATTGGTGACTCGATCTTTGCCGTCGCCGCCGAGGAGTTTGGTTTTGTTGGGAGCAGTCTTCTTATTCTCCTTTTTCTGGGTTTTGGACTGCGTGGCATGAAGATAGCGGCCGATGCTCCAAATAGTTTTGGTAGACTGACGGTGGCTGGAATTGTTATACTCATCACAGGTCAGTCGTTTATCAATATCGGGGCCATGCTTGGCATTATTCCTCTTACAGGAGTCCCTCTGCTTTTTGTTAGTCACGGAGGAACAGCCCTGGTTTTTACTTTAGTAGAAGTCGGCATAATATTGAATGTGTCAAGACACAGAGTGACGACATAATTACAGGGTCTAGAGCGTAGCTATTAGTGAGTAGGAAATACAAAATCCACGCATTCTCTACAAACTACAAGCTACAAACTACAAACTAAAAACTAGAATATGAAGATTCTATTCACCGGTGGAGGTAGTGGGGGTCACTTTTATCCCATAATTGCCGTGGCCGAAGCCTTACAGGAAAAAGCAGAGGAGGAAAAGTATGTGGGCATTGAGCTCTACTACATGTCCGATTCACCCTATAACAAACGGGCTTTGTTTGAAGCACATCTTACCTATATTCATACCACGGCAGGTAGGTCGCGCACCTATCTATCTATTCGCAATATATCGGACTCCCTGAAAACGGTTTTTGGTCTCATCACCTCAACATGGAAACTCTATACGCTTTTCCCGGACGTTATTTTTGCTAAGGGTGGCTACGCGAGTTTCCCTGCCCTTTTTGCCGCAAAACTACTTCAGATTCCGGTTGTCATTCACGAATCTGATTCTGTGCCCGGTCGGGTAAATCGCTGGGCCGGAAAGTTTGCCCGCTATGTGGCCGTCTCCTACGCGGAAGCGGAAACTTTTTTTCCTAAAGAAAAGGTCGCAGTCACGGGAAACCCGGTGCGCTCCGCTCTTATAGACCTGTCTGCCTCTGGTGCGCGTGAGTTCTTTGGAGCCGAAGCCGGAGTGCCGATTATTTACATCACAGGTGGCTCTCAAGGTGCCATGACGATAAACAATATGATCGTGGACATGCTTCCACAACTTGTGGAAAAATACACCGTGGTACACCAGATTGGTGCGTTAAATCTAGGGGATGTCAAAAGCCGAGCCGCCTTGGTTCTTGGACAGTCTAGCAACAAAGATCGTTACAAGCCGTTTGGTTATCTAGACATGTCTGCCACTAGAATGATCGGTGCATGCGCAAACATCATTATATCCAGGGCTGGCTCTACAATATTTGAAATTGCGGCGTGGGGGACTCCATCAATTCTTATCCCTCTTTCAGGTGAAATAGCCCACGGTGACCACCAGCGCGCAAACGCCTATAACTATGCGCATTCTGGAGCGGCGATAGTGATAGAAGAAAAGAATCTTGGCCCACACTTACTCGCTTCAGAAATTGACCGCATTCTCGGGAGCGTGGCCATTCAAGAGGAGATGCGCCTGGGAGCAAGAAAGTTCTTTAAACCAGACGCGGCCAAAATAATTGCAGAAGCGCTATTAAACATAGGCCTAGAGCATGAATAGAGTATGAATCACCTAGGTTCACTCTTGCGCTCTAACTCTTTTTTTCTGTATGCCACTGGAATTATAGTGTTTCTAATCTTTCTCCTAAGGCCGGGTGCTGTTTTGGGTGAGACTGCCCTTGAGCTTCAACAAAAGATCGGCGCGAAGAGCGCCTCCATCAGCGAGCTCGAAAGAGAGATCGCGAAATACAACAAAGAGCTCCTTTCCATTGGCGCCGAGGCGACGACTCTAGAGCGCGAGATTGCCGTTCTGGACACCACCCGCAAAAAGCTCCAGCTAGAAGTCAACGCCACCCAAGCAAAAATAGACAAAGCGGAGCTCACAGTGCGCTCGCTCGGAGATGAAATCGGGGGTAAGGAGGAGCACATTCGTAAAAATCGCGAGGCGCTAGGCGCCGCCACGCAAGCGCTCGCACGCGAGGATGACCGCTCGTTGATGGAAATACTATTTACCTCCGAGAGAATGAGTAGCGTCATGAGAGCCCACGTAGAGTTGCTTAGTTTTACAGGAGCAATAGACGCCAGTCTCGCCGAGTTGCGCAAGACCAGAGCAACCCTTGTCGATAACCAAGCGGAAGTAAGTGCGGAAAAACAAAAGCTAGAGGCATTACGTAAAAAAGTAGCCGACCAAAAAAAGATTGCCGATAATGCCAGAAAAGAACAGGCGACGCTCCTTGCTACTACCAAAAACGAAGAGGGCACCTATCGCAACTTACTGGCAACCAAAGAACGTGAAATAGCCGCCGTGGAAGCGGAGATTCGCGCCTTTGAGACGGAGCTCCGCACCATTATCGACAGAAGCAAGCTTCCAGGGGAAGAGGTGGCGACAGGCTCCCTTGCCTGGCCATTAAAGCCCGTGCGCATCACCCAGCCATTTGGAGATACAGAATTCTCCCGCACTCATAGCCAGGTCTACAGTGGCAAGGGCCACAATGGTACAGACTTTGGGGGAAGCGTCGGGACCGAGCTATGGAGCGCCCGCAGAGGCACCGTACGGGGGGTGGGGGATACCGACCTCACCTGCAAAGGGGCCTCATACGGCAAATGGGTGCTTATCGACCACGATAACGGCCTCTCCACCCTCTACGCCCACCTCTCGCTTGTGAAGGCCGTCCGGGGCCAAGTGGTGGCCACGGGTGACCTCGTCGGCTACCTGGGCCGGACCGGATACGCCACCGGGCCACATCTTCACTTTACTGTCTATGCCACCGAAGGAGTACAAATCGGGCAATTAAAGAGTAAGGTTCCTGGCTGTGGCACCTACACCATGCCCCTGGCTTCCCTAGAGAGCTACCTCGACCCGATGGAGTACCTGCCACGACTCTAAACTCTTTGAGCTACAAAGTTCGTATTTTTTCCCTTCTCCAATTTCCCAAAATAGGCCAGCTGGCCTCTTTTGGGAAAGGTAACCGCTCACACCTCTCGCGCATCTCGAGTGTCATCCCGTTGCAGAACGGCCCGCCTGCGGTAGGCAGGGATCCAGGTTCAACCATGGCCTGGATCTCGGCCGGGAGTTTACCCCATGCCTGATGCGGGGCCTGGATGAGACATACTTTTATAGGACTTACGCAAAACACTGTTTTCGTCTTTGCGAGCGCTCTGCGCGAAGCAATCTAGGTTTATTCTTAGCCACCATGAATTCTGGATTGCTTCGGTTTA
>PCYI01000019.1:53653-65471 GCA_002774795.1 Candidatus Vogelbacteria bacterium CG10_big_fil_rev_8_21_14_0_10_51_16 | reverse complement strand
CGCCAAGGGCGGTGGCAAAGACGCCCTTTTGCGTAGGCACTATTAGGGTGTAAGCAGTTACTGGGAAAGTAGTTGACAATACTTAATTTTGGTGATACCGTGGCATACAGCACCGGAACTGAATACGACGACGAACACAAGGAGGAGTTCGGAGATGAAGCTCTTTAACTACGACGGGGTTTCCTGCGTCATGACGGCGCAGGAGGCCAGAGCCATTCGGAGGCGTTACGATGCCCTGCACGCCGAGTATGGACTCGGTGACCGAAGGGTGATGATTGGGGTGTACACCTCGAGCAAGTCCATGCTCGGCATCCCGGTCTACCATCCGCGGCGTTTCGTGAGGCTCGGGGAGATGCCGGAGATTTTCGTCGATAGCCCCATCGCCTTTAATGTCATCCACCACGCCACGGACGACATGAGTACCCTCGTCTGGCAGGTGACGCAGGTGCTGGCGTCAGGCGGGCCGCACGTCCACGGGGTCCAGCTCAACACCGAGCTGCCGTCCCTCGAGCAACTCCAGGCCATCCGGAAGGCCTTTCCAGAGCTCCGCATCATCCAGAACCTGGCGCCACTGATGAAGAAAGGTGTAGCGGGGCTCGAGCTGGTGGCGGTGGCCAATGCCACCGCCAAGGCGATGAATGAGGAGATGCCCATCGGCCTTATCACCGACGTCCTCATCGACGCCAGCAATGGTAGAGGCGTACCCATTAACGCCGAGACAGCCAACGTCTGGCACAGAGCTTTTCGCAGCCACTTCAACTACAGAGAGCTCGCCATCGGTGTCGCCGGTAGCCTAGGGCCAGACAAGCTCGACCCGGTTGCCGAGCTCATCCAAACGGAGGGAGTAAGCGTGGACGCGGAGACGAACCTCCGCAACGGCGAGGACGATCTCGACCTCAATCTCGTTATGCGCTACCTCGAGGAGGTGACGGCACAGGCCAGTATGAAGCAGTAGCAAGTGCGCGCATAAGGCGGACAGTCGCCATGCCGGGTCCTCACAGGGCCCGGCTACTCTTTTTAAGACTGTGGACAACTACGTTGTGCGACACAATACTAGTAAGATACAATTGAACGCATGGCACTTCGAAAACAAAGTAGTCGAAGCGGCAAAGGTACGGGCTGGACTTACGAGCAGATCGAGGCTGGCATGCGCCACTTTTACGCAAAGAATGGACACCACCCGACTGCCCACGAAATTGACGACTATCCATATCTGCCCTCCTCGCGCTCAATTGAGCGTGCTTTCGGTGGCTTAGTGGCTCTTCGCAAGCGCATGGGGCTTACAGAGGATGAACTCGACCTGCGGGCCGGCTCACACAGCACTAGACGAGCATACTCAATCAACGAGCGTGCTCATAAGGTAGAAGCAACGGTGTACGAGCACCTCGTAAAGCTATTCGGACGTGAACTTGTCCATCGAGAATACTTCTTTACCGACGACCGCCGCACTCGTGCCGACTTCTTTGTCTACGATGCGCATGGGGGCTTTTGCGTGGACGTTTTTTATCCAAAAGACCTCCGGAACCTAACTGGCTGTGTCAACAGTAAGAGGGTTAAGTACTGCGACGCAGTCATGCTTCAGTATCCGGTTATCCTTCTTCAGATGAACAAGGCTGTTGAGCAACCCGAGCTAGATCGCATGGTCAGTAAAAAGAAAAAGCCCTTACCAAAAAACACCAGTCTGATGACCTGGGGGACATTCACGTCCTTTTGTGCAAGAAGAAAAAGGCTGAATATAGCCCGCAAAGGCATACCGTTTCTCAAAGAAGGAGTACGGTAAGGGTGCAACTGATGCTCGAGCTATCCTTTAAGTGAATATGACGCGTGTCGCATAAGGTACCAGTATAAAAGGTATATTGTGCGACTACCGGTTGACAGCTCCCCTAAAAGTTATCCACAGCGCTTTACAACAATAACACATATACTCTCTCGCGCAACCTTGATCATTCTGGCACCGACTCCCGTCAGCAAATTCTATCTGCCTACCACTCTACAAAAAGTCCGCGGGTTTTTAACAGAGCACCTCCCCTACCCCACACCAGCAGGGGAGGTCGGCGTGTCGCACAATATAGGTGCTAGCATCACCTACGCAGTCTATTTTTTGCAAAGGAAAAAACAACCAGGGCGCCGAGGCCAAATATTAGCCACTTGCCCCAGGTCGGCACGCCTACTCCGGTTACTAACCTAAGAGAGTCTCCCAGAATAGACAGTATCCAGCCAAAGAGCATGAGGAGCCCGATCACGACAGCCCCATAGATTACTACCCGATACTTCTTTTCTGGCATGAGAGGGGTGGCGCTAGCTCTTGAAATCAAAAGGCCCAACTAGTTCTTCAGGTGAATAAACTTCAATCACGTTCAGAGTTGCCGGCTTACCGTTGAGAGTAGCTTCCACCTTAGCGTCCTCTAGAGCAGTGAAGCTAACGTCGAACTCCTTGTCGGTCAAAACTTGGGCACATATTGCTCCCTCTTGCTCGCTTGAGACTACGTGAATCACATAAGACATATCAGACCCCTCACCATTGGTGCTAACAGTAGCGCTAACGTCATAACACGGAGTCGGACTGGTTACTACGCCGTGGTATCGGTGCACACCATCAGCAAAGAGATGCTTCGCGTTGATTGTAACCGGCAAACTGTCTGTCGGAGTATTCACCGCAGGTGGCTCCAGAGTGTCGCCACCACTGTTTCTCATAAAAATAACAGCTCCGATTATAATGAGGGCTACCACTACTACTCCCGCAAGCACATAGTTTGTGTTTTCCATAAATTATACAGGTTACAAATAGTAATAGAAACGAGTCATGGGAACACGAATCGACTCCAGATTTAGACCATTAAAACGTGAGTATGATAAATATAACACAAAAGAGGTTGCCTTTCGCTATTACTAAGTCCTTAAACGTGTTATAATACCCTCATGGCATCCGAATCAAATGGTTTTGGGATAGATAAGATCTTCGCTATTTTCTTGGTGATCGTAGTTTTGATCGGATTAGTATACCTAGCCCGATATGCAGCCACCGGCCTCACGCAGGACGTCACACAGGTAAATCAAACCTACTCCGGAAACAGCAGTACCGAAGGTGGTGACGTACGAGCGAAGCCCAACCTTACAGGCAAGGAAAAAGGTGAACTCTCCCAACAAGGGTGGATAAGCTATAGCGACGCCGCCTGGGCCTATAAACTTCGCTTTCCCCCAACTTATCAGGCGCGCCTCTTAGACAGCCGAGAGCTCTCCTCTCCTCTCTCGGGCGAGGTGATCCTCTCTGGTATTGTGGTCGCTACAGAAAATAACACCTCGCGACTTCCTGACTACACAGACTCTGCCCTTACCCTTCTTGTCACGGAGTGGCCCGGGTACGGGAATTCAGAGAGTTTCCTAAACGAAACATATCGCAGTGGTTCCGTGCCTCAATCGGAGATTGAGAGGTTGACCATCGGTGGTCGCCCCGCTCTGCGTCTAAAAGTAAACTCCGGATATAGTGGAACGAACGGCTCTCATACGGAGATTATCGTCGCCGGCCCCGGTGCACGCATTTTTAAGATACTGTATTGGCCAAGCCAAGATGCCACCCTCTCTGCTATTGCTAATAGTCTGGAAATTGGGCCCTAGAGATCGCTCCCCTCCCCCACATCTAAATACTTGATTATCCACCCTACTTCTGTTATTATCTGTCTAAGCACATTACCGTATTATCAGTCATTTTTTGTTTTTGCCCATCTGCAACGCCTAAGCGTAGCATTGCGGGCAGGTGCTTTGGGCTTTGTGCTTTAATAAATCAACTCAGTGCGAAGCTCGATAGCGTTTGGTTTTTGTGCTTTGGGCTTTGTGCTTTAATAAACTTATGGCTCATAAAAAAGCAGGAGGTTCCACAAAAAACCTCCGAGATTCCAATCCTAAATACCTTGGTACCAAGCTCTATGATGGCGAAGAGGCCAAAGCGGGCTCTATTATCGTGCGTCAACGCGGCACGCGTATCTTGCCGGGTAAGCACGTGGGTCTCGGAAAAGACCACACTCTCTTTGCTCTCAAGGCGGGCAAAATCAAATTTGCAAACAAGCGCAAGACTAATTTTGACGGAAACTCACGTGTCCTTAAAATAGTCCACATTGTTTAAAGACAACCAAGACACCAGCTCACAAAACCCCAGAATAACATCTGGGGTTTTGTTTTGTATTGTGCGGCAGTTCTGTGTTTTTTGGTATGCTCCTTTTCAATCCTCAGCTATTCTGAGGAACGATATTCGTCACTGGAAGTTTTTAGGAGCCAGCCCCCTCTTCTTGTTCGTCATCGGCTCCTAGCTCCATGCCGGCACGCTCTTCCTCCTGCACATGCTCGAGATAAGCGCGCAAAGCTTGCTCTGCCGATCCTTCGAGCCTGTTAAGTAAATCAGACTGGTGAGTGAGTAAGAAAAGCGGACTTATCTCCATTTCCCTCACTAGCACCCTTTCGATGATCCTAATAGCCGCGTCATCAGCCACACTCTCTCCGGTCCCAATCTCTCCTTCAAGCGCTAAGACGCACATTTTAATCTGCTCTTTTTCTGGTAACTCTCTAAGACTGGGATCTTTTTCTGACATAGGTACTGTTTGCTGGTGTATATAATAGTTTACATCGTCCTCTCCTCTCTTGTCTTTCCATTTATTAACTTCCTGCTCTACGTAGGCCGCATCTACCCTACTCCCCCACCACACGCAGGATAAGTTTACCCTCTTTTTTTCCCACAATAATGGGTATTTCGTGAGTGCCAGTCTCTTTAATAGGCTTAACAAAATGGAGGTTCTCATCCGTGAAATGGTAGCCATTTTCACGAAGTAATTGAAGCAGGCCCTCTTGCTTTAAGCCTGCAAAAAGGTGCCCTGCCTCATTCGCCTTCAGTGTAATAGTAACGGGTGTTTCGGCCAGGCTCTCTAGCTCTACCCCAAGAGCGGTCTCGCGAGCCTCAATCTTGGCCCCTTCAACTATTTTTTGCTTTTCTATGCGGGAAACAGCTCCCGGAGTGGCTGGCTCAGCAAGTCCTTTCGGGAAGAGAGCATTCCTGGCATAGCCATCAGCCACCTCTTTTACATCAAACATTCTACCCAGTTTTGCTACATCTTTTAGGAGGATTACTTTCATAGGTAAAGAAAATTGTTAAACTGCCACATTTTAGCAATTTCCAAACTATTGACCTTTGGTCAATAAGCTAATAGCCCGATCAAACTGCGGATCGCGACCGGCCTCTAGGTCTTCGCGGGTCATCTCGACCACAACGTCTGGATTAAGCCCTCCTGCCGATAGCGAAGTCCCGTTTGGGGTGAGCCACCTAGCCACAGTCAACTTCATTTGAGCATCGCCAGTCACCGGAATAAGTTCTTGCACGGACCCTTTTCCAAACGTTTTCTCTCCCACCAAGGTAGCGACCCCATGTTCTTGAAGAGCGCCCGCGAGAATCTCAGAGGCGGAGGCACTCCCCTGATTCACAAGTATAACCATCTTTAGATTATCGTTAAAAATGTTGTAGCCACGCGAATAATGTACTCGAGGAGTCTCGGTGCCCCCAAAATGTTCGCTCACAACCACAGCCGACTTAGGCAAAAACCAACTCGCCATGTCGACTGCCGCCTCCAAGTAGCCACCGGGATTGCCACGCAAATCAAGTATTAGCTTAGTCGAGCCCGTCTCGATAAAACGTTGTAGTGCCGATCTAAAGAGCTCGGGAGATTGGGCGGAGAAGTTGTAGAGGCGGAATACAAACACACCATCCTTACGCAATCCTTGTTGCTCGGTGCCGTCGTCCCCGGGCCCGGCATCAAAGCTAATAGTGGGAATCTGGATAGTATCTCGCACAATCTTCACAAGCTTTGGTTCATCCGCACCATCGGTGAGAATAGAGAGGTTTACAGTTGTACCTTTGGTGCCCCGAATTAAACGCACAGCTATATCCACGGCCATGTCCTGTGTACTCCGCTCATCAATCTTCAAAATCCTGTCACCCGAATGAATACCGGCCCGAGAAGCGGGTGTACCCTTTAGGGGTGCCACTACCGTTAGAATGTTGTCCCGGATGCCAATCTCCATACCCACCCCGCTAAAGTTTCCACTGATATCATCTTGAAAGGCTTTGGCCTCTTCAGGTGGAAAAAAGACGGTATAAGGGTCGTCGAGGGAGCCTAACAAACCTTTGATGGCCCCATACACCTTCTCCTCATCAGTAGCAAGAGCCTCTTCGGTAGTGGTGGCCGGCTTGGTAGAAACATACTTTTCTTGAACAATATTCCACGCTCGCCAAAAAGGCTCAAAATCCACCGTGGCCGGCTTTCCTAACTCTTTGTTAAACAAGGCCGCCACTTGGTCTACCTGCGGTCTGTTTCCATAGCCGGTGTATAGACCGGATATAAAAGCCAAAATGATGAGGATAAAAGCAAAGGAAAAGGAGAGTTGTTTCTGATGATGTTGCATATATTGAGTATCAAAAAATGCATTGTCCGTACTTTACACTTCAAGTATGGCAGATATAAGCCTCTTCGGCAAATCAGCCAATTAACATTTAACTACCTCATTTTAGAAAAATGATATACTATAAGACCTACGCGAACAGGCGTCTTTGCCACTGCCTTTGGCCGGGCCCCGCTATAAGCGGTGGCGAGCTACTGCGAAGCCTGCCTACCGCAGGCAGGCAATCCAGGATTAGCAATACTAAAGTTTGGCCTTGATTGCTTCGCGCGTAGCGCTCGCAAAGACGAAAAGAGCGTATTGCGTAATTCATGTGCCATAAAGACCATCCCATGCCTCTCACTCTCTACAACACCCTCTCGCGCGAGAAAGAAGAGTTTACCCCCATCGAGCCGGGCAAAGTCAACCTTTATGCCTGTGGCCCCACCGTCTACGACTTTGCCCACATAGGCAATCTGCGCAGTTTTGTGATGACAGACCTGCTCTATCGTGCTCTTAAAGCCGAGGGAGTTGAGGTTCTCTGGGTCATGAACGTGACCGACATAGACGACAAGACCATCCGGGCCACCATAGAGAAGAGTGGCAAGGAGGCTACGGTGGCCGATTTAAGAAAGTTTACCAGCCACCTCACAAAAGAGTTCTACCGTGACCTCAACGCCACGGGCGTCCTCGCAGACGATATTACCTTCATCAATATTACCGATGTTATCCCCGATATTCAGGCCTTCATTCTTCTTTTGATTGAAAAGGGCTACGCCTATCGAGCCGAGGATGGCAGTACCTACTTTAGTATCGAGCGCTATCAGGCTGATTTTGGCACCTATGGGGCTCTTGTCGGCCCCGAATTCCTCAAAGGCAAAAAAATTGGGGCCCGGGTCCTATCCGACGAGTACGAAAAGGAAAACTTGAGTGACTTCGCGCTCTGGAAGGCTTGGGACGGTGCGGACGCCGATATTGCCTGGGAGCACCCCATCCTCGGCCGTGGTCGCCCGGGGTGGCATATCGAGTGCTCGGTCGTCAATCATCGCGCTTTTCCGGGAGGTACCGACATCCACACCGGTGGCATAGACCTTCTTTTCCCTCACCACACAAACGAGATTGCCCAAAGCCAACCCCTCCAGCCGATTTTCGTTCGCCACTGGATGCACGGCGAGTACCTACAAGTGGAAGGCAAAAAGATGGCTAAAAGTGCTGGTAACTTTTACACTCTTCGCGACGTCGAAGCGAAGGGCTTCAGCGGCCTCACCCTCCGCTACTTCTATCTGCAAACCCACTATCGCCAACAGATGAACTTCACCTGGGAGGCGCTCGAGGGCGCAGCCATGGCCTACAAAAACCTCACGGAACGAGTGGCCGAGCTTCTGCGCGACACTACCGCCGATAAGGAGAACTCCCCCGCCGTGGAGTTGCACAAAAAAGCATTTGCCGACGCCGTGCGGGATGACCTCAATATGCCCAAAGCGCTGGCCACCACCTGGGAGCTTATGAAAGACACCTCCATCTCGGCCGAAACGCGCCTGGCCATGCTCGCCGAAATGGATAAGATACTCGGCCTCGATCTTGTAGAACACGCCCACACTCTCTTAGAGATGCCGGTGCCGGCTCACGTAAACGAGCTTGCCCGTCTGCGGGAAAAAGCCCGCCTCGATAAAGATTGGCTGGAGGCCGACCGCCTGCGCCAAGAGATAGAAAAGCTGGGCTGGACCGTCCGCGACACGGACGCCGGGTCAACAATAAGCAAAACTCAATAGACACCACAAGCAACCCTGCGCCCTACGCCCTGTGCCCTGTCGCCTATCTATCCCCAATTCATCCACCGTTTTGATGATTTGGTGAGCTTGTTCTACTTTGCTAAACTGGTCTCACTATGGCCGGCGAAACTGTCACCAAATCCCCTTTTCTCACCGGCGTCCGTTTGCCTCCGCAAAATCTTGACGCCGAACGGGCCTTACTTGGCTCTGTCATGCTCCAGCCCACCGTCATGCCGGAGGTGACCGAGCTTATCACCCACGAAGATTTCTACCCGGAGAAGCATCGCACCATCTTCAAGTGCATGTGCGAACTGGCGGCCAAAGGTGACCCCATCGACCTCGTCTCGGTCTCCGGTCGCCTCAAAGAGCAGAACAAAATACCCAATATCGGGGGCGCAAGTTATCTGACTGAGCTTCTCCAAGTGGTGCCTTCGGCGGCAAATGCAGTTTACTATGCCGGTATCATTCACAAGAAAGCGCTTCTACGGCGTCTTATTGAGTCTGCCGACCACATTAGCCAGCTCGGCTATTCTGAAGCAGAGGAGGTAGACGAGCTTATCGACCAGGCTCAGAAAAGAATATTTGATATAGGAAGTGCCACAAATCGCCAAAAGAAGTTTGTGCATCTCAAGGACTCTCTTGCCGAGGCCTGGGCTCGCCTCGAACGCTTGAGCGAATCCAAAGACGAGCTCCGCGGGGTGCCCACTGGCTTTAAAGACCTAGACCACAAACTCGCGGGACTTCAAAAGTCTGACCTGGTCATTCTTGCGGCTCGGCCCTCTATAGGAAAAACTTCACTCGCTCTTGATATCGCCCGCCAGGCCTCTTGTGGACACGGTGTCCCCACCCTCATCTTCTCGCTGGAAATGAGCGACGACCAACTTACCGACCGTATGCTTGCCTCACAAGCACGCGTGGACTCGTGGAAACTGCGTACTGGCAAGCTGTCGGACGATGAAGAGTATGGCCGTATTCAAGAGGCCTTGGGCACCTTAAGCAACGCCCCCTTTTTCATTGACGACGAATCTTCCAACTCGATTGCCCGCATGCGGAGCGTGGCTCGTCGCCTCAAGTCTGAACATGGCCTTGGTCTCATTATCGTCGACTACCTCCAGCTTATGGTCACAGCACGCCAGTATGACTCCATGGTGCACCAGGTCACCGACCTCTCACGTTCCCTAAAGGGCCTAGCTCGCGACCTTGATGTGCCAGTGCTCGCTCTCTCCCAGCTTAACCGCTCCGTCGAACAGCGTGGTGGGGAGCCACGCCTCTCCGACTTACGCGATTCGGGCTCGATAGAGCAGGACGCGGATGTAGTGCTCTTTATCCATCGTGAAGACAAATACGACAAATCTTCAGCCCGACCGAATGTGGCTAAGATTATAATTGCCAAGCACCGCAATGGCCCCACCGGAGAAGTGGAGCTCTACTTCGACGAAAAGCACGCCAGCTTCACGAGCATGGACACGAAACGCAGTGAGTCTGAATTCGGCGCGTTCTGAAATCCAGAATTGTTTAATTGCTAAATTGTTAAATTGTTGCATTATTAAAGTGACGTGCGAGACTTGACACCAGAGAATTAGCTATGTAATTGCTACTGCCACCTGCCACCTGCCACCTGCCACCTGCCACCTGCTATCTGCTATCTGCTATCTGCTATCTGCTATCTACTACCTGCCAATTTATGTCCGTCATCGACGACCTCACGACCCTGTTCACCAAGTTCCCCGGCATCGGGCCGCGCCAAGGGCGGCGTTTTGTCGACCACCTCCTCCAACAAGAGCAAAACGTCTTGGGCGCGCTCGCCGGAAAGATTGTCCAGCTTAAAAAAGAGGTGCGCCGCTGTGAGCACTGCTTCCGGTTCTATCCACCTGTCGAAAACTACCAGGAACGCTGTGATATCTGTCGCGATACCACCCGCGACCAGAGCGAGCTCATGGTGGTGGCCAGGGAGACCGACCTAGACTCCATCGAGTGCTCTCACGCCTACCACGGCTACTACTTCGTACTAGGAGGCCTGCTCGCGCTTACCGCGAGTAAGCCATTAGGAGAGCTCCGCCATCGTGAACTTATTGCGCGCGTCCGCATCGAAATCTCTTCCGGTAAACTCAAGGAGATAATTCTGGCACTCTCGGCCAACACCGAGGGTGACCACACAATAGACTATCTAAAGCAAGAGCTCTCCCCTCTTTGCGAACCGGCCGGCTGTGCCATTTCAATACTCGGGCGTGGCCTCTCCACCGGCACCGAGCTTGAATACTCCGACTCGGCCACCATTGAGAGCGCGCTGAAGAACAGGGCGTAGGGCATAGGGTACAGGGCGTAGAGTCCTACAAGGTCCGACCCCGTAGGATAGGCGCCCTGGACACACCAAGCATTGACTTTCCGTGCAGTGTGTTATATATTACAATACAGAAGGTCATTAAATCGTAAAATTTAGACAATCGTTTTCCGAACCTGAACCTAACGACCACTAAGGAGGTCGAAGATGAGCGAACATGCTCGGAGGTTGCTCCAACGGGGACTGACGGTGCTGATCTGCATCCTCATGGGTGCTGTCAGCGTCAAGTACATCATGGCCATCGGCGAGGGGGCAGGACACAAGGTGGTGGCCACCTGGCTCACCCTCTTTGCTGGCACCACGCTCTCAGCTCTCACTTACCTCGCCTACGAGGAGAGGCGAACTAGGGACTGGCTATCGAACTCAGCCAATCTGATCGATGTGGCGATGGCGGGAGCAATCCTCGTGGCCGTACTTTGGGCTCATGGCTCCACGTTACCGGACTTTCCATTCTGGCACAAGGTGTGCCTGGCTCTCATCATCCCTATCTGGTGGCTCTGGTGGAGACAAGATTCGGCTATGGGTGGCTATGCTGTCGCCCAGTGCATGCTCACTATCGGCTACTTTCCCCAGTGGGGTACACAGTGGGGAGCCTCCGCGAACGCTGAGCCGTTCATGATCTGGTACACCATTTTTGGCATCTCCCTGCTTGCCGCTCTAAATGGGTACGTGGGCGGAAGTGTTGCCTCGATGGTTTACGGCCTGCGCTCGGCCACAGTGGTGTCGATAGGCCTCCTCCTCATGTGTCGCCTTGAGTGGTACGGGCATGAGATGGGTGGCTTCGCAATCACCCTGTTCGCTCTTCCCGCTCTCGTCTATCTCACTCTCATCGGGTGGTGGCTCTCGCGCCACCTGCGAGAGATAGTCGAAGCTGGAGTGGCCTGGTTGCTTACCGAGGTGTTCCATCTACCTTTCGCGGATTGACACGGAGGTGAGAGATGTCGGGAGACAATACGGATGTGGTCGTGCGTGGCCGGGAAGTCCTGCGTAAGCTCAAGAATATCGGGTCGTACGTGAGTTGCCTCGACAACCAGACGGCCCGGCGCGACGAGGTTGAAAGTAGAAGGGCCGAGATACGGGCACTCATCATCGAGGCGGAACAGAACCCTACCATCACATCAGAGGAGCTCGCCGACGTTCGAGTTCCCCTCATTGCCTACATTCTCGTCTGATTCACTGGTGTCCATACGGGCACTACCACGGCGGCCCCTCACACGGGCCGCCTTTCTTTTCCTGTCTGCTGGCTCATACCTCATGATTCTAGTCAAATAAACAAACGGCTCACCGC
>PCYI01000019.1:50606-53612 GCA_002774795.1 Candidatus Vogelbacteria bacterium CG10_big_fil_rev_8_21_14_0_10_51_16 | reverse complement strand
TCTACCCCCTCCCAACCTCCCCCTGGCTAGGGGGAGGGGAACTACCCACAGGAAACCCAGAATACCCGTTTATTTGATTGCTTCAATCCTCACCTTCGAATGTGGCTGTTTGTGGCCGTAGCGTTTCTGGTAGTTTGACTTGGATTTGTATTTTAAGGTCTCCACTTTCTTGTTTCGCCCATTGCCGAGAAAGGTGGCGCTCACGGAAGCCCCCTCCACAGTGGGAGTGCCCACCTTAGGTTCGTCTCCATCGAGCACCATTAAAACTTCATCAAAAGAAATACTGCCCCCCTCCTCCATAGTTTCCGAGCCGTCCAGTTTTTCAATGGTAAGCAAGGCACCCGGCTCCACCAGGTACTGCTTCCCGCCCGTTTTGATGACTGCTTTCTTTTCCATATTTATAAAGCACTATGATAGCACGGAGGCCAAGGAAACGCAAACTGACGAGAAAGACTGCTCCGCCTTTGTGTCCGCCTGTAATTAGGTGAGCCCCTCCACGTGGAGGGGCTCTTCAAAGGACTAGTCCAGGAGGGGCAGGAGGGGGAAGAACGTCAATGGCAGACGGCCTTACTTGGCCAGCTCCTCCTGACCGGCCTTCTTCCACCCCGCCCTCTCCATCGCCTCCCTCCGCTCATTAGGAGAATTCGAGACAACCCAGACGATGTACTCCCGCAGGTCCGTGTTGTCCGGGTCGGATGCCTTGGCGACAGCCACGAGAAAATCTCTGGCATCCGTGCGTCTGCGGATTCTCGTCCCAGCCGTCTTGAGAGTCGCAAGAGCGATTTCAATATCTCGGATGACCACTTCGTCGTCAAGCGAGGATTTCAACATACTCGGCTCCTGGTTGGCCTGCAGAAGCAACTTGGCAATTTCGGTCGGCGATTTCTCTTTCAGAATTGCCACCAGTCGCTCCTCACTCAATGTCTCCCCTAACTCAACCTGGGTCATTGCCTTTTTTGCATTGTCTACGCCCATCACTACCTCCCGGGTAAAAGTTTGAGTTTTTCCCAGGCAAGAATAGCATATTTACTTCTAAAAGCAAGGAGAGGCGACACCACCAGTGGCAATCTTTTACACCTTGACAAGATAGCTTGTTTATGTATATACTAGGTTATGCATAAGTTTGGAACAATGCCGGTGCCTACAGATAACTGCCTCTCGAAGGTCATTTTTATGATGCCGAGGCAGTCACTTTGCATGTGTTCCCAATCCTCCTAGCACTTCCGCAACAAACCACACACGCACAGCGACCGCCTCGGCATCCATCCGCGGCGGTTTTGTTTTATTTGGGGCACAGCACCCCGGAAAGGTAGGTCTTTATGAGGAAGGAACGGATTGTGTTCGCCCGAGGACGCAGGGTGTACCTGCGGCCCCTCGACAAGGCGACCGACCTGGAGCGTTGCACCCGTTGGACAAACGACCCAGAGGTGACTCGCTATCTGGCACGCTGTCTGCCCATGACACTTCTCGCTGAGGAGAACTGGTTCGACAAGCAGGTGGGGCGTGAAAACGACTTCCCTCTCGCCATCTGCACGTCGAAAGGTCGCCACATTGGCAACATCGGACTCCACCAGGTAGACATGCGTCTGGGGGTAGGCACCACCGGCACCCTCATCGGTGAAAAAGCGTTCTGGGGAAAGGGGTATGGAAGCGAAGCCAAAATGCTCATGCTCGCCTTTGCCTTCCGCACACTCAGCCTTCGCAAGGTCTACTCGGACGTGATTGCCTTCAACGAACGGTCGCTCCGATACTCGCTTGGCATGGGACACAAGGTCGTCGGCCGGCGAAGAGACCACTGGTACCGCGAGGGACGCTACTGGGACGACATCCTGCTCGAGCTCTTCCGCGCCGATTGGGAGCCTCTCTGGGCCGAGTACGAGGCCACGAGCAGATGGACGAAGGTCCCCTATGAGATGCCAGTCTTCGAGCGTTAACGCAGAAGCTCTTTACCAAAAGAGCACAGTAGCATATTCTGACATTCTCAAGAATATCAGAACATGCGCAATGTCATAAAGCCAAACAAGGGCCGCAAAGTACCAGCATTGGCGCTATCGCTCGTCGTCTATGAAGCAGTCTGTCGCACATCGGCCGACTGCTTTTTTTAACCAAGAGCGCATCGATTCTTTTCGCATAATGTCACACAATGTCCGACCTTTCGACGACTCCTCACATCATTCTCACATTCTCAAGAATGTGAGAATGTCTCGCCCAAGAGTTTTTTTGTTTGCCATAACATGCTTTAATGTGCACTGGAAGCACATGGAGGTGTGTTATGTCTTTCGTCGTACGATTGCTCTGTTGGGTTTGGCTCGGGCTTGCAGGCGGGTTCATTCTCTGGTCGCATGTCAGCCCGATCTTTCTATGCGAGCCCCTCGTCGAGCGACTCAACAGTCTTGGGCCAGAAACGCTCATTCGCTGGTGGGGAGTGCATCTCGTCGCCCTCATCACGCACGACATCCCGCTCCACATTCTCGGCCTCGAGAAGTAGTCGAGGCCGCCCGGCCGCAACAAAGACCGCCCCGGTCTTCGTTGCGGCCTTTGTTGTCTCGGTGTTGTTCTACAACCAAGGACGGCGATCTCCTGTCAAGCATAGACGACTAAAAAATCCCTTCAGGTAGTCCGAAAACAAGAAGCCAGGTTTCCGCTATAGTAAAAAAATCTTACGACACTCAGAAGGGCCGCCAGAGGCGGCCCCAAGATTCATGAGCTAATGAGGTAACGTTTCAAGACATTTTGCATGGTGGCAATGATTTTCCTCGCGCACTCTATCTCGCCCACCTCCAGGCAGTCGTCTATCTCGGCGAGATATTGTGAGAGGACTTGGGCCCTGGCACGCTTCGGGTCTTCACTCCACTTATTCTCAAAAACAAGGGCATCCACGCGTTTCCTCCTTCTCCTATATACAACAAGAGTGATAGACCCAAGGTTGTACTATTTAGAGATAAAGTAATGGTCGTTGTCAATCTGCTCTCTTCTATTAATGGCGATAGCAAATGCTGAAATTTT
>PCYI01000019.1:29669-50596 GCA_002774795.1 Candidatus Vogelbacteria bacterium CG10_big_fil_rev_8_21_14_0_10_51_16 | reverse complement strand
TGACCCTACGGGGAATCGAACCCCGGTTTCCAGGATGAGAACCTGATGTCCTAGCCGCTAGACGATAGGGCCGATAAATACAGAGCAGATGGCAGATAGCAGGTGGCAGCAGAAAAGCAGATAATAATATAGCCATTGCAGATATTGGCAGACAAGACTTTTTGATGTTTACGCCTACACTGCAATATAGAATAGTAGCACGAAACGAGCCGGGCGTTAATAGGAAGCCCCGGCTATTCCGGGGCTTCTCGGTCGCGGGACTACGACCATTTTTTTGCTTTTAACAAATTACGCACTAGAACCGTGTGCTTACTAATTCATAAACCACCACCTTGAGACTTTGCTTCGTCTGTCTCTCCTGTCGACGCACCCGTCTCATCCTCAAGCAAATCGGTTTCACTACTCGCAAAACATTGCGGAGCTTTTGTCTCAAAATCTATACAAATGGCAAAATTAGCTCCACCGGAAATCTGCGAGTAAGCATAGAGACTGTTTGTTACCGGGTCGCGTGGGAGAAACTCACGATATGCAGGAATAAGAGCGTCAAGTGTTGGCGGATACTTTTTTTCCGAGTCAAAATAGAGCTCAAGGGTGGCACGCAAAGAAGCGTGATCACTTGTTCGCGCGGCATCACGCGCCTTCGCCCTCTCTTGTGCAATCGTAGCATCAAAGTTCGCATCTTGCTCTCCTCTTTCCTTAATTCCGTTTTGGGTTATGTCCCTCTCTTGTGCAATATCACCTGGAGTCAGAAAATACTGCCAAAAGAGCAGCGCGGCAACTCCTAGCGCTAAAACAAGGGCAATAATGGCAACAATCTTTACCACCACAGAGTGCTTAGCATCTGGAACAGGCTCTACATCTATTTGCGCATCCGTAACTGCTGAAGAAATCGCCTCTCCGGCGGACATCGACTGTTCTTCGGAAGCCAGATGCGAACTCCCTACTGTCTGTGTCGGAACAACGTTTCCTGTTTGAATTTGAGGCTTTTGAGCGGGTGGGACGGTAACAGCGGAAAGACCCGCCACGATGGCCGCTTCAGACCATTTTACAGAAGCGAGCTCACTTCGAATAAGCTCATCAGGCGCTCCGGCGACACGACGCTGTTTTATGTATTCTAAAAGTTCGGGAGTCATGGTAATAGGAATTATGAGAGTTATCAGTTTTCAGATATCAGATAGTTGTAATTTTAATCATTATAACCCGATAACTCTTGTACAACAATTAAGGGCGGTGGAAAACCTAAATTGAACAGAGGCTTCATTGTCGGAATAACCCCCGACTACCTGCCACATGCTCTGACACCTGACATCTGACATCTTTATTAATCACACTACCTGCTGAGCCACTCTTTGTCTTGGCGAACCAGAAGCTTGCTTTTTTGTTCAGGATGAAGCATTACCTCCTCCACACAGCGCTCCATGCGCATAAACTGCGAACCTTTAATAAGTACAATATCTCCGGTAGTAAGCATGGAGTCGAGCATGCGACCCGCGGAGCGAGCGTCGTCGAAATGCCACATTGAATCCTCGGACATCCCCGTGGCTTTGGCTCCAGCCGCAATGAACTTTGCTCGTTCACCTACCGTTATGATGATGTTGCAGATCCGGGCGGCGAGTGCTCCCATCTCTTCGTGGGCTCCGACAGTGAGCTCACCGAGCTCCAACATGTCAGCTAAAACGGCAATCTTCTTGCCGGAATACTCTACTTCCTCTAGCGACTCAAGAGCCAGTCTCATGGCCGCAGGAGAAGCATTGTAAGTATCGTCCACGATGGTGCTTCCCTTGATGCCCTCAAGTAATCGCAGTCGCCCCGGGGGAGGTAGAAAATGAGTAAGGGCCTCGATTATAGCTACTCCGTTCATGCCCTGAGAGGCCCCCACCGCAAATGCCGCAAGGGCGGGCAGTATATTTGCACTTCCAAACACCCCGGCAAGTCTCACGGGGAAACTTTTTCCTTTGTAATCAACCTTACAGGTTACCCCAATAACACGTCGCCCGGGAACAGTTTTCTCATCGGACTCCTCCAGTTCGTCATAGGTAAGTTTATTATTAGAAGAGCGCACCATAGCCTCCTTGCTCATTCCATATGTAAGAGGCTTCAAGGAGGTGTAGGCCGTCATTCCCACTACATCCTGGTCATCCGCATTTAAGATTACCCGCCCTCCCGCTCCAAGCGCCTCAACCACATAGGCTTTTTCGCGTATTAAACTTTCTCTGTTGGCAAAAAACTCCACGTGTACCGGCTTTTCTCCTATTCGCGTGACCACCACTACATGAGGATTAAGCCATCGAGCCACGCGCCGGATGTCTCCCGGCCGATCAGCCCCAACTTCTAACACCAACCAATCAGGATAATGATGCGGGAAAACCAACAAAGAGACTCCTTCAAAGATGTTACCGAGCCATCGCCATGGGTTATTCCATCCACTGGCGCGACCAAGGATGGTTAGAGGTATGCCAAGTTCACTATTGTAACTCTTTTCGCTTTTACGGACTCGCGCAATTTCGCTCAAAACAACCGCAATAGCATCCTTGGCTGAAGTCTTGCCAACATTGCCAGCCACCGCCACAATGCAGGGTTTATATTTCTTTAGCACCAGACGGGCCTCCCACTCAAGTAAGTTAACAATGATGGATCGAATGATTTTTTTAAGCATAGTCTATAGTAAAGCACAGAGCACCGACACTAAGATGAACTACGAAATTTGAAGAACGAAACAAGTCTTAAATCCAGAGCACGAAAATTAGAAACGGAGTCTGTTTAAATTAGGACTTACACAAAACACTGTTTTCATCTTTGCGAGCGCTTCGCGTGAAGCAATCTAGGCTCATTCTTGGGAATCACGAATCCTAGATTGCTTCGGTCTACCTCGCAAAGACGCTAGTTTGCGTAGGTCCTATAAATATTTAGAATTTAGTGCTTCTAATTTGTTTTGTGTCCAGACGTTTGCGGTCTGGATTCCGTACTTTCGCCCTTGGCGAAACGTCGGGGCTTCAGATTTTTAATTTCGTGCTTCTATCTATCCGGTGGTACCTGATAGTAGCTTAGCAAAAAACGGGTCATTTGCATAAAGGGGTCCGTTAGGGTTTCAGACGCATAGCGGGCACCCTCCGGTTGCATCATGTAGTAAAAAACAAGAAACTCAGGGTTAGACGCCGGAAAATACCCAAAAAAACTGTGAGAGAAACGGTCGTCATAATACCCACCGCGGGGTTCCGGTATCTGGGCCGTACCTGTTTTTGCGGCAATCTTATAATGCTCCATTTTCTTTGTTCCTCCGGCCAGAGCCACGTCTACCACATTTACAAGCATGTCCGTAATTGTGTCTGCGGTCTCTTGCTTGATTGCGCGTAGAAGAGGCTCCGGAGTGGTGCGGTCGACCACCCCACCAACATATCGAATCTCCTCCACCACGTGCGGCTGAACAAGCTTGCCGCCATTAGCAAGGACAGCGAGCGCGCGCGCCATGGCAATAGGCGTAAGGGCGATCCCCTGCCCGAAGGCGGACGTCGCGTGTTCTACGTCTCTCTTTGAGTTTAAATTTGCGGTTAAACTTGCCACTTCCCCGGGGAGATCTATCCCGGTCTTTTCATCAATGCCGTAGCGTCGCATTCCCTCCGCAAACTCTTTCCGGCCCATAGACTGCATGACAAAAACCATGCCGACATTTAAGGACTGATTTAAAACCTCTTGCATGTTTACGAGACCGCGCGCCCTGCCATCAAAGTTTGAAATAGTGGCCTGTCCCACTTTTACAGAACCTGTGTCTACATAGGTGGTGGCGGGAGAAACAGCGCCCATATCAAGGGCGGCGGCAAGAGCGATTGGCTTCACAATAGAGCCGAACTCGTAAACTTTTTCAACCAATGGATTTGTAAAGAGCGCCTGATCCTTCACCTTTGAAAAAAGATTGGGGTTGTAAGTCGGGACAGCCGCCATGGCAATTATCCGTCCCGTACGTGGGTCCATGACAATAGCTCCCACCTCTTTGGCCTGCCACTTCTTTTGCAAACCTTCTATTTGCTCTTCAAGCGTACCCTGCACCGTCGGCTCTATTGAAGAGACGATATCTCCTTCGGTCGGTTGCTCTTCATTTACAAATGAACCGAGGCCCGCAAACACCTGGGCAAAGAAGTTTACATAAAGGTTAGTGGCGGATCTCGAAAGAGCATCCTCGAAATAACGTTCCAAGCCATAGCGACCGGCTAATGTGTCGACTCCCCCGGACTTGCCCCACCCAACAAATCCTAGCAAATGAGCCGCCATGGTGCCGCCCGGGTAGTAGCGTTGTTTTTGCCGATGCACGGTGACACCGGCCAACCCAAGTTCGCTTATAGCCAACGCCAAATGCTCTGGAAGATCGCGGGCGATGACTTCATAGGAGTCGTCCGGCTTTGTCGCTTGAGCCAAAAAAAGCTCGCGCGTAAAACCACTCCCCTCCTGGTCTTTCTCTGACACCTGATCCGAGCGAAGAACCGCAGAAAGTTTTTGATATGAGTCGTCCGGCTCTTGAATGCGCGAGGGATCAATGGCTACATAGTACACTGGTCGCAAAGTGGCCGCGGCAATAAGCTCGCCTGATTTTTCCCGAAAGAATATTGTCCCACGCTTAAAGTTATCCGCCGTGGTAGTGACGTACTGGCGATCTGCCTGTTCAGCATAAGCAAGACCATTTAAAACCTGCAGATTGAACAACTGTCCCAAACACAGCAGGGCCACAAGTAGAAGGATGGCTGATATAATGCGAAGGCGAATTAGAGAGTGGGAGCGCATATCAAAAGCTAAAACGCCTTATTGTTTTACCCTTAGTATGTATCAAGCGCTAACACGCTTCCCCGTTCGCTTGTGTCTACCACTAGATAGGTCGCTTTCGTGGCATCGGTTAGGCCTAGCTTATAGGCACGCTCAATGGTCATAGATTTCCCTAAAGTAAGATAGTTTGCTTCAAGGATGCCAAGCTCAGTACTGGTGCGCGCAATAGCTTCAATTGTTGCTCGGTAGTGTACCATATTAAAGATGGTCGAAGACACAAAATAGCCATAAGCAACAGCAAGAAGCATGGCCACTCCGGCGAGGGTGGTAACCAAAATGTCTAGGCTAAAAAAAGAAGAGGCTATGGTTTTGATGTTTAGTGACATATTAAAACGTTGCGGGTAGAGGTTGGCAATTAGCCGAAGAGAGAGTGGTGGCAAAAAAAACTCTATGGCATAACGCTCTTAATAATAATGCGGAGTTTCGCGCTACGAGCGCGGGGATTTTCGGCAACTTCACGCGAACCCGGAACAATTGGTTTCTTGGTAAGCGGAGCCCCCTCCCCCGTGAGCTTTTTGTCTTTGAAAAAGAACTTCACAATTCTGTCCTCAAGCTCATGGAAACTTACAACAGCTAGACGGCCTCCCGGTTCTAGCATCTCCCAAGCTTGAGGCAATGCCGTGCGAAGTGCCCCGAGCTCATCGTTCACGGCGACACGCAAGGCTTGAAAGGTTTTTGTGGCCGGATGCAGTCTGGCGCGCCTATAGCTGGCCGGAACCGCAGATTCGACTATCGTCACAAGGGTTGATGTTCGCTCTATGATAGATAGCGCCCTGGCCTCGACAATAGCTTTTGCAATCCGCCTCGCGTATCGCTCCCCCCCATAACCCCATATGACGTCCGCCAAACTCTCTTCACTCCATTCGTTCACGATATCTCGTGCCGTAAGGGTTTGGGGTGAATCGGCAGACGAGTGAACATCAGATAACCCTCCTTCACGCTTAGAATCATCAAACCCACCACTGAAATTCATAGAGAGCGGTTCATCGCCCTGGAAAGAGAAACCGCGGCCGGAACTTTCCAGCTGGTCCGAGCTCAAACCTAGATCAAATAGAACAGCATTCACTGTCTTGATTCCAAGACTGTCTAAAATCGACGCTAAGTCTCGAAAGTTGCCATTCGAGAGATGCACCTTGCACGGTAGCGGCCCTACTCGCTCCCGCGCGCGACTGATCGCCTGTGGGTCGGCGTCAATTCCAACAATAGTCCCGGTAAGCCCCAGCTCTTCAGCAATGGCAACGGTGTGCCCCGCGGCATTTACGGTGCAGTCCACCACTGTCATTCCCTTGCGAAGCGCGAGGCCCTCGACCACTTCATGTAAAAGAACAGGAGTATGGACAGTTGGCAGGTGGTGATTGGCAGATGGCAGATGTCGCATGCTTTTCACTTTTTCTCTATTATCTATCTACTACCTGCTATCTGCCACCTGCTAAATCAGCCCCACCTCTCCCAACTTCTGCGCCAGTTCGTCAGCAGAAGCGGTAATCTTGGCACTATGCTCCCGCCATAGCTCTTGGTCCCAAATCTCCACTCTGGAGTAAACGCCGGCGACGATAATCTTTTCGTTCAGCCGCGCAAACTCCTTGAGGTAGTCGGGCACCAAAATGCGACCTATGGCATCCACCTCCACCTCCATCGCGCTTGAAAACATTAAGCGGTTAAAGCTCCGCTGTTCAGCGGCACCCAGCGAAAGTGCGGCAAACCTTTTCGCCTGCGCCTCCCACTCACTTGGCGAATAGAGGAAAAGGCACTTATCAAGGCCTTTGGTAATTACCACTCGCCGACCCAACTCTTTGCGGAATTTTGCCGGCAGGGAGAGGCGTTTTTTTGTGTCGATCTGATGTTTGTATTCTCCGATCAACATAATATTTTTCTGACAACGCTGTCGGTCAAGGCCTTTGCCTCGTCGCAAGCAAAAGATTGAGACATCAACAACTTTGTCTGAACAAAACACGCCTCACCGCCGACACAATTATATACCACTTCATACCACTTGATACCATTCTATCCCACTCTACCTAATGAGCGCAATAGCTTGGTACGGAAAAAAGTGGATAAACGGTGGAAAATAGGTGGATAGAACCGTAGTGGCGCCGACGTCTTCAAGCTGTAACTGCCCACAAAAACGAGTAGCGGCTAACTAGCACAACATATCTCGCTCCGTCTTTGCGAGGTACTCCGAAGCAATCCAGTGCATTACATGAAGAAACCTAGGTTGCTTCGGAGTACCTCGCAAAGACACTTACTCATGGTTGTGAGCAGTTACTTCAAACTGTCTTGACCCCAAGCGCCATACCTGGTAGTTTGTGTACGCTAAAGACAAGGCCACGCATGAAGCGTGGCCCCAACAGAAGGAGGCCCTTATGGGCAGATTGAACGCTGTGGCAGTGCTCCACGCCCTTGACGATCTCTACGTCAATACCGAGCCCAGAATGAGAGATCTGGGTATCAACAACGAGGACCGGATGGATTCCGGGCAGTGGATGACTGGGCACACCCTGATCGTCGAGGAGTCCTGTCGGCTCGCGGTTGAAGATGGCGACGTTGTCCCCCTCAACTATCTGCTCGACACCCTGCACGCCTCGGCCCTCACCGGGCACGAAGAGGTCGTCACCGACGGCGTCCTCGGCGAGAAGGGGCTCAACGTCCTCCGGGCGGCCGGTATGCCGCTGGGCGACCGCGAATACATGGAGAGATGGACCGAGCCGCTCACCAACGCCGCCGAGGCGCGCGCCGACAAGAGCGCCATCGACTCCCTCGAGCGCGGAGCTGACGCTCGAGCGGGCCGATGGTGACAACAGTCCCCAACAGCCCCAAGGCACCCAGCAATAGTGGGTGCCTCTGACCCCGACCGAATCAAGTAGGTCGGCCAAATTAAAATCCCCCGGAGGCGAGTCCTCCGGGGGATTCTCGTGGGTGGGTGGGTAGAATTGGATTCTACTTGGTTTCTTTCGGACGCATGGTAGGAAAATATATGACCTCTTTGATATTTTTTGTATCTGTAAGAATCATAGAGAGCCGGTCGAGGCCGATGCCAACCCCTCCCGCCGGAGGCATGCCATACTCAAGGGCCTCCACAAAATCTTCGTCTGACGGTTGCCCCTCGGCATCTCCGGCCGCAATAATCTTATCCTGCTCGGCGAAACGCTCGGCCTGGTCAATAGGGTCGTTTAACTCCGAAAAGGCTTTCACCAGCTCCACCCCACCCATTACCAGCTGGAAGGCATCCACAAGCTGATAGCGGTCCGGAAATCGTTTAGCAAGGGGTAGGTAGGTGGCCGGGTAGTCTACGATGAAGGTCGGCTGAATGAGCTGTAGCCTGGCTGTCTTTTTATAAATCTGGTCCATGACCTTATCGATACCATCCTCGGGGGCATACTCCACTTTTAATCGTTCGGCCACCTCTCGCCATTCCTCGAGCGATAGCTTCTCTGGCGTTTGAACATTGGCAAAACGTGTAAAAAGCTCAAGATATGGAATGACAGCAAAGTCCGCACCCACGTTTATCTCATTTTCATCATATAAAACGGTATCACCCCGAAGCACTTTTTTGACCACATGGCGAATGAGAGCTTCGACAAACTTGCGCTGTTTGGGAGCGTCCGTATAGGCGGCATAAAACTCCACATTGGTAAACTCGGGATTGTGAGTAGCATCAATTCCTTCGTTGCGAAAATTGCGCACCACTTCATACACCTTAGGGAACCCGCCCACAAGCATTTTTTTCAGATAAAGCTCGGGGGCAATCCGCAAGAAAAGCTCCATGTCGAGTGCGTTATGCCTAGTCGTAAATGGCTTAGCGCTCGCCCCACCATAGACAGGCTGAAGAACGGGTGTATCCACCTCAAGATAACCGGCATCATCCAAAAACTCCCGCACCGCGGTAATCATGCGCGAGCGCGTGATAAACCTTTTTTTTACTGCCACGTCCATCAAGGAGTCGAGGTAACGTCGACGGAAACGCTCATCTGGGTCGACAAGCCCATGCCATTTATCGGGGAGAGGGCGCAGACTCTTTGCCAACATCCGCCACGAAGACACCTCCAGAGTCTTTTCTCCTCTTTCGGTGCGAAACAGTCTTCCCGTGCACTCGATAAAATCCCCGACATCAACCAACTCTTCAAAACCCACATGGGACTCCTCACCCAAAACATCTTTTTTAAACAAAATCTGAATAGTTCCCCGTCGTCCCTTTTCGTCTTCCGGCGTATCCGCGAGGGAGTCCCCCTCGGCAAAAGAGCCGTCATTCAAATCCGCAAAAACAGCTCCCCCGTGGCCGCGCTTGGCCATAATGCGCCCAGCTAAAATAATCTCCTCCCCGGACTCAACAAACTCTTCAAAACCTTCAGTAACTCCGGTAATCTCGGCTGACTGATTACTCGCAATAGGATAAGGCTCCACCCCCGCTTCACGCAAGGCTTCAAGTTTTTTTATGCGTTCCGCGCGCAGGTCTTCGAGTGACATAGTGTGATGGGAGCAGATAGTAGATAGCAGGTGGCAGGTGGCAGATGGCAGTAGATATTCGCAACGGATACTCCTAATCCCTAAAGCCTAGAGCCTAGATACTGTTTCTAACTACTCAAGCTCTTCAATCTTATACTCCATCTCCCCCTTCGGGGTCTTGACCACAAACTTGTCTCCTTTCTTTTTGCCAAGCATGGCCGCCCCCATGGGTGACTCATTTGAAATCTTGCCTTGAAGAGCATCGGCGTCGCGCGAGCCAACCACAGTGTACCATTTCGGCTCACTCGTCCCCTTGCGACTGGTTCGAACACGCGAGCCAAGCTCCACTCGCACACTATGGTGTCGCTTTACTATGGTAACATTCTTTAAAGTACTCTCTACGTCCGCAATGCGCTCCTCGAGGTTAGAAAATGCCTCTTTTGCTTCATGGTACTCAGCATTTTCCTTAAGGTCACCAAGAGACTTCGCGTACTCAAGACGCTTCGCCACTTCCGCCCGGCCCTCGGTTTTTAAAAACTCAATCTCGGCCGAGAGTTCGGAGAATTTCTCTTCACTCAAATAGTCTGTGTTCATATATTTCCGAAATTATAGCACATCCTGATATGAAAAACCACTTCTTGACAAACCTAACTATTGAGGTTTTTCTCTAAAAACAGTTGCGGGATGCGATGAGTGAACGTATGAGGTATGACCTACCACTCACTATCTACCTTCTCAAAATAGTTCGGAGCGTGCTCGGCCATCCAGTCAAGCACATGACGCATCGCCGCGGAAGCGCCCACCGTGTTTGCGTATGGACCCCTCTCCATCAAAACCACAAACGCGTAACGAGGTTTATCAAAAGGAAAATATCCCACCACAAGAGAGTTTACGTAGGACTTAGTGGTGCCTATTTCTGCCGTTCCTGTTTTTGCGGCCACCTCTACATAAGGCACATTGAGCCCCACCGCCGTCCCCTGCCGTACCGCCATTCTCATCCCCTCCTGAACCACCCGTATGTTCTCGGGCTTGCTTTCAATGGTGCGTTCAATAGACGGAGGAAGCCCGTCTAGAGAAATAATCTGAGGATGTAATAACTTGCCCCCATTCGCAAGAGCCGCGGTCGCTCGTACCAGTTGCATCGGCGTTACCTGATAGCCATACTGACCAATAGAAGTGTGGTAGGTGTCCCCGACGCGCCAGGGATCTCCGTCGAAATTCAGCTCTTTCCACTCGGGGTTAGGCACCACTCCTTTCGGCTCTCCTGAAAATGGTGAGCCTGTCGGCTTGGCAAACCCAAAGCGCTTACTCCACTCCTCCACCCTGCTGATACCCAACCCTTTTTCGCCCTTATATCCTCCTCCCACCACGTAAAAGTATATGT
The DNA here is from genome assembly GCA_002774795.1 of Candidatus Vogelbacteria bacterium CG10_big_fil_rev_8_21_14_0_10_51_16. Taxonomy (GTDB): domain Bacteria; phylum Patescibacteriota; class Minisyncoccia; order Phycocordibacterales; family JACRKE01; genus 1-14-0-10-51-16. Next base: position 39,957 of record PCYI01000019.1, on the reverse strand, counting down.
CGGAGGAAACGGCAATGGCTTCCCGCATATCCACCCAGCCGTGCGCCTTCCAGTCGCGAAAAATAGAATCTCGTTTTGGATCATACGGGTTTGCCACGCGCAACTCTCCGGTACTTAAGATTTTCTTCTCCGGCGTGATAACTCCCTCCTCGAGCGCGGCAAGCGCGATAAAAGGCTTTACCACCGAACCGGGCGTATAAAGCCCCTGGACGGCTCTATTTAGAAACGGGAGGCGCTTGTCTTGTAGATAATTGGCAATAAGATTATTTCCATCTCTACCAGCCATAAAAGCATTGGAGTCATACTCTGGGTAGTTTGTCATTGCCAAAAGCTCGCCCGTATGAACATCCATAATGATTCCGGTCCCGCCCTGAAAATCTCGCTCATCGGCAAAAAGTTTTATAGCCTTGTAGAGTTCGTGTTCCAACTCCGCGTCGATAGAGAGGACAACATCGTCACCTCGGACAGGCGGGACATGCACAGCTTCTGACTGCGCACTCCCATGCGCGTCAATCTCTACCAGCTTCTTGCCCTTTTTTCCTCGAAGTGAGTCTCCGTAAATAAGTTCTGCCCCCGCAATTCCAATGAGCTCTTTTGGTTCATATCCACCCGCGGCAAACTCCGCTTCGCGAGGATAACCAAGATATCCAAGAAGATGACCAAAACCAGGTCGAGCGGTATACATTCTCTGTTCTTCATTCCAGGCGAGCGGGGTCGAGTGACGATCCATTATTATCCCACGAGGAGCAAACTCTGACTCAAAACGAAGTGTGTTTGCTTGGCTTCGTTCATAAAAAGATGCTCCATACACCACTTGAAGAGTAGCTGTTTTTAAGGCAAGCGAAGTGAGGACAAGGACGCAACATAAGCCGAGAATTAGCGGTGTGTGTTTTGCTATGGGCTTCTCAAGCTCTCCCTCAAACTGATCTTTGTCAAAAGAGGGCAGATTGTGCGAATCAAGTAAAATCTCGTCTGGAGATATTTCGCGGCCTCGAGAAAATCGTCTGGTGCGAAAAAAGTGCATGAATTAGCGTTCCAAAATTGAGGTAAATGAGCCAATTAGCTGTAGCATAGCATAGAAGATAAAGGCTCCGATGACGAAGGTAAAAGGAATACCGAGCAAACGCACTTCGCTTGCGTAGTATACTAAATCGTAAATAAGTGCAAAAACGAAGAGTTCGATAAAGTTGGAGGAGAACAGAGAAACCAGGGCGAGAGTGGTGACAAAAAACCACCACGGGGTAAATAAGAGAGCGAGCACAATCAAAAGGTCAACACCGACACGTTCTTTATTTGTGAGATAGTGAAGCATGTCTGTTTATCTCTATGAATTGATCGGCGGTGACGCTGGAGCAGTCGGCGGAGATGGTAAAAGATCTTTGCCCACAACCACCCACTTCATTTCATTAAAGTTGACCGAGCTCTTAACGTGGATGGTGTCTAAAGCGCTCCCGTCCTCGGATGTAACGAGCGCGACCGTGCCCAACACCCATGGCTCATCGTTAAGTAGCTGAACTGTGTCTCCAACCACTACATTGACACCACGCGCAACCGTTACCCTGAATGTCCCCCCGCCCGCACCCACCGCCGTGGCCGCCAAATGTTGCGCACCAAGGAGAACTGCGGTGCGACGCCCGGGAGCACTCAATAGAAGGACCCGAGCGTGGTGGGCGTAGACATCATCCACGACCCCAAGTATTGTCCCACCCCGTGAAAAAACCGCAGACTCGAGCGAAACACCATCAACGCTACCTCTATCTACAACAAGAGTGTCATAGGCAGAGAGCACAGGCCTAGAGAGAATCAGTGCAAGAATCGGCTGTCTAAGCAAATAGGAAAAGATTGGATCACTCTCCGAAAATTGAGCGCCGCCGGCTGTCTCACTCTCTAATGTTTCGTGTCGCCCTAAAAGTGCCCGCAAAGCAGTATTGTCTGCTTGAAGAGCTTTAACGAGTGCCTCTTTTTCCGCTACTAGGGCTGCTTTTTCGCGAGCAACCCGAAGATCCTCCCCCAAAATAGTCCTGTCTCTAAAAAATGAGCCGATTATCCCCGCCCCCCTGGAAACAGTTATTCCACCTCTCCAAATAGGGTCGGCCACAGTAATCAAAACCCCGCCCAAAGCAGTCCTTAACATGGGGATACTTAGAAGGAGCATAATCCCAAGCACCAGAGCGATTGTGAGCGTAGACCTGTGTGTACGTTTTTTATTGAGGAGGAAGTTCGTCATCTGAGTCTACTAACTGTTCTCGGTAGAAATCAAGGTCTTCGAGCACAACTCCGGTGCCCCTGGCTACGGCGGTAAGTGGATCCTCAGAGACAACTATGGGTATCTTTAGGTCAGACATAAGTCGCTTCTGCATCCCACGCAACAGAGACCCGCCCCCCGTGAGCACTATACCTCTCTCCATTATGTCGGCAATAAGCTCTGGCGGGGTTTCTTCCAGAACCTCACGCACAGCCGTCACCAAACCATTGAGTGTGGGGCCGATTGCCTCACGAATATCTGCGTCTGTCACCACCACCTCACGAGGCAGGCCGGTGACAAGGTCTCGTCCGCGAATAGAAGCTTCCAGGCTGTCCTCAAGCTCTGAGGCACAGGCTATCGCTATCTTTACATCCTCGGCTGTTTTTTCTCCTAAAAGAATCTTAAACTCATCGCGAACATAAGACACAATGTCTTGATTTAGACGATCGCCCGCTAGATGCACATTCTTTGAACGGACGACTCCTCCAAGTGAAATGACGGCAACATCAGTTGTTCCTCCGCCGATATCGATGATCATATTTCCAATCGGTTCATGTACCGGCAATCGGATACCGATAGCGGCCGCCATTGGCTCCTCAATTATATGCACCTCTCTCGCGCCCGCATTTTTGGCCGCGTCACGAACCGCGCGTCGCTCCACGTTTGTGATATTTGATGGCACCCCAATTACAATTCTGGGCCGCAAAAGTCGCCTTGAGGTAAGCTCTTGAGCTCTCCGAATGAAGTATCCGATCATCTCTTCGGTAACCTCAAAATCAGATATCACTCCGTTCACTAAAGGACGCACAGCCGTGATGTGTTGGGGTGTTCGGCCAATCATTGCCTTGGCCTCATTTCCAATAGCGACCACGCGCCCAGTCTTCTGATTGATGGCAACGACCGATGGCTCATTTAGAACAATTCCTTGACCGGCGATAAGAACGAGACTGTTAGCTGTTCCAAGGTCTATCCCAAGATCGCTAGAAAATGATTTGTATAGTTTTTCTTTTATGCTGTGAGCCATGGAATACTGTGGGTTACGAAACTCTTCCTCACCCTGGTCGTCATTTCTCTACTGGCTCATACCATGTCATTAGTAAAAAGTCTGAAAAACTCTATCTCACTTATAATCTTCTTCTCACCGGTAACACGATTAAGATATTCTAGCTTATTGTCGGCAACCAATTTTTCGCTCACCACCACACGATGCGGAATGCCGATAAGGTCAGCGTCCGCAAACTTCTCACCGGCTCGCGCGTTCCGGTCATCATAGAGAACACTGACCCCCGCTTTGGTGAGCTTTTGATAAATATCCCCAGCCACCTTTCGCACCGAGTCGACCGCGCTCCCTTTGCCGGTAAGTTCGAGCAGATGCAGTCTATGTGGCGAGAGAGAGTCTGGCCATCTCATTGCGTTTTCAGTACCAAACACCTCGACCACGGCCCCCATCACCCTACCGAGACCGATACCGTAACATCCCATTACAACAGGCTTGTCGTCACCTTTTTCATCCTTGTAAGTAAGCCCGAACGGGTCTGAGAACTTTGTCTTGAGCTCAAAAATATTTCCTACCTCGATGGACCGCTCGCTCTTGCGCTTAGTACTCCCACAAGCGGGACAAGCCGATTGCTTGGCAATAATCTCATCATTTATAGCCACTCCGCAATCGCCACAAACGTATATAATATCCTCCCCAGCCGGAGTGACGGTCTGATACTCGTGCGAGTACTGCGAAAAACTTCCCCCAGAAGCAAAGGTGAGGTGAGTTTCTGCTCCAATACCACACCGCTCGAAAATGCGGACGTAGACCCCTTTCATCTTCTCGTAAAACTGCTTAAGGTCCTCCTCATCCCGATGAAACGAGTACAGGTCCTTCATGAGAAACTCCCTTCCGCGCAGAATGCCGGACTTAGCCCTCAACTCCATGCGAAACTTATTTTGGAACTGGTAGACGGAAAATGGCAAATCTTTGTAAGAGGAGACAAACTGCTTCACAAGGGGCACCACAATCTCCTCGTGAGTGGGGCCGAGAGCAAACTCACGGTCGCTCGCGTCTTTTATCTTATAAAGCACATCCAGACTGTCCCATCGGCCAGTGGTCTGCCAAACCTCCTTGGGATGCAAAGCAGGCATGAGGAGCTCCTGCCCGCCAACCGCGTTAATTTCCTCACGGATAATCTGCTCTATTTTTTTAATCACCAACAACCCAAGTGGCAGATAGCTGTACACTCCCGCCTGTAGCTTGTCTATAAAGCCCGCCCGCACTAAAAGGGCGGCATTCTTGGCCACCTCATCCTTGGGAGCCTCTTTCCTCGGCTTAGTGAAAAGTTGTGATTGCAACATGCGGTCATCATAGCCCAAAACTCCGTAACTTACAATTAACATCTTATATGCGATAGCATATAAGATGTTAATTGTAAGTGAGGACTACTCGAGCTTGAAATGCCTTCTCACTTTCAGCTCATTATCAAGACTTTCCGCCAGGATCAGTCTCACATGCGCCGCTACTTCATAGTGTTCAACAAGAAACTTCAATTCCTTTCGGCAATCATGAGGGTGAACAAAGACTGATTTCTGATACTGATAAAAGTTCATAACGTAGAGCATTTCCCTGAGCGCCTCCCTTGCCTGTTTTTTGTACTCCGGAATATCAAAGAGGACGATGCGCCACTTGCCATCCCAACGCTCCGGTCGTGGAATACTCATGCGTTCCAGATCGTAGCGGAGAGCAGTCTCTCTTCCCTTTTCATTCAACATCAAGGTAACAGTACCATCGCCATGTTCCACCTCTTTTAAATAGCCTGCTTCGAAGAGCGAATACGTCGCATCATGTAGTTGGCGACTGTTAAGGTCTTTCCACTCTTTCCGGATTCCACGTACAATCCTAAAATACTGTTTTGGAGAACGAGTCAACCCAAGTATTACTCCGCCAGCCAAAAGCAAGAGAAGTTTCTGTTGTGTATAGCCTAAACCTTTTGACATTGGATCAGCGCCACTGCATGGTACAAATTTACACTTTATCTGCGATAGCAGATAAAGTGTAAATTGAAGAGGCGGTAAAAACAAGGGAAAACAAAAAAGACGTCCTTCCTGTTTCTGGAGATGGACTTCTTCTTTGGTGGGTGGGCGACGTTTACAGGTAGTCGCCCGTTTAACCTTTAGCGTTGTCGCCGTTTTCACTACTGCGAGGCACCACCTCAAACACCACGCACCCTTTAGCGTGAGAGGTGCGCTCTTTCGGGCGGACGTAGAACCACACCCGCTCCGTCGCCGAGAGCAGAATGGAGCTTGAGGAGCTCACCGAACAGTGCGCTCGAAGCTCGGCGATGGGGTGCTTGAGCCCGCAAACGGAAATTATGCGGGTGAGCAGTTGTTGCTCACGGCCCACCAAGGCCGAGTGGATGTATTCACGGGCGAGGCGCGACAACCGGCTTGCGCCCCACAGATCGGCCACCTTTTGCATCCCTCGATAGGAACGCACCTGCTCGTCTGAGTACTGCCTTTTATATCCTCGGAGCCAATACCGGATCGCCCGCACATACCTATCCAAATACTTGTGCCGACGGTAGCGAAGATCCTCTAGTAGCACTTTATGATGCAGAAGTCCGTCCTCATCTGAAACCACGGCGTAGACTCCGCGCTCCGCCTTTCGCCCCTTTCGCCAGTACCACGGCCCTTGAGTCGTCCACCCTTTACGAGTCTCGGTCATGACATGCTCCAAAATGTCCTCGACAACAGGCCACACTAGGTGCAACTCCTCGGACTCGAGCTTGCGCACTCGCCGCCGCCGACTCAAGTAGCAACGAGCGCCATTACGGCCAATCTCCGAAGTTGCATAAGGCGCACCTCGCGAAAGACTGATTTCGCAGAGGAGCACGTCCGGCATAAATACGCCGTGGACCAAAGCCGGGCCCAGCACCGCGATGCCGTTGCCGACATAGCGGTGGTTCTCGACGATACGGCACCCGGTGGACGCAAACAGACTATCCACCTGTCCTCCCTCGAGAAGGATAACGAAGCGCATGTCCTCTCGGAGACGCCTGGCGTCCCCCATCGCCTTACGAATGTTCGCAAGCTTAATTGCGTTCAGTTTATCCTGCGACACGAGTAACACCTCCTTTTAAGGTAGTCTCGGCGACAGTAGATATACAGAGCAAACCAAAAAGAGACTACTCTCCCTCTACGCCTTTTGCAATCTAACGGAAAAGTTTCACCACATCGTGGTAGGTGACGACCAACATCAGGATAATAAGAGCGTAAAAACCTATCATGTTGGCCGTGTTCGCTATGGCCGGCTTGATGGGCGAGCCCTTTAGTTTTTCAATAAGTAAAAATAAGAGGCGGCCGCCGTCGAGAGCCGGGAACGGCAGAAGATTTAAGACGGCCAGATTCACAGATATCACGGCGGTAAGACCGATAAGATAGGCAAAGCCGAAACGGGCGGCATCGCCCACAATACGCACGATGCCTACCGGTCCGGACACATCAGCGAAGCTCCCCTCCCCCGTGAGCGCATTTTTTACGAGAGAATAAAGCCCACTCACGGTCGCACCAGTCACTCGAGCGGTCATGATAAAGCCACGACCGATGGCCTCAAGGGGGCTGGCCTCCAGAGTGCCGATGCGGTCCATGGTGATGCCGATGACTGCTCGCTCGAGCTCTGCCGACTCGCGAGGTGAGAGTGTTGCGCTGGCAGTCTCCCCTTCGCGTTCGTAGGTTAAGGTAAGTGTGGCGCCCGGACGAGTCGCGATGAACTCACGCACAGCGTCAGTAGTAAGGTCTGGCACGCCCCGCCCGTCGTCGGCCACCAGACTCAGGATCTTGTCTCCAGGATTAAGGCCCGCCTCTTCTGCGGCGGCCCCTTCCTGCACCCCTGTAATGACGAGAGCCACATCGCGTAATCCTTCTTCAGCTCCAGACTCATCCACCGGCACCGGCAAGCCGGTCATGTAGCCCACTGAAAAAAGCACCCAGGCGAGAAGAAAATTAAACGCGACGCCGGCTACGATAACCGCCGCCTTAATAGCGGCCGGCTTTAGCGCGAAGTTGCGGTCGCGCTCTTTCGCGGACATAACAGAAAGCTCCTCGTCTGTAACATCCTCCCCTGCAATCTTTACAAACCCGCCGAAAGGAATCCAGTTTAGCGTGTAGGTGGTCTCACCTTTTTTCCAGCCCTTTATGCGAGGCGGGAAACCGATGCCAAACTCATCTACTCTGATGCCGGACTTTTTGGCCACAATAAAATGCCCAAACTCATGGACAAGGATGAGAACAATGAGAATGATGAGGAAAAGAATTATACTCATACCAAGAGCGTAGGGCGTAGGGCGTAGGGCGTAGTCTGTGCCCTGTGCCCTACGCCCTGTGGCCTAATTTTCAATTTCTAGCTGTTTTTTATCGGCAAGAAGAACGAACTGCTTTTGGGCTTCGTCTATTAACTTCTGGAGCTCATCCTTAGCGCGAAACTTCTCGTCCTCCGAAAGGGCTCCTTCTTTTTCGTGCTTTTGAATTTCGCTCCAGGCTTTTTCCCGCTCTCCCCGAAGCGTCACCTTTGCCTCCTCCAGCTTTTCGCGGACAAGCTTTACGAGCATAATGCGCCGGTCGGCGGTCACGTCTGGAAAGGAGACCCGCACGCTCCCGCCATCCGCCACCGCGGAAACTCCAAGATTAGCCGCACTAATGGCAGACTCAATAGCACCCAAGTGAGCCTTATCCCATGGAGTGACGCGTACTGTTTTTGGGTCATCAATACCAATTGAGGCTACGTGGGAAAGAGGCGACTTCACTCCATAGCTTTCAATGTGTATCTGGTCGAGGAGTGCGGTGGCCGCCCGTCCGGTGCGCACCGTAGCCAGCTCACGCTGGAGCCAGTCGTGTGCCTTTGCGAGACCTTCTTTTGTGGACTTAAAATCATAAGACATAACGGAGATAGTATAGGACACAAAATACAAAACTCAAAGGGGTAGAGGGTATGGACACATTCCTTTGGAGTTTTGTGGCCTTAGTGCTTTGTGTTTTTACTTGCCGTTATGTACCGCAAGTATCGCGTGCTCCGCAAGGAGCTTTGTAGCCGCTCCGGAGTCATTAAGGTATCCGGACACCATCTCGAATGCCTCCAGTGCGCGGGCGCGCTTAAGTGTAAGTGGCTCTTGGTGTAGTTCGCGCGTAAGAGCACTTACAAACGCGGCCAACGTGCGCTTACTTACCTTCTTATCTTCCTGGGTGGCATTCTTCTTTGGCAGATACCGCTCCATAGCGACTATTCGCTCTTTTGAAGAAAGAGCGAGAAACTTTTTCGCCTCCACCTCATACGATCTGCCACCCTCAGCGTCAATACGATACACACGCGAGAGTAGGGTGGGCAGTAGAGAGTCGGCTCCAGGAGTGACTAGAAAAAAATGTTTTCCCTCGGGAGCATCCTCCACTGTCTTCAAGAGCGCGTCCGTGGCCTCGTGTCCCACACTTCGCGCCTCAATCACAAAGATGCGCCGCGACCCAAAGCCTGTGGTCGCTTGGGCTTGGCGCAGACTCAAGGCGTCTTCAATACGAAAAAACTCACAGGCGTGCGACCAGTAGTCAGGATGGCCAATCACCGCACTCGCACCAAGAATGTCCGCGCAAAGCTCCGAAAGCTCGCCCCGCACCGTCTCCGGCTCGGCCACAATGAGGTACGCGTGGTGGAGCTTATTGTTTAGGTGGTGACTTTTAATCTCTTCCAACATATAGGTTCTCTACCAGGGGCATACTATCCGACAGAATAGTTAAAGCGCAAAGCCCAAAAAAGTACGGAAACGGTTCCTGGTTTTTGTGTTTTGCATTTTGCATCATTTGGAGTTTCGCCCGCCTGCAACGCTTATGCGTAGCATTGCGGGCAGGTGCTCTGTGTTTTGTGTTTTGGCGCTCGATCAGCGCTTCGCGATGACCGAGCGCTTGTACGTATCCAGATGCTCCAAGGCCACTCCCGTCCCTTTGGCAACACAAAAAAGAGCCTCGTCGGCCAAGGTTGCCTTAACGCCCGTACGTTTAAGCACCAGCTCCGGAAAGTTTCGCAACTGAGAGGACCCTCCGGTCATAATGATGCCGTGGTCTATAATGTCGGCGGCAAGCTCGGGCGGGGTCTGTTCAAGCACATCCTTCATGGCACGAATCATGGTCCTAAGCTCCGCGTCCAGTGCTTTTACTATCTCGTTTGTAGCCATGGTTGAGGTGCGCGGTAAACCGGTCAGGAGGTCCCGACCCTTAATCGCGATTTCGAGTTCTGTCTCAAGGGGGACGGCCGAGCCAATGGCGATCTTGAGCTCTTCGGCCACGCGCTCACCGATGGCAAGATTAAATGTCTTTTTCACATAGTCAGCTATGGCTTGATCGAGCTTGTTGCCTGCGCACTTTACCGAAGTTGATGCGACTATGCCCCCAAGAGAAATGACAGCCACGTCCGTTGTCCCTCCCCCAATATCCACAATCATATATCCTTTAGCTTGATGGATGGGAACACCAGCACCGATAGCGGCCAGGATGGGTTCTTTCACCACGTAAGCGCTCCTTGCTCCGGCTCTTATGGCCGCCTCTATCACAGCTCGTCTTTCTGTGGATGTTACCCCGGCGGGAACAGATATCATTACGTCCGGCTTCCAGATGTTCCAAGGCCCAAGGGCCTTTTTAATATAGTACTTAAGCATTGCCTCCGTGACACGATAATCGGCGATTACCCCATCTTTCATGGGTCGATAAGCAGTAATGCCGTCTGGGGTTTTTCCAATCATATCTTTCGCCTCTACCCCCACGGCGAGTATACTGTTGCCTTCACGGGCCACCGCCACCACCGAGGGCTCGTTTAACACAATCCCCTTGCCGGGCACAAAAACAAGCGTATTCGCCGTGCCGAGATCTATTCCGAGTTTTGTACTGAAAATGCTCATGGTTTTCGAGAAACAACCTACGACTTGCGGTTTACGATTTGTGGATAACTACTCACGAGTGAACATTCTTTGACTATAAGTCGATTTGCCCACAGTATAGCATCTTCCCTATATACTATATACT
>PCYI01000019.1:5770-29658 GCA_002774795.1 Candidatus Vogelbacteria bacterium CG10_big_fil_rev_8_21_14_0_10_51_16 | reverse complement strand
AAAAACGGAGTAGTAGCAGGGCTACCATGAGTATTTTTCACCGAGTCGCAGTAGCACTTTGGGAAAAGTAGCCGAAATGGATATTCGACGACAGGCCCCATACATACTAACGCTATGTTCATTCTTACGGTCATCCCTATCGCGCGAGGCATCTTTAAAGATTCGCTAACCTACTTCACGGCAGATGAAGTTGCCCCGGGCTCACTTATTACCATTCCGGTTCGCGGGCGCACCGTAAGTGGGCTTGTAGTTGATGTCACCCCTGCTCAAAACAAAAAGGCGGAGTTAAAAAGCCAGACATTTGCCATAAAGAAAATGGGTGAGTTCAAGGCAAAGCAGTTTCTCACGTCCGCTTTTCTTCAAGCTTGTCGCTCTTGCGCCGATTGGCACGGGGAACATATGGGCCAAGTTATCGCCACTCAAGTACCAAGCGCCATTCTTTCAAAGCCACCCAAGGCAAGCCCCCAACGAGAATACCAGACCAACACACTCACCACCACCTTCGCCCTCCAAGAGTCCCTTTTGGGACGACTAACCATTTTAAAGCGCTTTGTTCGTGAGCGATTCGCCAAGCAGGAATCAGTAATCATTGTTGCCCCCACCATCGCGGACGTAACCGCTCTTTTTGAAGAGCTTCAAAAGGGCATAGAGACCTACGCCCACATTCTCCATGGCAATTGCTCCGATAAGATTGTGCGAACCCGCTGGAGTGCCATAGCCGAGAGTAAACGCCCCGTCCTTCTCGTCTGCACCCCTTATTTTCTTTCGGTCCCAGTGCCTCATCTTGGTTGCATTATTCTCGAACATGAGCACTCATTTGCGTACGCCACCATTGGCCGGCCCCATTTTGACGAAAGGCTTTTCGCCCGCTTTCTTGCTGAGGCCTCGGGCGCGGATCTGGTCCTCGCCGACTCACTCCTCTCGCTCGAGACTCTTGCTCGCTATGACGCGGGTGAAGTACAACCACTTTATCAAATGTCCTTTCGCCCGGGCGCCTCAGCCGAACAAGAGCTCGTGGACATGCGAAAGGAGCGTAAGCCCGGGGAGCCATTTCGCGTTCTTGGAAACGCAAGCAAGCGCGCGATTGCAAACAGTATTACTGAAGGGGGGTCTGTCTTTCTCCTTACCCACAGAAAGGGGCTTTCCCCCCTCACGATTTGCCAAGACTGCGAAACAGTCGTTACTTGCCCGGACTGCAAAAAGCCTCTTGCTCTGTTTGCGGGGGTCAACCAAGAGCAACAGTTTCGCTGTATTGGTTGTCGAAAACTGTTTCCAGTGCGTGATCGTTGTAACGTTTGCACAAGTTGGCGTTTTGCTCTTCTTGGCATCGGTACCGAGAAGGTCCTCGCTGAAGTGGAGGAGCTCTTTCCGGAAGCCCCCTGGTTTCGCGTAGATGCCGACGCCACTCCATCGCACGAAGAGGCCCGGGCCATCTGCGAGGAGTGGCGAACCACGCCGGGCGCCATTCTCATAGGCACGGAAATGACCCTTTATTATCTTCGCGAAGCGATTCCCACGGTCGTAGTCGTTTCTCTCGACGCCCTTTTTGCTCTCCCTAATTTTCGAATTCCGGAAAAGATGCTTCATCTCTTGCTCGCCTGCAGAGAGCTCGCAAACAATAGACTCATCATTCAAACCCGCAAAGCTGATGAGGAGATATTCTCTTTACTCATGCGCGGCGACCTCCAAAGTTGGTACCGAGATGAGCTTGCCCTAAGGGCGCAGTTTCATTACCCGCCCGCAACCGTCCTGGTCAAGATTACTCTCGCGCGAGGAGAGACTGCTCTCGCGTCAGAGTTGGAACACCTAGCGACTAGATGGTCGGACTATCACCCCACGCGCTATGTCGGCGTTGCCCGTGGAGGCCAACGAACTACGACTCACCTCCTTTTACGCATACCGCGAATCGAGTGGCCTCACCCAGAGCTCGTGGCCATGCTTCGCGCCCTTCCCCCATCTTTTATGGTCCAAGTCGACCCAGAGAATGTTTTGTAGCATGGGACGCGTGACACTCGACAATTAACACTTGACAATCAGTACTTGATCGCATAATTCCTCTTACCTCTTACCTCTTACCTCTTACCTCTTACTAACCAGCTTTTCCTTTTTATTTTTTAACGGTAGACTTTGTTCATGTCAAAGATTCCCAACACTCATCCTGCGATAGTTCAATACAAAGCCCCTGTGTTGAGGCTCAAGGCCGAGCCGGTGCTCGCGGAAGAGTTTGGGACAAAGACCATTGCGGAAATGCTTCTAGCAATGAGTACCGCTCTTGCTGATTGTGACGATGGGGTCGCCTTGGCCGCCCCCCAGATCGGCATCAGCAAGCGCATTTTCATACTCTCCCCAAGAGCTTTTTCAAACAAAGTGGAGCCACCCTCTCCGGAGTCGCTCGTTTTTATAAATCCCACTATCAGCAAGTTGGCAAGCAGAAAACAGCTTCTTGATGAGGGCTGTTTGAGTGTCCGTGGCTACTTTGGCAAAATCAAACGAGCAGAAAAAGCCACAGTCGAGGCCTATGATTTCAATGGCAAGAGATTCGCTCGCGGAGCATCTGGTCTGCTTGCCCAGATTTTCCAGCACGAGGTGGACCATCTCGACGGCGTTCTATTTACCGATAAGACGGAACAACTTGAGGAAGTTTCTCGAGTCCAGAATCTGGAATCTAGTATCTAGAATCTGGAATAAATTAGACAACCACGTATGATTCAAGATTCAAGACTCAAGACTCAAGATTCAAGAAATGTCAAAATCGTATTCTTCGGCACCTCCCCCGTTGCCGTGGGTGTACTCGACGCGCTCAAAGCCGATGGCTACCTGCCGGCACTTATTGTCACCACCCCAGACGCCCCGGCCGGCCGCAAGCTTGCTCTCAAGCCCCCGCCCGCCAAACTCTGGGCCCTCGCGAACGACATCCCCCTCCTCCAACCCACAAAACTGAACTCTGAATTAAACTACAAACTACAAACTAAAAACTACCAACTGTTCCTGGTTGCTTCCTACGGCAAACTCATCCCAAAGAAACTTCTTGGCATCCCCAAGCACGGCACCCTAAACGTCCACCCCTCCCTCTTGCCAAAATATCGTGGCCCCTCCCCCATCCAGAGCGCCATTTTAAACGGCGACTCTGAAACAGGGGTGACCATTATGCTCATGGACGAAAAGATGGATGAAGGACCGATACTTGCCGAAGAACGAGTGGCCCTAAACGGCACGGAAGTAAATGAAGAACTCGAGCTAAAACTCTCAACACTTGGCGGCCACCTCCTCGCCCGCGTCATCCCCGACTGGCTCGCCAGCCGAGTCGAACCTCGGCCCCAAGACCACGCTCAAGCAACCTACACCCACAAATTTAATAAGGCTAACGGCTTAATCGACCCGCACCTGCTCTCCCTCCCCTCCTACGGAATTTTGCAAAATTCCGTAGGAGGGATCGAGAGTGAAAGTGAGCGCGAACTAAGAGAGACCACGCCGCCAAAGAGCGACAGTACCGCGGCGGAAGCCGCCGAGCGCATGGTGCGCGCCTTTAATCCCTCCCCCGGCACTTACACCATCATCACCACAAAGAGAGGAAAACAAATGCGGGTAAAAATCCTCTCGGCCTCCATCCGAGACGACCGCCTCCTCCCCCTCCGCGTCATCCCCGAAGGCAAACGTGAAACGAGCTGGGAGGAGTTTGTGTGGAGAGTGCGCTAATTCACAAACCCGAGGCATAAAAGCATAAAGGATTTTCACGTTGCGTAAGCGGGCTAGCCCGCAAAACTACCGACCAGTTTTTTGTGCGTTTCAGCACCATAATAGTACTCAAAATACGGCGCATAGCCGCGATAAAATTTTTCCAAACTAAGTATTCCGGAGTTTGCGATACACCAGGCGGCTACGGCCAAACTAAACTTGGCGTCTCTTGGATTTTCGGCAAGCTCGACGTATTTAGCAACATAAGCCGGCATATAAGCGGGGCATCTTTCGAGTGCTTTATCTAAGACATTCTCGTCCGCCCCCATAAGATACAGACCAAAATAATAACGTGAATCATCTCCGCCAATCTCTTCATAACGCCTCAGTGCGTGTCGCATCCCATCGAAGTCACCCTGCTCCTTATTGACTTGCCAGAGGTAGTGCCAGGCTTCTCGATTTCCAGGATAAAGTCCAAGCGCCACCTCGATTTGCTTGCGCATAGTCGCCCAATCCGGTTGTGAAGATAGGTCAACGGAAACCTTTACTTTATCAACCAACACATTACTGGCCAGCTCGCTAAAAGTCACGTCGATACTTCTTTCAGCATCTGGCGCCCAGACCGGGTTTTCCCCCTCCTCATCTAAACTGGTCGTCTCAAATCTCGCCCGCTCACTTCCAAGTACCAAAGTTGGGTGCTCCAGTGGCACAAATCTACAAAAAGGCGTGGTGGGTATATCATCGGCTTCCGGCAATACCGGCCTGTCAAACTCAAAGTGCTCCCCTCTTTGCAACTGTTGAAAGAGGTCAAGCTCATACTCATACACAGCGTCCTTTGGGTTAGTAATAAGCTCATAACCAACAGGCGTGCCGGCCATCTCTAAAACAGACCCCATCAAAAGTGCGTAACCCAAGCAATTCCCGTTTTTCTTTGCGAGCATCTCTCCGAGCTCGAATGTCCTGTGGTCGTACACAAAGCCGGACGAAATAAGCCTGTGGCGGAACGCGTGCGCCTGCTCCACCGGCGATAAATCATCAGGGATTTCTGCTCGCATACTCTTTAGATCTTCAACTGCCTCCACCCCCACTCCGGAAAGATTGGCAAAAAGAAGAGCGTCTCGCTCTCCCTCCTGATTGATTATCTTGTCTTGTGGCTTATCAATTATTGTCATCTTGTTTGTAATCGTGATTTATATCGACACAGCGCAAAAACCAACCAATCACAGATTAACACACTGTCTAAAATTTAAAACTGGAAATCGACAAAATACAACAAAGAAAAGGGCCGGGGTGTTCCCGACCCGCCGAAGGCCTAGCCCCGACTCTATTCCTCGACGCGAGTAGACCCTGACTGCTTGGAAGCTGCCGGCCGTTTTGGCAGAGCCGTGTTGGCCCTTGCCTCCCCTTCGTCCAGTCTTCGCCGGACTCGAGGGGTAAGCTTCAGCGTCTGACGCAGAGACATTTCCAGCTTCATGCCTACCATAGCAAACCTCCTATCTCTGTTTTAATTATATATCATTCATGTGTTGCAGTCAATATGTGTAGAAAATAAAGCGGGCCGCCCCGACGGGAGCGGCCCTGTTGCGAATCGAGGAAACTCGACCCCAGGTTCTAGTTGTCGACGTGGTCACGCGCGCGGTAGCGGGCAATCTTCATCTGGCGACGGAGCTGTCGCACGAAACCGACGGAGATCTCCGCGCAATCGGCGATGACCGTATCAGGCATCCTGCCCAGAAACGGCACCACCTTCCCGCGCCAGTCGTCCTTCTGGTCGCGCTCGACGAAGCGGTACTCGCGACCAATCTTCTTGAAGGCGGCCTTGAGGGAGCCATGGTGCGCCACCGCCGAGTGATACACAGCGGGGTGCTCCCGCTTGATCTCGGCCGGATGCATCACGAGGAGACCCGCCTCATTCTCCATCCGTGCGAGCACCTGCGTCGGACAGTAGAAGGCCAGCTCGAACCGAAGCCCGCCCATGGGCGCATACACCAACTTCGGCTCGAAGCGCTTCTTGCACATCGGGCACTTGGTGGTGTAGTCGTTCGGGTCGCGGTTGAAGCCCGTGATGATTTCGCCGTTCGTGAGCCGGTGCTCACAGAACGGGCACTTCCCATCGGGCTCGTAGCGTTCCTCGCGCAGAGCATCCACGAGCTCCAGCCGTAGAGTCAACTGCTGACCGAGCCGCGCGGTCAGACTCTAGCGAAGCATCTGCCCGAGGGTCAATCTCGGCGCGAGCTTATACCCGAGCGAGAGCCCCAAACTCAATCCTGCCACAATCAATCACTCTCCAATCAATGTACTCGGTGCTTGGTATCGGGCCCATAGCCCATGGGGAAACGCTTCCCCTACTGATTCTGGTTGGCTCCGGCCATTGAAAGGTCCGGACCGACCGCCCATCCGACGAGCGCACGCCACCCCTTCGAGTGACGGCGAATGCTGGTGATGACCGCGAGGTCACCACTCCTCGGCAGATGGCCGACCAAGACCGACTTACCGAGCGTAATGCTCTGGCCGGCAGTCAAGGTGCGATCACAGGGGTACAAGACGATGTACTCCGCGTGCACCTCTTTGACCTCGGCCAAAACCAACATCTCCGCCCCGCCGTTTTCTCTGTACTGCTGTCCCATGGCTTTCACCTCCTTTGGACAGACTGGTGCTAGGTACTAGAGTGATATATACCAAGTATACTTTGAATTGTCAAGAATTGTCAGTGAATTGTTAATTATCATTGCACTTGACAATAAGAGCGGTAGGGAGTATTATAAATATTAGCACCCTGTTACTAATCTGTAACAGAAAACAGAACAACCAAGAGGAGTCGAGTTACATGCTTGGACAGAGTTTGATCGGTCAGAAGTTGATCAGGCGTGGACGAGTTTTCACGGTACGCGCCGTAGACCCCTACCCCACCGATCGGATCAGCCCGCGCCACCGGGAGATCCTTGGCTGTACCCCGGGGAGGCTGGTGGCAGTGCCCTACCGCGGCACCAACATCCCGAACATCACGTTCGGATCCAGCGGTGTGGCGCGGATCACGGAGCTTGAGCTCGGGGATGGCCGGACGATCACTCGTCCCGGCCAGATCTCCGAAGCTCTCGGCCTGCTCGAGGCCTATCGGGAGTACACCTACACGACTCCCGATCGCCGATAGCTCATGGCCTAGTCCGGCCCCGGCCCCACCGAAAGGCGGGGCCGCTTTCTTTTATTGAAACTAAAAATTGTTATCTATCTTTACTCCCCCTCCGCCGTGAGTTAATCGTTTGAAAAGGATATAGCGATCATTCAAAAGCATGCGCACAAACTCTTGGCGTCGCAGAATACCGACTGGGATAAGCTCAATGCCCCCGTATCGATGCTTGAGGCGTTTCCCCTCGCGTAAAGTCTCCTCCTCTTCTCGCATCATGGCCAAGTCTTCTTTATTAAATTTTACCTGATAGTCCCGCTCGGCAAGCTTAAAACCAAGGACAGTCTTGCGGGAGTTGCGTAAGTTGCCCTTTTGTTGATTAAATTTCAGGCCGGCAACGAAACGCGATGGCCCTGTTGCCACAATCTCCTCGACCGTTCCGGCTGGCGACTCTATTTTTTCGATAGTGATCACATGAGCGCGAAAAGTATTCCCTTCTTGCACATGGTCGGTATACTCATCTACGACTCGAAAGCCGAAGTCACGCATAATTCCCCTGAAGCCCTCGAAATTCTTTAAATCCAGCCGATACATAAGGGAGATGATGGCCCGGCCACCAGGCTTGAGCGCGCGATTGAGCTCCATGAAAATCTGTGCCCGTTCGTAATTACCCTTTTTGGGTATGAATCGACTGTAATGCAAGGCAAGGGAGAGCGTCGCATAGTCGAAACTACCTTCTCGGTAAGGCAAGCTGGTAAAACTGCCGACTGTGGCCATATCACCCTCCTTGAAATGATGCAGGTTAATATCGGTACTATGAATCGACCCCTGAAGATCCTCCGGGCTGTGCGTTTTCAACATCTGCGGTCCCGAGGCAGCGTCGAGAATCTTGAGTTCTTTCGGATCCTCGCCTCTTTCAACTCGCATAGTCTCGATAATGGTCCCCGCAATACGACTGGCATTCCCTTGATAGCTCCGTCCGCCCACATTTAAATAGCAGTCCGCGTAAAGCTTGCCGTACTGTTCCAAGAACTTTTGAAAATCCTTTTGGCCAATCTCCTTTGTATGGGCGTACATGGCGTTTAGCCTTTCAAAAGCCGAAAAGTATGCTTCCGCCAAGTCGCGATTCACTTCGAGATTCTGTGTGTCCTCATGACCCGGGGCCGCAAGGACCTGTTGCTCAAGCTCGGTGATAGGAATGCCTTCGATCAGTTTTTCAATAGCCCGTTGTTTCACTTGAAGGTAGTGGTGAATACCATGCTCAATGGTGCCATGGGTAATCAAGGTTTGGACGTTCAGATCCCTCCTTAGACCGGGGCGATAGACACGGCCAATCAACTGTCGCCGTTCTGCCTCTGTCCATGGCTCATTGTAAAAGATTATATGCTCGGCACCTGAGTAATCGACGCCCACGTCGGCGATCTGGCCGCTCACAGCCACTAGCATCTTCCCTGCCCCCTTATTGAGTTGCTGTTGCACGGCCTGCCTTTCCTTTTTGTTATCTCCGTGAACAGCACGCACCTGGACACTTTCTGGGAGATCGAGTAAATCCAAGATAGAGAGGTCACCCCGGATGACATTTTCAATATAAGCATTCACAAATAAAACCACCTTATCATGTTCAGCAAAGGCCTTGTGGAGTTCTGCCTTCAGGGCGACCAGCTTTGCTTGCTCCACCCCCGGAGTAACATCAAGCAGTTCATGATTCATGCAAAACTGCCTCAATATCCTGATCTTTTCCGCAGGAGTAAACTCATCCTCCTCGAGCAGGAGCTCGTAGATTTCTTGCTCTCGCCCGTTTAAATCGACTCTCACAAGCTCTTCTTGTAGGGCCGGCATCTCGATATGATCAGCGAGACTTTTACGTTGCATCCGAGTCGCCAAAAGGGCTCGGAGGTCTATTAAGCTGCCATTTAAAATACTCCTGGCCAAATGCCGATTCTCGACCATGGAAAACCTTTCCGGATACAAGACGCGTAAAGTGGTGGCAATATCCTCGACCTTATTTGGTGCCGGAGTACCGGAAAGTAGGGCAACATACTTATTGTCTCCTTGGATAGCATCCGCAAGCTCAATAAAGCCCGCGGCGCGCCTACCGGTGGTTGCATTCTTAAACTTGTGCACCTCGTCTGCAATCAGCATCCCTGGCTCGGCCCGCAGTAGAGCCTCGACATAGTTACCCTTCGCCAAACGCTCATGGGAGACGACAATATAGTCGTACATTCCCGGTGTTAGATTTTCAATATCAGACGGAGAACTAATCCGTAAAACTCGCGGTGCCGAATCGGGTTTAAAGTAACCCACCTGTTCGCCGTCCTCCACCTTGCTCGAAAGGTAGTTAATCCACGTCTCCTCGACATTGCTGGGCACGACCACGAGAGCCGTCTGTGCGCCAAGGTATTCCTTTGTAAGTATGACCGAGCCACTCTTGCCAACCCCCATTTCATCAGCGATTAACAGGCGCTTTTTTTCCTCGAGCTCCTTCATGTTAATAGCCTGGTAGATATCAGGGAAGTCGCGACCCTCTTTGAGTGAACCCACCAACGCTTCCGGCCGCGGGCGGTCTTTTGTTACATCCTGATAATAGCCTCGGACACGATTTATAATCAGGCGCAGGCCGGGACTTTTGGCGCAGGCCGGGCCCTTTTCAATCTCAAGAAAGTAGTCGGCAAAACTCGACTCAGGAATTGTATTTTTGTCCCGCTTTCTAGCTGTCAAAAAGTGCAACAAGGCACCATCTTTAATCACCTCATAAAGACCCTCGGCCAACTCCTCGTTTTCAAGATACGGGAGAGCCATCTCTAGGTTATCGATTCTAAACGGCGGTCTCGTGATCAGAAAATTACCCAAGTAAGGTGCAATTACCTTTCTGAGCCGTTCGGGTGGGACCTTGCGAAAATCTGGACGATAAGCATAGAAGGTGTCGACGATTCTTGATGCGCCGAAAAGGCTACTTAGCCTTTTGATAGTTTGGATGTCAGCATTGTCTTCAGCGAATAGACGCTCGGCTTTTCTGGCCATCTGGGACACCCCCCTGACATTGGTCCACTGCGACCTTGCCTCATCACCCAAATAGTCCACTAGCTCCTTGCCACCCTCTGCTTGGTGGCGTAGAACCCAGGAATAAATATCCGGTGCGTACTTTATAATATAGGCCGGACTGAATGCCTCTTCTTGGCTTCCCTTCTTCCACTCTTCATAAAGTTTGTCTAAATCGCTTACTATCTCACCTTCTTTCCTTGGTCTTGCCGCTTCTTGACCCTGCCATTTTTCAACAGCCTCTTCGGAGAGAAAATCTTCAATGCGTTTATTGTGTCTAAGCAACCAAGAGTATAGAGCTTGATTATTTGCGGCTACATATGTGAAATTAAAAGATCCACCTTGTTTGATATTTCTTTTCTTCCATTTACTGAAAAGTTCCCGCAGCGCCTCGCGGATTTTTTTATCATTCCATCGAGTTTGCTTCTGATAAAACCAGTCTTTTTTTGCCTCCTCGCTAATGAATTCGAATTGATCTCGGTCGGGCCGAGCACGAAGCCAATCTCGGACAAATGGCGAACGTTTGTTAACAAACCTCATGGAAAATGTTGGCTTCGGGCCTCGCTCACTCTTCTTCCACTGCGCCAATTTTACTCGATACAGTCGGTGGGCATTTTCAAAGCTGTTACGAACATCTTCCTCGGTATATCTTGTTTTACTTTCAGTAGGCCTGGACCTCGTGACATCAATATGTTCAAAAAGCTTGGCGGTTTCCTCCTGCATTTCTGGGGTAAGTTCTTCAAACTCATTTTTTGGGCCATCCATTGAAATTATTATACGCAAAAAAACAAGACTGTCCTGTGGGCTACAAGGGCTACAATATTTTTCAATTCATAAAACCAGACTGGCGCTTTTCTTTTTCCTCATTTTTATAAGCACCTTGCCGCGCCGGCTCACCCATCATGCCCACTGACAATCCAAACAATCCTGACGACACAATCAGGCCCGGCACACCAAGTTCACAAGAGCATAAACGCTCATTAGCAGAGGAAAACTGTGTATCGGTAGACAACCTGTCAGAGGTAGATAAGAAAA
This sequence comes from Candidatus Vogelbacteria bacterium CG10_big_fil_rev_8_21_14_0_10_51_16, assembly GCA_002774795.1. Taxonomy (GTDB): domain Bacteria; phylum Patescibacteriota; class Minisyncoccia; order Phycocordibacterales; family JACRKE01; genus 1-14-0-10-51-16. Next base: position 18,785 of record PCYI01000019.1, on the reverse strand, counting down.
ATAGAACAACAAGCCCCGGCGAACTCAACCCTTTATCGGACGCGTCCAGAAAACCACGTCCGCTTGCGGCGGAGATAAGACGGACGACCGACTTTATTGAACAACTGCCTGCCGGATATCGCCGTGGCCCTGGCCCGACGAGTATGGTTTGTTTTCATCACGCCCTAACCGATCCACCGCTCGCAAGACCTCAATCGGCATCATCCAGATGGTTGTGTTTGACTGGTCGGAAGAAAGGTCGTTTATCGTCTGAAGGGTGCGCAAGTGGAGCGCCCCCTCGGCTGAAGCAAGAGTGCGGGCCGCTTTGGCCATGTTCTCAGCGGCCGCCACTTCGCCCTCGGCCTTGATAATGACGGCCCGCTTTTCGCGCTCGGCCTCGGCCTGCTTGCCCATCACTCGTTTCATTTCATCGTTTAAGCCGATATCCTTAAGCTCCACATTTAATACCTGAATCCCCCACGGGTCGCTTGCCGCATCGATAATCTGCCGAATATGGGCCGACACCTCGTCGCGGTTTGCGAGCAGGTGGTCGAGCTCGGTCGTGCCCACTACGTTCCGCATAGTGGTCTGCGCGAGCTGAGAGATAGCGTAGTAGAAGTTCTCCACTTCAAGAATAGCCTTGGCCGCGTCGGTAATTTTATAGTAGATTACGGCGTTTATAGAAATAGAAATGTTGTCTTTGGTAATGGCCTCCTGTGATGGCACGTCCACCGCTTTCACGCGGATGTCCACCTTCTTCATGCTCTGAAAAATGGGCACTATAATGCGCCAGCCCGGCTCTTTCATGCCGGTGTAGCGCCCGAGAGTGAGCACCACTCCCCTTTCATACTGATTCACCTGCCTGATTGTCCAAAGCAGGACCACAACCACAATTATCGCTAGTGAGTAGGTCATAAAAAGAGATTATCTATTAATGAGTAAAAGACTAGCACAACTAGACCAGCCGTGCACTATTAAATGTACCAGGTACTTTAACTTAAAAGTACCTGGTACATTTAATCTTTGTTCTTGAGTAGGGTTGACAAAACATCTACCATATATTCTATACTTTTCCACAGCAAAAAATTGTTGACATTTATTTTTCTTCCTGTAATCTACTCTATCCACGCACAGCGCGTGGGGTTTTCAAAACAACCTGTTTTGGAAACTGCGCATTCAGCGCACAGCTCTCTACAGATGGAGGAGGACTCCAAATGCTCCGTTTGCCCCACATCGTTGTTTTCGCTCTGGCTCTCGGCCTCGTCTCTGCTCCGGCCGTTTTCGCGGCCAAGACCCCGACCAAGGCCACGAAGGCCAAGGTCGCCACCTCGACGACGTTCCAGGCCCAGCAGACGCTGGCCATCCTGGACGCCCAGGTCGACGCCCTGCTTCAGGCCCCCGTGGCCCCGAACAAGGTGGCCGCAAGCCACCTGCGGAAGTCGCTCGGCTATCTCCAGACCGCCGTTGCCAAGGCCACCCCGGCCAAGGTCATGCGTGCCAAGTTCGTCACCCCCCCCCAGGTCAAGGGCGTGCCGACGTACGGCACCATCTGGAACACCTTCAAGGCGTTCGGCTCCCAGACGGCTGGTATCAAGATGACCCGCACTCAGGCGACTCACCTCGCCCGGGCGACCAAGTACTTCAAGGCGGCGTTCAATACCGCCAAGCTGCAGTACCGAACCGCCCAGCTTCGCAAGGGCCTGAACAAGACGAGCTTCAACAGCAAGCTCGAGTCCATCCGGACCCAGTCGCGCAAGTACGGCATCAAGTTCCAGACCGCCGGAATCTCGGCCCCGCAGGTGAAGAGCCTGCTGGCGAAGAACATCGCCACCCTCGCCATCAAGGCGAAGGCGACGAAGCCCACCCAGACCGCCAAGGTCAAGTCCCAGACCGCCACCACGTCCAAGATGGACTGAGGGCCTCCTCCCACACGCCGAGCATCCAAGCTCTGCCCGACCGGGTAAGTCCACGCCCGGTCACCCCCGCCCCCTGGCGCGCCACCATCATCGGCGCGTCGGGGGGTTTTTCATTTCACGTCACGCTGTGGATAACTCACATAAGTCTCCCTTTTGTACAGACCGTCCGAAAACAAGAAGCAAGGCTTCTGCTGTAGCAAAAACTTCTTACTTTTAGCCACGTGGGTTGTTGTACCAATTAAGAAGCCTTGCTTCCGGGCTGTTTTCGGACGGTCTGACCTTGAACACAAGCTGAACACAAAATTAGTGTAGCTGATATAATGGATAGCATTGCCAAGAACGCAATTGTCTGCTTTTCTTCATGCTGGCAAGGGTCCTACCATTAATGTAAGCCAATAACGACAGGAGGTTTCCAGTGAACTACGCCCGGGCCAAGGCCTGGCGAAAGGCCAACCCAGAGAAAAATAGAGGGCAGAAGAGGCGCAACCGGGCTATCGGAGCCCACTACACGCAAAACTCCGGGCGACCGTGGTCGCTTCGCGAAGACCTTCTCATCACCGACCCACGGTGCGGGATGACGGACCGGGAGTTGGGCTTTGATCTCGGGCGGACGGTGCTCGCCATTGAGACCCGTCGCAATCGCCTGCTGGCTATCAGTTGTGTGAACCCCATTGGGAAAGGGGTGACAACAGAGACCCCATCACAGCTCTTGCTTTTTTTCCGAGACCAGCAGAATAAACTGCTTACGAATCGAGTGGCGCTCACCTTCGAGCGCATCGAGACTCGCTTCCGCCTTATGGTCAGGGAGGAGCGAATTGAGCTCGACAACTATGGAAACTTCCCGAGCTGGAGTAACCTCCAGATCCGCACCCGGGTCGCGGCCGCGAGTGGGCACGGGGGCCTGATCTTCGTCCAGCACCTCAGGGCGACGATACCAAGCGGACTCCCCGACAAGTCGCCCCTCTCGATAACGCTCGCCCGATGCGTCATGCGCATCGGTTTCTACCGCAGACAAAACGGCCACCACGCAACCCTGCCGGATGACATCATTGCCCGCGTAATTCTCCCCATTCGCAACGATAAACGAGCAAAATTGAAGAGGTGACGGTGGTGACACCTCGACACGAATCGACGTCCTGTTCCAAGCGGAACAGGACGTTTTTTTACAAAAAATGAAGGGTTCAACCTTTCCTGAAAGGTTGAACCCTTCATTTTTTGGGCAAAAGGAAAGCCCGCTTAACGTAGCGGGCGGACGGGGTCATGGTGATGACTGGCATGGGGGGGATAATACGAGGGGGAGGGCAGGAGCGATGGAGCTAGTCCGTCGTCTCGAAGCCCTCGGCACGCATGGCGTGCTGTACCTCGTTCGCGGCCTCGGCGACGGCTTCGCGCCGCTCATCGGCCCGCATCTCCTCCCAGGCGGCGTCTTGCTCGTCCTGGTACTTGTCCATCTCCTCTTCGTCGAGGAGAAAAGCGTAGTACTCTGCCTCGAGGATTGGATCCTCTGGCAGACTGGACGAGGTGGGGCTGAGCGGAAAGCCATTCTCCGTAGCGACCGTCTCAAGGACGGCCGGCAACGGAGCGCTAGTGCCAGGTTCGGTGGCAAATGCCGGGGTAAACCCGAGCACCAGCACAGCAATCAAGGTAATCAAACTGGAAAGACCTATTCGAGCAAACATCTTCCACTTCCTTTCGTAACGGGTTATTTTGGAGTAAGACCAGTTATCCTACCACCGTCATTTTTAAAGTCAAGCGATTATCCCCTGTTTTACACACTTTTTATCCACATACTATCCACAACCTCTTCTCTCTACGGAACTTTGAGTTTCGTAACTCACAATGCGGAAGGGAGACTTCGGTGAGTTATCCACAAAAAGAAAGACACCCCCGGGTGGAGGTGTCGGTGTCGTGCGGACCACTAGTTGAGGCCACACGACACAAAATGAGCTAGGTATGCGCGCGACATTCTGCGATAGCATTACCAATGCTGGTCTCGGAGTTCGGCAGGTCTACCGGCTCGCCGCAGTGGTGACAAAGCGGTTGCGCCGGTGACGTCTTGGGTGCCATCTCAGCCTCGAGCAGAAATCTCCGGAATGGCAAACAGGTTGCCATGAGGTGCTCCTGCGTGCCCACCCCCACCACCCGTCCACCCTCAAGCATGTAGATGGTGTCGAAGAGGTGGAGGAGGTGGAGGTCATGGAGAGACACTATCACCGCCTTGTCCGCGAAAGCCTCGAAGATGCCCCGATAGAAACGGAGTACCGACGCCTTGTCGAGCGACGCGGTCGGCTCATCGAGAAGAACGACGCTCTTGTCGAGGGAGGCCAGTAGCCCTCGCGCCAGAGCCAAGCGCTGGCGCTGACCGCCAGAGAGACTCATGCCTCTCTCGTTTACATGCGACTCCATGCCGCGAGGCAAAATGGAGAGCACGTCAACGAAACAGGCAAGCTCGATGCACTGCTCTATCAGGGCAGGCGGGTGCTCCACTCCGAGGGTGATGTTGTACCCCACCGACCTCGCGAAAATCTCCGGATTCTGCGGAATAAGCGAGATTGCCCGCGCGATGCCGGCAAAGCCCTCCGGCACCGACAGTCCATCCACCCTAAGCTCGTATCCCTGTGCCTCATAGAGACCGCGCAGGAGCTTCAGCACGGTGGTCTTACCGCCTCCAGAGGGGCCGACGAGGGCAATCCTCTCCCCGCGCCCGATGCGCATGGCGACATCGTTTAACTGCTGGTCGCTATTCTCACCATGGTATGAGAAGGAGAGGTCTTTCACCATCACCTCTCGCCAGTCCAATGGCAAGACATGGTTGGTGAGTTTCTCGTCACCGAAAGCCACAGCCAGCTCGTCTTCGGCGTGGTAGACGCGCGCCTGTCGCCGGAGCATCGTGCCGTACCGACTCGTGAATTCGTAGAAGAGTTCACTCATCTCATCGAGGTAGTACATGAGAAGATAGAATTCTGCCAATACAAAGCCGGCTTTCGCGTCGTAACGCGCTAGTGCGTACGACCAAAGCACAATCACTTTCATCGCCACACAGCAGGTGCTTGCAAGAAACCATTTTGCTTCATTCCAACGAATTGACGGACGAACAACCTCCCACACATTCCAAATGCTTGCTCTGATAGCATAGTAAAGCAAACTTTCAATGCGCAGGATTATAGCCGTGGTGATGTTCGTAATAGTGTCGAGCGCATGCTTTGAGACGCTGTTTTCCGCCCTACTAATCTGTTTATAGAGTGGCACAATCACCCTGTCGCAGAGCATCGTAATCGCGATACTCACCATGAGCATGACGACAACGATGGGGGCAGACACAGGAAAGAGCCAGCACAACATTCCAAGCACGCCGACGAGCTTGGTGAGCGCGTAGACGTTTTGGAAGTTCTCACCCGAGAAGTCCGAAATGGCACTAGACCCCTTTTCAATGGTATCGGCCAGTTCAGCGGAATGATGTTCCGCGTGCCAGGCAAGAGGTCGAGCCAACACCCCTTCGAGGTACTGCTCACGAAAAAGCGCCCAGATGCGGAACTCATTCGCCTGTTCCATTATTCTCCCCGGGTAGTGGAGCGCGGAAAAGAGAAAGTGAGCCCCGACCACAAGGAGAAGCAGGCGAGTAAACGAATCGAGTCCCTCGGCGGTGAGAAGCTCTGGGTAACTCTCCACCACGGCAATCATGGCCGCCCGAATGAGGGGGTGCACGAAAAGGGTCACCCCCATGGCAAGGACAAACAAGGCTGTGTAGAAGAGTACAACTCGGCGGTTACCGGCTGAGTAGTGCCACATTATGCGCGTAAGGTAGAGCAAGGCATTTTCTCGTCTGCGTCGCTTTCCTTCGGTTTCTTTCCGTCGGAATAGTCCGGACATTCTCAATCTCCTTGGCGCGTGGCGCCCGATCAGGTTCTACGGCAGTTGTCCGCATACGGTAAGCTGTTGTTTGCACAAGTGCGCGTCGTTCTGATTGTCAAAGACCTAAACTAAAAACCACCAGGCCGGATGGCATGGTGGCGATTGGACCCCAAAAGTTTTGAGGGTCAAGTCGTCAATATGCCAAGCCGGCGCTCCCCTGCCGATGCAGAGGGAGCATTACGGACAAAGTACGCCACTGTGGCCCAAGTCCGAGCAGACTGTGCGCCAAAATCCACCCCATTAAGACGGGTCGCAAAAAGAGCGCTTTTAATTTGGCTATAGATATTCATGATTTCTTTATAATACATGTGTGGCAACATTTGTCAAGCACAGTAATTCTCCCGCCTATTTCATGCCTCGTAACTCTTGTGTCATGCCTCGTAACTCGTGCCTCCCTTAATATTGAAACCGGGCACGGATTAGCACGACCGGGTCCCGTGGACGGTCATAGAGGTCGGTCGGCACCCGCTCAATCTCGCGCACCACATCCATTCCCCTTATCACCCGGCCAAAAACAGTATGCTTGCCGTCGAGCCACGGCGTCTCTTTGGCCGTCACGACAAAAAACTGACTGCCGTTCGTGTCGGGGCCGCTGTTTGCCATGGCGAGCACACCAGCCACCAGCAACTCATTGTTTATCTCGTCTGCAAACGCGTAGCCCGGACCACCGGTTCCCCACCGAGCGGAGTTGTCGCTTTTCGACAATGGGTCGCCTCCCTGAATCATAAAGCCACTGATGACGCGATGAAATTTGGTGCCGTCATAAAAACCCTCCTTGGCGAGGCGCACAAAATTCTCGACCGTGTTTGGGGCCTTGTCAAAATAAAGCTCGAGGGTGATGTCTCCCTTGTTTGTTTCAAGAATCATATCGCTTAATGTTCGATAAATAGTGGCGCCGCGGGCATTCACTATGCGGGAGACAGTAATGTCCGAAAGCTCTCTCGCGTTACTAGCTTCGGCATCATGCTGAGCAATAACTACACCTGCAAAGGCTCGCACTAAGCCAATGCTTATTACACAAAATACAGCAATGACTACCCAGTATGTGACAGAGCTGGTGCTATTCATGAGCGCTTACTCCTAACGTGATGCAAGATCTCTTTCAACTTGCGCTCGCCCATCCGACTTTTGGTCGTGCGTTGGGCCTTGAATGAGACGAGCTCACCGACAAGCTCATCCTTCACTTTATCTAGCTCGGCGTAAAGGTCTGACCCTGTCGACGAGGCCGAGAATGTCTTTCTCCAAGCAGAAAGGTGCACCTCGGCCTTAAAGTGGTCGCCGTGCTGGTGGCGCCGCGACACCTTCCCAAGCTCGACTTTAGCCAGAGCCGGGCCGTCTTCTATGCCCAGATACTTGCGCAAAGTGCGTAGCTTCTTTTCCGTGTACTCCGCGATGGCTGGTGTAAGGGCCATTTGCTTGGCAACGATGTTTATGTTCATGGAGCGGTTTTTAGTTTATAGTTTATAGTTTTTAACTTGTCGCTCAAGGTGGTCACCATAAACAGCAACCACAGCTAATTGTAACTTTATTTTGCCTGATTCTCAATCTTCCTGAATACTAATAAGCTTTGAGGGCGAATTGTGGCCGTTTATAATACGCACCTGCGCCACGGCAACCTCGAGCTCGCGGGCCACCAGAGCGCAAACCCGCCTGTTGGCCAGATTCCGTTCGGCTGGCTCTCGCACGCAAACAAGCCAATGGCTCCCGTCTTTCCTGATGAGTGACTCCTCCTTCGCTTTCGGGGTAACCTTGACGTGTAAATACATAAATTAATTCTCAATTTCCAATCTTTCCCCCCTCCGGACAGGAAAAATTGAGAATTGAAAATTATTCACTATTGAGTTTTCGCGGAAAACTCAATAGTGAAGGTGCTCCCCTTCCCTCGCCCCTCCGACTCCGCCCACACCTTGCCACCGTGGGCTTTCATAATCTCCTGGGCGATAAAGAGGCCGATGCCCGTGCCGGTGACGTTCACCTTGCCCGCGTCTTCGGCCCGGCTAAACTTCTGAAACAGCTTCGGCAACGCCTCGGGCGGAATACCAATACCGGTATCCTTTACCCGTATTTGTATCAGCCCCCTCCCCTGGCCAGGTGTATGCCCCCTCCCCCGCCAGAGGGGAGGGCTGGGGTGGGGTGGGAGGGGCGGGGTTGTCGTGTTCTGTTCTCTGTTCTCTGATATCTGATATCTTGCAACTTCCACGCTAATCGCTCCCTTCGGCGTGTATTTGATGGAGTTATCAATAACATTGTTTATCACCTGCCGCACCTTCCCCTCGTCGCCCGAAATGATGTGCGGTCCCGCGCCATCATCAGCGAAAGTAATAGTGAGCCCGTGCTCGCGGGCATTCACCGCCATATTCTCCACGAGCTCATGAGCCATCTCCCCCACGTCAAACTCGCTCATGGTGTAGAGCATGCGCCCCTGCTCAATGCGCGACACGTTCAAGAGGTCCTCGATAATGAGCACCAGCTGATTCGACGACTTAAACACCCGCCTTAGCGCCTCAACCCCGTCCGCCTTAATCTCCCCCGCTGTGAGGTTGCCGTAAGACGGTGTGCCTTCAAGCAACATGGAGACGTACCCCTTGATGGCGGTGAGTGGTGAGCGCAGCTGGTGGGAGGCAATCGAGACGAACTCCGACTTCTGCCGGTCGAGGTCGGTGAGGCGGGCGTTCGCGAGCTCGAGGTCTTTGGCGAGTTTTTGTATTTCTTCACGGGCTTTCACTTCCTGACGGACACTTTTGATGAGCAGGATGCCGACTGGAATAGTGATTAGCAAGAGGACGGCATTTGCTATCTGCTCCTGTGGTGTCCCCGCCACAAGTGTACGAATCAAAATGAATAGCCATAAACCAAAAGTGAGTAACTCTGTCGCAATTACCTTTGCATTAAAAAGGTGATGTTTGACAATAGCTACGGCTATGTAGGCGACCATAAGCACCGTAAAAACAGGCCCTAATCTGATAAACTGGTAGTCTCCAAATACAAGTGGAAGAAAAAGGTTAGTACTACTTCCGAGCAAAGTAGCGGCCAGAGTTCCGGTAAACACGTATCTTATTTGTTTGTGTTCATCCACGCCCGCGACAGTCAAATGTATTTTTTGTAACAGGATGTAGAATGCGGCGGCCATCATTATGCCAAAGTAGCCAAAGACGTAAAAAACACCCGACCCGACAGTAATCTCCCATGGAACAAGCTGGATATGTTGAACAGTAAATCCTGGAAAGATGCTTATTGCCATCGTTCCTACTAAACCAAGGACTGTCAGTCGTGAAATTATCCTTGGTAGTAGAACGCTTTCGCTTGGGAACAGGCGCGCAAAGTGAAAGAATGTAAATGCGATTGCGAGAGCGCTCATATATCCCACATATGCCCAAAAGTAAGCCGACTGAATACTCAATAGACCTACGATACTGTAGTTACTAATTACCCATAATGATACGGCCGATGTGAGAACGAAAAAGTACCATGTTACAGCTCTGCTGCCAGTAGTAAGAACAAACACTCCAATTCCCACGTTTACGATCGCGGTTAGGAGGAGAAGTATGGAAATAATATGTTCTAGCGTAAAAACCATCGGAATGCTATATAACGAATCAAGCCCATAGACCGCCTGGCTTCCTTCAGATCAATCATAGCAGCGTGGTACCGCTCACCATCGTCCGTCTCAAGCGTCTTTCCAAGTTGTGTGACTGGAATACGCAGGCGGCGACGCAAGGAACTGATGTAGCGCTCGGTCGACACCAAGTACCAATATCGGACAGCGTTTCTAAGAGACCATTCATACAGTCCTCGGTACAAAAGCATCGCTACCCTCCTACTCTTTTTCTTATCCTCCATGCTCGGCAATATTCCGAGGCGCGAAAGCTCCACGGCCGCTTGACCTCGGTACGGCAAGGGGTGGCCGTTAAGCATATCTGCAAAATCCTTGTCGAGCATGAAAGGCCATGGATGCAGAGTAAAACGGGCAGTACCAACTATATCTTCCCCCTTGAATACCCCAAACAGCAGCGAGTACTCATCATAAGAATCTCGTTCGTATTCCTCGGGGGTGCTTGGTACCCAAGCCAGTTTTTTTACAAACACCTCGTGGCGAAGTTTGTGTATTTTGTCTATCTTTTCCTTCTCGGAAGGCTCGACACTTTCGAACACAATGTCTCCATATTGAAAACGGACGGGCTTGATGACATCTATAGCTTTGAGCATGGCCATTCATTAAGTATGCCGTACTTTCTTAAATATGAACAGATGAAAGATATCAAACTCACTCATCGTATACTGCATCCGCCCCTGCTCGATGCGCGAAACGTTCAAAAGGTCTTCAATGATGTCCACAAGCGCATTCGACGACTTAAACACCCGCGAGAGGGCCTCTACCCCAGCGGCCGTGATCTGCCCCGCATGGATCTTCCCATAGGCCGCGGTGTCCTCGAGGAGCATGGAGACGTACCCCTTGATGGGGCGGTCAAGGGTGAGCGCAGCTGATGCGAGGCGATGGAAACGAACTCCGACTTCTGCCGGTCGAGGTCGGTGAGGCGGGCGTTGGCGGTTTCGAGGTCTTTAGCGAGAAACTCTATTCTTTCGCGAGTCTTAACCTCACGAATAACACTTCTGATAAGAAAGGCACCGGGAATAATTGCAAAAACAAATGTAGTTACATTAACGAGTACCTCTTGAAAGTTTGTCGAAAAAACAAGACGTACAAGCAAAAGGACCCAGAGCAAAAACGTAAGTAACTGAGTAGCAATTACTTTGACATTAAAGAGTTGGTGCCTGGCGATGGCATAACCGACTGAAAACGTCATAATAATGCTCGCTAGTGGGCCTATCCAAATGTAGGAATAGTCCCCACTCCAAGGGAAAACAATGTTCGGCACCAGAACCGCCAAGTAACCAATTGTCGTACCGATGGCCACAATCCAAATATGTTGTCTGGCCTGCTCGTCATCCGCTCGTCGATACGATGTATATAAGCCTAAAAATGCCCACAGGATGTAGTAGTAGACGACAATTGAGTAGATGCCGTAAATAGGCTGACGCACCACCACCTCGCTTCGAGTGACAAAGTCACGAATGATTAACGTAGGGTCTGCCACCAATGCCACCGCGAGGGCAACAATTGGCATTGTAGCTCCAACCACATGCCACCAACGCCACTGCCTGATCGGAAAGAACTTTGTAAAGATGAGAAAAAAAGCACTGTCCCGGCGGCGGTGATGTAGTTAACGTTAATCGCCACAATCGAGTAGGGCGACTGCTCCCACGCAAAAATCAAACCAATAGAAAAACACCAACCGGCCACAAAGGTGACAAAGCACCGTAAAGACGTCCGGGAAGATCGTGACGACCAAGCTGAATAAGCGCAGCGAGGGCCGCGTTTACAATTGTCATGGCAAACGGAATGGCAATGACGTAGTCTGTCATACGCTCCCCCAATTATGCCATAAACACAAAGGATGAGTCGGGGATAAGTAGCCAATTCTTAACGCCTCGCCCGAGCAACAGTATGTAAGCCCACCGGTTCTGTAAAAAGTTCAACGTGAGAAGAGTCGAAACCGGCGCAAATGAGCAGTTCGCCGAGCTGGCGCGGAGTACGGTATGTGAAAACCGGCCAGCCGGTCTTCCTGTAAAAAGGAGCTTCGCTATTCGGCCGCACGTTCGCTGTAATCAGAATCCCATCTGAAGCGAGTAAGCTGTGTGCCACCGCTAGAATCGCCAGGGCTTGCTCATCCGCCATATAGTCAAGGACACCGATCATCTCGATAATATCAACACTTCGAGGAGCCACCACGTCCGTTGCAGAAAAAAAATTGAGCTCGCGCCACGAAAACTGTTTTTCGTACGGCTTCCCTGCCATCAACTCTCTCCCCCGAACGTGGGCGGTCGCGTCAAGGTCAATGTTTGTGACGAAAAGATTGGTCTCAGTGTCATCCTGCGAGATGCTCTCGAAAAGATTAGCGAAAGAGCGACAGGTGCCGCCACCCAAAGCCGTGGCGTGGATGGTGGCCCCGGCCTGCGACCGCTCGCGTATCTCCTCTTTAAGAAGGCTCTCTACGATTCGCAAGCGATTCCGCGTCCCCATAGTGGCGCTCAGGACATAGTGCGTCAAATACTCTTTTGCGCGTTTACCCAATGAAACCGACTCTTGTCTGCCTGCATAGAACGACTCCATGGCGTGCGTACTCCCGGAGCGTTTGATCGCCTCCTCACCGGCGGTCGAGAGTTTTGCCACCATTTTTTTAATCCTTCGTTCGGGAATGACGTAATTCAAGATCGGAACAACAATAGCTCGCGCGAGGGACTGCGGGAACGTATGGCGTTCAAGATTATGGTCATTTGAGTCAAAAAGCTTCATAATGATTTTACTATTAAAGATGGGTAAGAAAAAAATCTGCAAGCTTCTTTACCACCATGTCTCGGTGCAGTGGGTCGGGAAAAGTGTGCTTTCCGTCCGGAATTGTGATGAGCACGTCGCTCCGACCACAAAAAGCAAGCACCCGCTCTGTCTCACTGTGGGCAATATCTTCGTCTTGGTCACCATGTAAAACACAGATCGGACCCGAGTAAGCACACAGAGCGCGACCGGGGTCGTATCGCTCCGGCTCGGCCCGCAGTTCGGCAAAAACAGCTCGGCCGAGCTGAAAGCCGTTCCATGGCACGGTATATGACTCTTCGTTCTCAAGAGTCTGGTGAGCTTGCGTGAAAAAAGCCCTTGTACGCTCGGTAACCGGCTCAAAAAGAGCAGTGTGGAAATCAAGCACGGGATTCAAGAGGCCAAGAGCGCCAATCTCACCCGCGTGCGCCCCCGCATAGAGAGTGGCCACGGCCCCGCCCACAGAGGCCCCCGCGAGGCCGATGCGTTCCACACCGCGCTCCCGTAAGAAGCGACAAGCCGCGGCCACATCATACAAGAGAAGCGAAATGCGGAAGTCAGTAAGCGAGTTGCCTTCGCTCTTTCCATGACCACGAAAATCAAACATAAGAGCGTGTAGGCCTTGCTCGGCAAACATCTCGGCCGCCGCCACGAAGTGCTCTTCGTGAAGTCGTTGTTCGCAAGCCCCGTGCAAAAAAATCACTCCCCGCCTACTCTCCGCGGAATAGTAGTCGGCGTCGAGCATGAGGCCATTCTCGGTCTTTATGAATGTATGTTCCATGTTATAAATTGACGAGATTTAAATACTATATTGTGAGTTACGAAATTGCCCCTC
>PCYI01000019.1:3702-5726 GCA_002774795.1 Candidatus Vogelbacteria bacterium CG10_big_fil_rev_8_21_14_0_10_51_16 | reverse complement strand
GGGCTCGAAAACAGCTCAAAAGGTCTTGCGACTTGGGTCCCTTGCCCAAGTCTCACCCTGGCCAGGGGAGGGAAGAAGTCCGAATTTCGTAACTCACAGTACCGTAACTGGGCGTGCCTTCGAGCAACGTGGAGACGTACCCCTTAATGGCGGTCAGAGACGAGCGCAACCAACAAGAATAGTCGCTCAAGATTTCGGCTAGCTTTTAAATTATCAGCACATCTAACGATACACGCGGCCGTGCGGGCCGATGTCAACGTACAGCACCTCGTTGTTACCCAGGAATTCAAACTTTACGCGTATCGACTTGGTTATTGAAAAAAGCCAGAATGCTTTATCCTTACCGTGGAGCTTATGAGTATCGAGACGTGGGTCGAATGGGTCTGCAATAAAAAGTTGTTCGTGGTCGGCTAAACGCTCAAACACCGCGCGAGAAAGCTTCTTCGCTCGTCGCAAATAGCCATTGGAATAATGAAGTATCATCTTTTAACTATGACCCGCTGGCGAGCTCGTTTTTCTTTTTCATCAAAAATCCGCATGGCCTCCTCAATAGAATTGGCACGAATGGTCTTCCCCGCGCGGTAGTCCGCCATTGCCTTATCGTACTCCTTATCAAGGGCTAAGGCGGCCTTACCCTTTAGGTAGTAATGGGGCACACTGCCGGTCTTTGACTCCCAGTCATCAAGGTCCTGAATTAGTCGACTACGTACATACTCTGCTCGGCTTGAGAAGCCACGCTCCTTAATGGCGCGCTTTAGGCGTTCATCCAAGGTCTTTTCAATTGAGAAGTTAACAATTGCCATATGTGGATATTATACTCTGACTATATATCTATTATATATCTTACAAGTATAAAGTCAATCGTTTTGCGCCTCCATCATCCTTGCGGTGACTCCTTCTCTGCTTCGCGTCATGGGCACATACCCATTAGAGAGAACGCCCGATCTCACAGCCAAGCAATCCAGAATAGTCCCCGGAAAAGTACTGCCGACAATTGTTTTCCCCAACTCACCCTCGCACCTGAAGAGCTGTACTGATACACTGAAGAGATTATTTATCATGCGGAAGCGAGAGCTTGCGCAACAAAACATTATGGAGACATCACTATTTCTCGGCCAGCTTTTTGGTATCTATCTTGTTATCGAAGGCCTGATGCTTGTTTTCCGCGCCCGATTCTTGCACCGTGTCATCGCTGATTTTGTAAAGACCCCGGCCCTTCGTTATTTCGCCGGCATTCTCGTGGTCATCATGGGGCTTCTACTCGTGCTCACCCACAACATTTGGGAGTACTCGTGGATTGGTTTAATCACCTTCATATCCTGGCTCATTCTCATAAAGGGTATCCTGTACCTCTTTATGGACGAGCGCTCTGTGCACAAGATGGTGGCCGGCTTTAACAACAAGTCGAGCTTCACCATTCTCGGTATCATTGTCTTCATTCTTGGTGTTTGGCTCGTACGCATTGGCTTTGGCTGGATGTAGGCCACCATTTAGGCGCCTACTTAGTGACTCGGTCACTAAGTGATTATGAATGGCCACTTGGTGACCGAGTCACTAAGTGCTCTAAAACAGAAAGCCCGCCGTGAGGCAAAGCTCTCCGGCGGGTTTGTCGTGTGGCAGTCAGAAAAGAGGTGGCGCACTGAAATCGTCATCCTCCTCCCCTGTCTCCTCTGCTGACGAGGTAGCTGACACTGTGCCTCCAATAGCCATCGCGGTGGTGCTAAAAATCTCGGCTACCTGCAAGCCGACACGACTTAGAATAGCGACGCACATCACCGCCACCAATCCAACGACAAGAGCATACTCCGATAGCCCCTGCCCCCGCCTACTCCTGCGAACTCGGGACATTATAGCCTCCTAACCTTCAAATGTTCTTACCTAGGATCATCCTACCCGTGAGCCGACAAAACAGCAAGGTGCTCGCCAGCCCGCGTCATTCGCCTGAGATCTGAAATCTGACATCTGTATATTCTATAGGACTTACGCAAAACACTGTTTTCGTCTTTGCGAGCGCTCTGCGCGAA
>PCYI01000019.1:0-3671 GCA_002774795.1 Candidatus Vogelbacteria bacterium CG10_big_fil_rev_8_21_14_0_10_51_16 | reverse complement strand
CCAAAGGCGGTGGCGAAGACACCATTTTGCGTAGGTACTAGTCTAGTAGTGCGCAAGCAGTACCCCCATCATACACAGAGCAACCAGGTAGTACCCGCTATTAAGCGCCCAGAGCTTCCACGGCTTCCCTTCCCAAAGCACAGAGCCCAAGGTAATGGGGGCCACAAACCCAAGCCAGCTCCAGAAGCCGGCAAGCAGGCCGACGTGCGTCACGCCGAGCAAAGGCCTTATCATGCCTACAGAAAGCACCGTCCACGAAAGCACATAGGCCATCAAAAGAGAGCCGAGCGCCATCAGAGCATAGCTCTTTCCCACCCCTTTCTTCTTGGCCTCCTCCACGTGCTCGCAAGTAAAACCCATCATGGCCATCCACTGCTTGCCGAACAAAGGCCCATACCACAGAAAACCAAGCACCATCGCAAGCACCGCCGCTCCGACTACTGCATACCAGTTTGGTTCAAACATAGGAGTTTGTGCTACTTGTTAATGAGTAAAGTATACCGCCCCGCCAGACGCTCCTTGCTACTACTTTTTCGAATGTAGAACCCAACGAGGGTAGCCCTACAGCCCAAACTCACGCTTGAGCTCAATGACACCATCCTCAAAGCGCACCTCCGGCTCCCAGCCAAGCAGTTCGCGAGCACGGGAAATGTCGGCCAGAGTGTCATGTGCCTCCGGACGCGGCGGGAGATACTCGACAGGGCCGCCAATCATCCGGGCGAGCTCCAGCACAGACACATTCCGGCCGGCCCCAATGTTGATGACCTCCCCCTTGCCCACTTTGTCGCTCGTGGCGGCCAAGATGTTTGCTCTAACCACGTCGCCCACGTTGGTAAAGTCTCGAGTTTGACTCCCGTCTCCAATTATAGTGAGTGGCTTCCCCTCCTTGCGTTGTTTTAGAAATCTACCGATGACAAGAGCGTAGGCACCGTCAGGGTCGAGCCGTGGCCCATAAACATTGAAGTAACGCAAAGAAACTGTCTGCAGTCCATACACTCGAAAAAACGCACGGGCGTAGAGCTCCCCCACATACTTCTGAACGCCATAAGGATGAATGGGGTCGGCGGGCATATCTTCACGCAGGGGAAGTGTTGCCTGCTCGCCATAGGCGGAACTCGAAGCCGAATAGACGACGCGCCGCACTCCAGCTCGCTCGGCGGCGCGTAAAACATTTACGGTGGCCGTGATGTTAGCCTCATTCGTCTCAAGTGGGTACTCTATAGAAAAAGGGACCCGCGGCATAGCCGCCGTATGAAAAACAACATCCGCGTCAACAAAAAGTGGCGCGACAGTCTCGTACCGACACAAGTCCAACTCATGCAACAATACCGCGGGTGCGAGCCGCTCACGCTTCCCGGCTCGCAAATCATCTATGGCATGCACTTCATACCCGAGCGCAAGAAGCGCGTCACATATATGCGACCCGATAAACCCAGCCCCGCCGGTTACAATCGCTTTTTTCATAGCTGATCTATTCTATCAATATCCTCGAAACAATGAAAGAAAGAGAATGCCGAACGACACATTAAAAAAGAAGAGCCGCCCGGCGGGTCGCAAGGCGACTCTTCCGGACGGCTTTATGCGAGCACCTTGTTGAGGTTGAGCAGACCGCCTAGCCGATTTTCACGCAGTCCGCCCGCTCGACTTTGACATTTCTGTTCCGGTCAGAATCACCGTCGACGATGAAATTGTGGCGTCCGACCTCCTGGACTCTTCCTGTAAGGCCGGTCATCGGCCCAGAAACCACTCGCACAGAGTCGTTGTAGCCAATCCTTGTCTTGGTTGACTCTCGCTTTGGCTTCATTGCGTCCATCCGTCCCAGGTCATTGAGCGTGCTTGGGCGGTAGCCAAAACGCTTCGTCTTCGATATTGAACACGCCCCGAACCAACACCTTGAAGCGCCCCCCGCCCCGCCAGTCGCGGGCAAGGGCCCGAAGAAGTCCGGCACAGACCCGCTCCATCTTCTTGCACGGAGTGGTCTCTTCGACCAGCTCAAGGACTGCGCTCGTCCCTATCTTCAACCGTCGACCGATGAAAAAATTGCTCAATTCAAGATCGTCCACAAGAATCCGAGCCTTCCTCGCCGTCCAAGGAGTTTCAGGGCAACCAACTTCAGAGAGAGCCTCGTCCCAATGCCTCTGCGAGAGGATGGTAATCTGCTCTTCGGGTTTAGCCCCCCGACAATCCCCCAGTATCCCCTGCTGAGGCGTAACAAAGAAAGATTTGGCCTCGACGAGTTCATCACCAGGAACCGTCTGGTAAGCCAAGCTGATAATCTTCATCCCGAACCTCCATTAGTATGATTTGTGCGGTGCGCGTAGCTCCTCTATCCATAGTCAATATATATGGAAATCAATACCGGAGTCAAATATGAAATCGAGCCGACCCCCCACTTATCCACAACCAGACACGACGTGTCTTCTTGTGGATAAGTGGGGGTAGACGAAAGCCCACCGACTACCTTGGGCTTTCGTCGTGTGGGCTGTTTACGACCTCGTGGTTAGGCGTACGAACCTCAGCTAGATGAATCTGGTGATGGGAACGGAAGTCTCCCCTGCTCCGGCAGACGGTGCAAACCTCCCGATAAGGCGAAGTGATGCAAGTGTCGCCACCAGGCAGAGAGCATCACCTCGGCCAGCTTGGCGGGAGCGACCCACTGCTTCAGAAGAAGGCCTTCGGGATAACGAAACTCGAGCCTAAACATCCCCACCACACTTACTGTAGCCGCTATCAATCCCATAGTTACAGGGGCGGCCGCGACCACCGGTCCAACTTGAGTGAGAATGGCCTCGATAATCCCCAAGATTCCCGAAAGGCATAGCCCTGCCATTAAGCCGAGAATGCCGTAAAGAGCGGAGCCGGGGAACAACACTAAAGCAAGTAACTGAAATGCCTCCTTTGTGGATGCCGGGATAGCCTCCCTCTGCCGACCGAAATCCTCACAGAGCGCGCACTCCTCTTTTGTGAATCTCACGACTGTCTCCTTCCTCAGCAGTATTTGTACTAGTCCGTAAACAATATAGCACAATGTACTCTTTTTGATTTTTACCTGCCGTTTTGCTACGATAGCAGGACGTTCTATTTGCACGCCAACGGGCGAGTTGAACGAGTTCCTTACAATACATTCCGGGGTAGCTCAGTTGGTAGACCTGCCTGCCGGCAGGCAGGGCGGCTCTCAAAATGTACTTTGTATATATCATAAAAAGTTTGAAAGACGGCAAATTCTATACTGGCCTTACAACTGATGTAACAAAAAGGCTGGCTGAGCATAATCGAGGAAAGGACAGTACGCCTTCGACAAAATCTCGTGGACCATTTACATTAGTCCACGTCGAAGAACTACCTGTCCTACGAACCGCTCGCGCAAGAGAAAAGTACTTAAAAAGTGGTGCTGGTAGAGAGTGGAGAGATAATAATATTCCGTAAGTGGGTTTTTGAAAAATAAGCTCCGCGGTAGCTCAGTTGGTAGAGCGGCCCGCTGTTAACGGGTTGGTCGCAGGTTCGAGTCCTGCCCGCGGAGCCTATTTTTCAAACAGTATTTCCATCGGTTGCTAGGTGGTAGACCTGCCTGCCGGCAGGCAGGGCGGCCCGCTGTTAACGGGTTGGTCGCAGGTTCGAGTCCTGCCCGCGGAGCAGCATAGTACGATCCAGCAAAATCGTTTCAGAATGGG
>PCYI01000003.1:10890-23589 GCA_002774795.1 Candidatus Vogelbacteria bacterium CG10_big_fil_rev_8_21_14_0_10_51_16 | reverse complement strand
CCTTGAGCCTCTGGCCTCCTAACCTTGGGCTCGCATTTCCTCCTCTTGACCCCCAGCCGCTTGCGGCCGGGGGTCATTTTCATGTGAACTCGAGCTTCGACATAAAGCTTTTAGTTTAAAGTGAAACTTGGACAATCAGGCCCTGTTCTGCTACAGTGTCTGCACTATGCTAACCTTAAACGCGGAGATACGCACAGAAAAAGCGAAACAGCTTGAGGCCGTACGTAAGCAAGGAAAACTGCCGGCTGTTTCTTATGGTCCAAAAGAGGAAAATACAAACCTCCTTGTAGACGGTCTCGCTTTTAAAAAAGTATGGGAGAAGGCGGGCGAGTCGTCGGTCATCTCTCTTAAAACCCCGGCAGGGGAGAAGGATGTGCTTATCCACGACGTGCATGTCCATCCCGTCTCGGGCGTGCCCCTGCATGTTGATTTTTACGCTATTGAAGCAGGTAAGCTCCTCCAGGTAGAAGTGCCACTGGAGTTTATCGGTATTGCGCCCGCTGTTAAGCTACTGGGTGGAGTTCTTGTGAAGGTGGTCCACGAGCTTGAAGTGGAGGCCATGCCTCGCGCCCTCCCTCACGAGATTGAAGTGGACGTTAGTGCTCTTGTCACATTTGACGACCAGATTACCATTGCTGACATTAAACTGCCGACCGGAGTAAGGGCCATGGGAGACCCCGAAGAAGTGGTGGCTCTAGTATCAGCGCCAAAGGAGGAAGAGGAAATCCCTGCGACCACAATCGCTGATATTGAAGTTGTGGACAAGAAGGGCAAGAAGGAAGAGGAGGGCGCCCCCGCCGAGGGCGAAGATAAACAGAAAGAGTAGTTTAGAGCTCTTCGATATCCGCCTGATAAACGGCTCAACGGTATTTGCTGTTGGGCCGTTTGATATTATTCTGGGCTCACCCACTCGTTATTTCTTTTGTTCAGCTTGCTCATGCTTTAGTGAGCAGGGTATAATGAAAGCACCCTATGCAGCCCTTAAAACTTTTTGCCACTTTTTTATTTTTCCTCCTCCTCGCCCTCACAGGCCGGCCGGAGGCGCTTTTGGCCTCCGCTTGTGATGTGGGTGGGGAAAATGAAACTCAAGACCAGCTTGAAGCACGGCTCAAGATATGCGAGGCCGAGATCGCCGAGCAAAGTGTCCTGGTAAACAATAAAGCCCGCGAGGCCACCACCATCGAGCGCGATATTGCCATTCTGAAGGCAAAGATAGACAAGGCGCGACTTGAAATCAACAAGCGGAATGTAAACATTAAACAACTCGATGGAGGCATCGAGGTGCACAAGCGCGAGATCGGCACCCTTGAGCAGAAGGTGGGCCGCATGCAGGAGTCGCTCGCCAAACTTATGCGCGAGACTCGCGCCACGCGCGACGTGCCCGCCTACCACTTTCTTCTTTCAGACCAGACGCTTTCGAGTTTTTTTCTTGATTTTGACCAGTTCGTGGCCCTCGAGGGTTCTCTCCGTGACTTGTTCGGCAGTATAAAGGTGGCCAAGGCGCAAACCGAGGGGGAAAAGAGCGCGCTTGAGGTGAAAAAACGCAAGGAGGCCGAACTGAAGGCCGTCCAAGAAATTGAGCGTCAAAAAACGCAATCTCTTCAAAACGAGCGCGACCGCATTCTCAAGCTTACGAAAGGGGAGGAGGCGAAGTATAAAGAGGTCCTCGCTGAAAAACAGCGTATCGCCGCTCAGATTAAAAATCGCATTATCACCCTCACCGGCGGGGGCGAGCTTAAGTTTGGAGACGCGCTTCAGCTTGCTCGTATTCCCGAGGCACAGACCGGTGTGCGGGCCGCTTTTCTTCTCGCCATTCTTACTCAAGAGTCCGGGCTCGATGGGGTCATCGGCCGCAACTTGGGGCGTTGTTTTTATAACACTCCCTGGTCCACACCGACCGGGACGGTCATGTCTAGCCGCCAGAAGCCCTCTTTCCTGGCTCTCATGAAGGAGCTCGGTCTTAACCCCGACACCACTCCGGTCTCTTGTCCTATCTCGCGTGACGGTACTTATGGAGGCGCGATGGGGCCTTCGCAGTTTATGCCGACCACTTGGTGGGACATTGAGTCTGAAACGGGTTACAAGAGACGCGTTCAAAATATTACCGGTCGCCCACCCTCTCCCTTTGATAACCTTTCGGCCTTCACCGGCACCTCCCTCTATCTTTCCGACGGCCTTGTCGGATGTCGAAAAACCTACCAAACGCAGTATAGCCAAGAGGCGTGCGCGGCCGCCAAGTACTACGCTGGTGGCAACTGGAGTCGCTATTTGACGCGCTATGGCAACCCCGTGGTCGACCGAGCCATCGACTTCCAAGAAGATATAGACTTCCTCGACAGCCAAACTTAAGACGACTGCTTAGTTTTTAGTAAGAGATAAGGACGAGCTGTGAATCTAAAAACTAGCAACTACAAACTAAAAACTCAAACCAACTTTATCCACTACTCTTATTGTGCCACATCTTTTATACTAACCACATGAATCATCGTATCCGAGACGGCTTGCTTGTTGCTCTGGGAGCGCTTGTAGCTATTCCTGCCTTGGTGGCCGCGGCACCGTGGGCGGGGCCGACAGCTCAACCTCCCGGTTTAAACAAGGAGGCCCCGGTTCACGTGGGCGGTGATAGACAATCCAAGATCGGACGTTTGGACTTGGGCACAGCGCTACCTACCGCAACAAGAGGAGAGGAATCATCAAATAAGCACTATGGGCTAATTACTCCAAGTCGAGTTGGTGCGGCTGGCCTTTGTTTGGGGTCTGGAACAAATAGTAGCTGTATATACAGCTGGTCCGAAGTCGGAGGTGGCAGCGGCAACTGTATTATCAATAATTCTACTAACACAATTGTTTGTACTGACGCGAACGGTATTGAGACAACTGCCAGCTTGGGTTTGTGGCAAGCGCACCCCGGTCTTTCGCGATGGGTCCAGCCAAAGGCAGATAAGGGCGTGCACGCGACAAGCGGATTTGTACTTGAATCACGGAGTAGTAACCCTAGCGGTGCGACCGAACTGATTGCTGGCCGTATGTGGTACTGCACCGGCAACCACGTCAGCAACTGCCCGACCAACTAGCCGGCTTGCTAGCTACTGGAAACTGGAGACCAGAAACTGGAAACAATCTGCGGGCCTTGATGGTCTTTTTTGTTTGTGC
This sequence comes from Candidatus Vogelbacteria bacterium CG10_big_fil_rev_8_21_14_0_10_51_16, assembly GCA_002774795.1. Classification (GTDB taxonomy): domain Bacteria; phylum Patescibacteriota; class Minisyncoccia; order Phycocordibacterales; family JACRKE01; genus 1-14-0-10-51-16. The sequence goes on along the minus strand of PCYI01000003.1, from coordinate 20,436 downwards.
TACTATATCATTCTCGCTAGTCTTACCATAGTGCCAAAGCGGTCAATCCGCCTAAATCTGCGCTTATGAAAAAAAGTATTCATCCTAATTACTATCCAGAAGCCAAGGTAACCTGCGTGTGTGGGGCCTCTTTTGCTGTTGGGTCCACAAAAGAGGTTATCGAGATTGAAATCTGTAGCCAGTGCCACCCTTTCTATACCGGAAACGAGAAGATTGTAGACACCGCCGGCCGCGTGGAGAAGTTCAATCGCAAGCGGGCCGCCGCTACTCCTGGTAAGGCCAAGGTCGCGAAGACCAAAGCTCGCAAGGAGCCTCAAACACTCGACACCGTCACCGCTTAGCGGGCCGAAAAAAGTCCTCGATTGTGCGAGGGCTTTTTCTGTGCCAAGATTGTTTTAATTATGTTGCTCAACTTCGACGAACTCCGCAAGAATCCCAAGACCACGTACCTAATGCAAGAGTACGATCGTTTGGCGCGCCTAGCCACGGAAGCCGAAGAGACGGCTCGTGCCGATGCTAGTTTGCAAGAGTTGGCGCGCGAGGAGGTGGTCGCGCTCGAAGCGCAAAAACAGGAACTAGTAGCGCGTCTCAAGGAGATTACTGCCGAAGACGCAGAAGACAAGGAAGACCCAAGACGGCTTGTTATTGAAATACGCGCCGGGGCGGGTGGCGACGAGGCGTCCCTTTTCGCCTGTGCCCTTGCCGAAATGTACGAGCGCTACTCCGCATCAAAGGGCTGGCAATTCAAAAGACTGGATGCCTCGTTAAATCAGATAGGGGGTTACAAAGAGGCCTCTTTTGAAATCGAGGGCGCGGGTGCCTATCAGGCTCTCAAGTACGAGATGGGAGTGCATCGCATTCAGCGGGTACCGGCCACCGAGAAGTCTGGACGAGTGCACACATCCACCGCCTCGGTGGCGGTGCTCCCTGTCTTTGCTCATGCGGAGGTGGTGGTGCAGGAGGCCGACCTGGAGGTGGACTTCTCACGCTCCGGCGGGGCAGGCGGACAGAATGTAAATAAGGTGGAGACAGCTGTGCGCATTTTTCACAAACCAAGTGGCATTATGGTGCGCTGTACCTCGGAGCGCAGTCAGCTCAAAAATCGTGAGAAAGGCATGCAGATTTTGCGGGCCAAATTGGCCGAGCGCCAGCGGGAGGCGGAGTCGGCCGAATACGCTGCCGACCGCAAGGCCCAGATTGGCACCGGCGACCGCTCGGAAAAGATTCGTACCTACAATGTCCTTCAAGACCGCATCACCGACCATCGCATCAAACAGTCTTGGCACAATATTGAACGCATTATGGCGGGGGAGTTGGACCCCATTGTGAAAGCCCTCACAAAGACAGAGAGTTAGGAGATATGAGTCATGAGTCATGAGGTATGAGGCATGATTTTTAAATCTTGACTCGTGACCCATGACTCGTAGCTCTTGATTTTCGCTTCTTCCTTATTATTTCTTCCTTCTTGCTTCCTGCCTCCTGTCTCTTATCCACAACTCTTTTCTCTGGCCTGCGATATACTTAGAGCAATGAAAAAGCACTGTCGACCATCTTACCGTGGTCCATTTTCTTTGCTTGCTGTCTTGCTCCTGCTTCTGGCTGGCGCGTACTCGGCTTTCACCTTGCGTGAGGCGGAAAGCCAGACGCTCGTCTTCGGCAACATCTCCGGGTTCGCCTGGTCAGACACCATCGGCTGGATAAGTTTTAACTGTCTTAACCCAGGGAACGTAAACTCTTGCAATGAGGCATCGTGGGGAGTGGCGGCCACGGGCGAGAATGCGCCCGAAAATGTGAATGGGCTCCAGTCGGCCAAACTAAATGCAGACGGTACCGCCCCCCCCGGCCTCCTCACCGGCTATGCCTGGTCTGACAACATCGGCTGGATTAGCTTTGGTTGCGGGCAGGCGGAAGGTTCCACTGGGCGCAAGCAGTGTAGTCTCAATAGTTCTTCCCCGAGTTATCCGACCGTCCCCGGAGGTAGTGGTGCCCACGGCGCAAAATTAGTTAGCGGAGCTCTCGCTGGCTGGGCTCGGGCTTGCTCTGTGTTTCAGTCTGGCTGTTCCGGCACTCTTAAAACGAGCGATAAGACTGGCAACTGGGACGGCTGGATTAGCTTGTCTGGAAGTGTCGTTTCTCCGGTGAGTGGCGCTTACGGCGTGCAGTTGAGTGGCACCCAGTTTTCCAGCTACGCTTGGGGCAATCAGGTGGTTGGATGGGTAGACTTTCATCCGAAATGCGTTGGCACTACTACTTTTTGCGGACCCGGTGTATATGTCGGCTATCCTGAAGTGAGCGTGAGCTGTACTGTGGAGCCGGGTGGCACAATGGGGGCCATTTGGAGGGCCACCACCGGCGGAGGTGCGGGCAACTTTACATACAGATGGTTTGAAGCATTCGAGATCTCTACTTCCGAAGCGGACGACACCAACAACGGGGCCTATGAGGAGGTGTCTAGCGATACAAGTAGTACGATTACTACGGGCGCGCTCGCCCCGGGCTACTATAGTCGTTATGTGCTAGCCACTGAAACAGCAACGGGATTAGAGTATCGTTCGCCGGCATGTGTGGGGCCAAACGGTACCGGCATCACAATCCGCGAGACAGGTCCTAATTTCATCCTTAGTAGTGAGGAACAAATGGAGGTGGACTTTATCGCCGGCGATGGCAGTGCGGAGGCCTCTACTACCGTGGCCCATGTGATTGTGGAGTCCGATTTGAGTAATCGAGACCTCGCTGACACAAGTGTAATATTTAGTGCCGATGTTGACTCCGCGGTGACATCTGTTGGCAGCAGTGGCGCGAGCGCGTCTGTCTGGCGGGGGCTTTCACAGTTGTCGCAGGTGTTGCGCGCGCTAGAGCGCCTAGCTACGGTAGGCAATAATAACGTATCAGGCGCAAAAGCCAGGGTGCCTGTTTCAAATTCCGGAGGCGATGCCGCCGTCTGCTTTAAGTTGCGAGATGACTCTTCAGACAAGTCGTGCAGTCCGAGGACGCGAGTAAAAAGTAAAACCCTTACTCAAAATGAAATCGATAGTGGAGGGGAGGAGACCCGTCATTGTCGGGCCAATATTCCTTGCTACCCCAAAATCCCTCTCACCATGTCCGTGAAAGACAACGTGCGGAGTGGAACATATCCTGTGACGGTGACAGTGTCCGGAGGTGGCCTCACTAAAACAACGCAGGTTATGCTCGTGGTCAACTCCCTCGGTTCCTCGGTGGAAGAGTTCTAGTACCCCCACACTCTATTCTTTGATATCATATTTTGGGCACAAAGACATAGCTAGCGTGTCAGAGCGATTACGCGGGCTATGTCTTACCCCGCTTTAGTAATTGCCCACGCCTCTCGCCTCTCTCGAGTGTCATCCCGTTGCACAACGGGATCCAGGTTCAATCCTGGCCTTTCCCCATACGAGGGATCCCCCGTATGGGGAAATCCGCCCTCCACAGGAATGACACACAAGAGAGAGTGAGTAGTTACTTTTTTGAGTTTGCCAACTCTCTCGTTTCTTGCTACCATATTAATTCAACACATGGACGCTACTACCCTAGAAAAAGATAATAAAATTATAGTTCAAGAGCTCTCAGAGACTGGAGCTCAGTACGGTTTTTCTCGTTCCCGTCGACACCCGACCACCGGCCCCTTTATCTACGCGGTCAAGAATCGCGTCGAGATTATAGACCTTGAAAAGTCCGCTGACCTTCTCATAAAGGCGTGCGCCTTTGTGCGTTCGGTGGCCGAAAAACGCGAACAGATACTTTTTTCCGGCAACAAGCTCGAGGCGCGTGATGCAGTCTATTCTGTGGCCGAACGTCTCGAGCAACCACATGCCAAAGAGCGTTGGCTTGGGGGGACGATCACCAACTGGTCAGAGCTCAAAAAACGCGTAGGCCGTCTTGTTGACCTTACCCAAAAGCGAGAAGCGGGAGAGCTCGGGAAGTATACTAAAAAGGAGCGGGTTGTTATTGACCGCGAGATTGCTCACCTGGAGCGTTTTTTTGGGGGCCTTCTCGCCATGAAGCAAGTGCCGGGGGCTCTCTTTGTGGTAGACCCGCGGGAGGAACACACAGCCGTGGCCGAAGCTCGAGCTTTAAAGATACCGGTGGTGGCCCTAGCTGGCACCGATTGCGACGTAAGTTTAATAGACTATCCTATCTTAGCTAACGACACCTCTCGGAAAACCATCACCTATGTATTGAGTGCTATAGCAGATGCATATAAATCTGGCTTAGAGGCTACTCCTAAAGGTTCGGCCGGCATCATTACTCCGGAGGGAGTGGCCACGCTCGCGGGGGAGCCATCGGCTGAGGAGCCGAGCGGAGCCGAGTTTGGCATATAAGAAATTGAAAATGGAAAAGTCAAGAGTAATTTTCGTAGCCGCTCACACTCTAGGTATGTCATCTCGGCCCCGTATCCAGTACGAGGTAAACTCTGGCCGGGATCCAGGCCCGAATGGAACCTGGATCACGGCCTGCGGTAGGCAGGCCGCCATACACCAGGACAACACTCTAGAGATGCGATAGGTGTGAGGGGTTACTAATTTCAGTTTACAAATTCCAATTTGCATCTGACATCTGAAATCATTCATCTGACATCTGACATCTAACACCACTACCCCCCATGATTACCACCGACCAAATTAAGGCCCTGCGCGACAAGACTGGCATTTCCGTGATGCAGTGTAAGCAGGCACTTGAATCGGCGGACGGCGACGAGGGCAAAGCCCTTGAGCTTTTAAAGAAAAAGGGGGCCGAGATTGCCGCTAAAAAGTCCGAGCGTACTCTCGGGGCGGGTATGGTGCATTGCTACATCCACGCCGGGGGCGCGGTGGGGACAATGGTAGAATTAAACGCGGAGACTGACTTTGTGGCCAAGCATGATGATTTTAAGGCTCTCGCCTATGATGTTGCTATGCACGTGGCCGCCATGAATCCCAAATATATAGATGAAGCTGATATTTCTGCCGAGGAGCGCGCAGTCGCCGAGGCTCTTTTTCGAGAAGAGGTGGAGGCCATGCAAAAACCGGCCGATGTCAAGGCGAAGGTGCTCGAGGGCAAGCTCTCCACCTATCTGGGCGAGCGCACTCTCCTTGCCCAGCCCTTTGTAAAAAACAGCGATATGACCGTGAGCGAGTTACTAGAACAAGCCACCCAGAAATTTGGGGAAAAGGTGCAAATCCGCCGATTTGTCCGTTTTGCAGTCCTTCAATAAACTTTGAGTTGCGAAACGGCTCCTCCCCCTGGCCAGGGGGAGGTTGGGAGGGGGTAGTATGAGTGTATTCGTCTGCCGTTTTTTGAAGTTCTCTGGCGATAAATAAGTAGGATAAAGTGAGGAAGTTAAAGATTGAATGGCCTTTGCGCGCAACTTCTATGTATTTCTTCATCACAATCTTTATCTTGGCCATTATCGGCGTACTCCTTCTTTTTATAGTTCAGCTCATCAGGCTTCGTAGAGGTCTTGTTGACCATTTGCCTAATGTTACTTTCGGCGCGGTCGTGGCACCTCTTATGACTCACTTGACTCTTTACGCTGGTTTGGCTCTAGAGCGCATTCATCTTGTCACCTATCCACTTCTTCTGCATTTCTACGAAGTACTTCTTCGCTTTCTGCACACCCTCATCTCTCGCATTGCGAACCGCTTCAATCATCTGGCCGACGCCATCAAAGGAAAAGGGGTGGTGGTCGGTCGCGCCCGCACCCCCTCGCTTCATTGGCAAAAATACCGTAAGTTGGAGTAGAATTTGTTGGCAGACTAGGAGTTAAACAAGCGTTAGTATGTTATAATTGCCCAATGCTGCAGGAAGAAAAGGTCAGAAAGATTGTTAGACTATATGTTCAAGAACATTTGTCGATGGCCCAAATTGCTGCTAGGCTGGATATTTCGGCAACAACAGTTCAGTCTTATTTGATACGGGGCGGCATTAAACGGAGAACAATCAGTGAAGGAGTATATCAGAGCTACCACTCGCGTTTTCACAAGCAAGCATTTGTGCTTAAGAAGAAATTAACTCGTGCGGAGTTTAAGCTGAAAGTGGCAGGAGTTATGTTATATTGGGGAGAGGGAGCTAAGGGCCACGGCTCTGTTCGCTTTGCAAATAGTGACCCCGACATGATTAGACTGTTCCTGCGCTTTTTGCGTGAAATCTGTGGTGTCGACGAAAAAAGGATTACCGCCATCGTTCATTACTATCCAGATCATAATTTACACTTCTTACAAGATTTTTGGAGCAAAAGGACGGGCATACCCCTTGTCCGTTTTTATAAGCCACACATGCACACAGGGAGAACAGGTTCCTATAAAACGAAATCTCGACATGGTACGCTTGCTGTAAATTATTGTGATAAAAAGCTTTTAGGTCAGATTTTAGAGTGGATTCAGGAATACAGAAAATAAAAAGCCAATGTAGCTCAGTTGGTAGAGCAGCTCACTTGTAATGAGCAGGTCGTCGGTTCGATCCCGACCATTGGCTCCAGTTTTGTAGATAATAAGCGGGCAACATCTCACCTCCTTCTCTTGCTTTGAATTACGAAACTCTCCCTCCCATAAGATGGGGGAGGGGAAAAGCGCGAGTTTCGTAATTCAAAGTCTCTTACTCTTTTTCTGTGAACACGACCAGTCTTTGTGAATAAGTTTTGGACGTAGCGTCCCACTCTCCATCGCAAGTTATAAGATTGAGGTAAGACCTTCCGTCTGCTAAGCCAAACAGTTCCGGAGGATCTTCGTGCTTATCATACTTGCGACTTTCGCGTACCACAAAGGTGGTCGTTTCTCCCTCTTCGTCTTCAATGTACAGTTTGTCTCCCTTGCCTAGCTTGTGTAGATTGTCAAATACGGAACTCTTTTTATTTCCCCATCCATAGTGTCCGACAACAATAGCAGTTCCGCTTTCCCCGGGGTGGGGTCCATGAGTAAACCAAGCCACATTGGAACGTTCTTTTGGTACACCAATCGCGCCACTTTTAGTGAGGCCAACGTACTCAAAGGGAGTATCAACGCCGATGCTGGGGATTCTAAGACGAACCGGCAAACCTAAAGATGCCCGTTTTTGCTCTAGAAGAACGGCATCACCTTTTTGTTCGGACCCTGTGCCTACTCGTATCGAGCCCTCTGATCTATGGTGGAAAAATAGGAACGGCAAAAATACTAATCCAAAAAGGACAATCACTGGTGGTAGAGACTGGGGTGAGCGTTCTGGCCTCATAAGTTTTACTGCAAAAATTAAAAACACGAAGGCCAGACATGTTTTCGTCCGGCATTCACCCACGCATCCTTAGCTAAGACCTCAAGCGTACTTAAGCAGACTGTTCTTTCCGCAAAATAAAGAGGAGAGCCAGAACCGCCAAGACGCTAGCCACAATGGCGGCAGGCCATGAAGTAGTTTCATCGTCGGGGCCAATTCCGGCGGCAGGCAAGCCCGGAAAGGGAGCGGTGCCGGAGGTCTGAATCTCCGTGAGCGTTGGCGTTGTTATTGGAGCAGGTACTAGGGTGAGAATTGGGAGCGGAGTGGAATCTGGTGTTGAGGCGGGTGACTGCTCTGGGCTTGGTGCTGGATCCTGGGTTGAAGTTAGCGCGGAAGTTGCTACTGAATCCGCAGTTGGCTCTGGTGTTGGGGTTGATGCGGGTGTTGAGGTAGGTTCTGGTTCTGGTGTTGCTTCTGGCGTTGGTTCGGGTGTTGGAACAGGGTCCGGAGCTGGCGTAGGCTCTGGTGTCGGTTCGGGTGTTGGGGTCGACACGGAAGCAGTGGCGATAGAAACCGTGTTGGCGTCAAGGGTAACCGCCGTCTGGGCGAGCGCTCTGCCACTTATCGTTGCTTCCGTGTTCAGTATGATTGCCGTTTGGCTCAAGATATTTCCATTGAATACAGAGCTCGTCCCAAGTGTCGCTTGGCCTCCTACTTGCCAGAATATGTTTGAAGCTTGCGCGCCCCCGCTCAAAACAATATTAGTGGCCGAACTTATTGAGAGGTTTTGCGCAATTTGCAAAATCCATACATCATCAGCATCACCTGAAAATGTGACATCTGTCGGGATCGTTACGCCGGTACTCCATTTGTATAGTCCGGGAGCCAGGGTCATTCCACCGATATTACCGGCACCCAATTCGGTGGCATCCTGGTTTGTTCTCCCCGCCGCGTCGGTGTAGGCTGTCTCCATGTCGCTCACCGCTGTCGTCATTGTAGCCGGCGTAGGAATTGCGTAGTCGGCCGCGTACACCTTCCCTGTTACAATTGCTGAGGTCGAGAAAGTATTAGATGTGTCCAGTATCAATCCAAATCCGGTAATGGCAGTCGCGGCTATTGGGCTCACTCCAATGTCGCCGGTAATGGTAGTGGCCCCGGTGGTGGAGATGCCAGATTTTGCTAAAATCGCAAAATTGCCAGCCGAGCCAAGATTAACCGTAGATGGGCCCGCCGCCAGTAGCGGCGCGGGGCTAAAAAAACCAACTATAAATGCGAGCGCCAACGCTCTTATCAAAACTCTATCAATGCTGTTAATGATTGTTTTCATGGACGTTTTTTTAGTTACTAACTACTTTTTTAACCTACTCTTCTACCTATAATTTGCAATGGCCAGTCTTAGTCAGTGGCTTGTGGCGAGTAGCGTGAATGGGCGCCTGCTTTAATCCTTTGTATCTGACAGGGTAAAACTATCCGCAATATTCGGTTACTCAATCCAGTATTTCTAATAATGAAGAAATGCTCTATACTGTCTATTCATGGGAGCACCAAACACTCAAGTTTTATTAGACTCCAGGGATGCTGGAAAAGGGGTAGCGTCTGGCCACCCACATCCTCTCGCAATAGTCATCCGTGAAGCGGTAGAGGTTTTTGCCGAGATGGGCTTTGCGGTGGCCGACGGGCCTATTGTGGAGACCGAGTACTATAACTTTGACGCCCTCAATATCCCAAAAGACCATCCGGCTCGGGATGCATGGGACACTTTCTGGCTAAAACCTGTCGCCTCGAGCGATAGGTCCGCCCAACTGGACGCGGTAAGCGCATCCGGTTTGGGGCTAAAGACTCAGACAAGTAATGACAGTCCATGTCAGTCCGCGTCAAGTCCGCAAATGTCCGCGCTTCTGCGGACACACACCTCTCCGGTGCAGATTCGCTACATGGAGTCACATCAACCACCCATAAGGATAATCGCGCCTGGGCGCACTTACCGATACGAGGCCACTGATGCCACTCACGAAGCCCAGTTCTTCCAGCTTGAGGGCCTTATGGTTGACCGCGATGTGTCTGTGGCGCACCTGAAAGCGGTTTTGGAAAAGTTTTTTAGTGCTATGTTTAAAAAGGAGTCTACCATTCGTATGCGACCATCGTACTTCCCGTTCGTTGAGCCTGGTTTCGAGGTCGACGTCTCTTGTTTTAAGTGTGTCAGAAAAGGTTGTAACATCTGCAAGCAGTCCGGGTGGATAGAGATTTTAGGAGCGGGAATGGTTCAACAATCGGTGCTCGCGAATGTGGGCATAAGTCCGCGCGAATACCGTGGGTTTGCTTTCGGTTGCGGCGTCGAGCGAATCGCTATGTTGCGGTACGGCGTAA
>PCYI01000003.1:0-10849 GCA_002774795.1 Candidatus Vogelbacteria bacterium CG10_big_fil_rev_8_21_14_0_10_51_16 | reverse complement strand
GGACAGGGACCCAAGTCGCAAGACCTTTTCAGAGGTTTTCCGAGTACTCGAAGGAAAAGCTCGAAAAGGTGTACAGCTCCTGTAAGGAGGGTTGGGGTGGGGTAGGTTTAGACTGGGACATGAACCCCTATTGTTTACACACGTGACGTGACGTAACAAAAAACATGAAGATTTCCTACAACTGGCTACAAAGTTACTTTAACGGAAAACTTCCCCCTCCCGAAAAGGTGGCGGATGCCCTGACCATGGGCTCCTTCCAGGTTGAGAGTGTTGAGAAAATTAAACTCGCGGGTGGCAAAGAGGATGTTATTCTTGATATTGATATTCTTTCTCACCGCGCCGCTGACGCTTTGTGTCATGGAGGGGTGGCCAAGGAGGTGGCTCTACATCTAGACGTGCCGTATGCTCTCGACACTTTTTCTAAGGTAAAGGTTTCCCAAGAAATCGGCTCGCCGGAAGTGACAGTCCTCGACAGCGTTCTTTGTCCGCGTTACATGGGTAGGAGTGTCACAAATATTCGGGTCGCTACTTCGCCCACTTGGCTCCAGGAGCGGCTAGAGGCCATCGGCCAGCGGTCCATTAATAATGTTGTTGACGCCGCTAACTATGTGATGTTCGTTTTAAACCAACCCCTGCATGCTTTCGACGCCGATTTGCTGGCAAAGGGTGAGTCTGGCCCGATTATAGAAGTGAGACCCGCCAAAAGCGGTGAAAAGATGAAGACACTGGATAACAAGGATCTGGAGTTGACCGAAGACGATTTGATTTTAAGTGATGGCGAAAAAGTTCTCGGCCTTGCCGGAATCAAAGGAGCCGCCGGAGTCGGGGTTGAAGAGGGGACAGTGAATCTCGTTCTTGAGTCTGCGAATTTTTCTCCCCGAGCTCTGCGTAAAAGCTACAGACGTGTTGGTATCAGGACAGACGCCTCGATGCGTTTTGAGCATGGCATTTCGCCTATACTAGCAGAGCGGGCCATGGAAATGTTCACGGCGCTCATCCTCGAACTTGCTGGTACCAAGGAGACCAAGGTTGGCCCGGTCGCGGATATTTTTCCCATGCAGGCCAATCCTTTTAAGCTCGGGACGACTCTTTCTGAGATCAATGAGAGTTTGGGGACGGTGTTGTCATCGTCTGAGGTGGAGGAGATTCTTAATCGTTACAAAAAATACTGTGGCTTTCAGTGGAAAAAAGTCGAGCCAATAGAGATAGCCCTTGTGACCGGGAAGGGGCTGGTCGGCGTGCCCTATAAGAACCCTGTCCGGCTCTCCTACGATGCCCCGGATTACTTTGATTGCTCTTCACTAATGGCATATCTATGCGCTGAGGTGGGTGTGCAGATTCCGAGAGTGTCTGTCGACCAGTTTGTGTTTGGCACTCCGGTCACCGCTGACGAACTGTGCCCCGGAGATCTGATCTTCTCCAATACCGGCACCGTGCGGCAAAAGCCGGATTACGACGGGGCCGTGCATGAAACCTTTCGCGAGACGGTCAAAAGTTTGTATAGCGAAACAGTGGATTACATGAAAGGTGCCAAGGTGCCGGAGGGGGTAGACCACTGTGGTATGTATCTTGGAAATGGAGAGGTGCTTCACGCCGCGAGCGAGCACGGCAAGGTGGTCATTGAGAAGTTTACCGGAAGCAAACAGTTTGCAAACATCGTTGGATATCGGCGCGTCCTCTCGGACGGAGAGCGTTATGTTGTGACGGCGCCCCACGAACGGGTTGACCTACGCTCGAGTCGCGGTTTTTTGACCGGCGGTACCAGTGCGGACCTGGTCGAGGAGATTGGCCGTGTTTACGGCTATGATAAAATTAAAAGTGTAATGCCTCCATTAGGGGCCCCAGCGCAGGTAAATAAGCTGTGCTACTATGCCGAGCTGCTGTCGGCGAAACTGCTCGAGCGTGGTTGCTCCGAAGTGATGACTTACACATTTGACGCGGGGCCGATCCAAGACTCTCTCAAGGGTGACCCGCAGACAGCGGTGGAGATGAGGAATCCGATAGCGGCCGACAAGGCGTACTTACGTACCAATCTTTCCGATGGCCTCGCCACGGCTCTCGCTCGTAATGTGGTGAATAAAGACCTGCTGGGTGTCTCGCAGGTACGCATGTTTGAAGTCGGCCATGTCTTCACCACTGCCCGTGAGTGGTTGTCGGTGGCGCTCGCGGTGGAGAAGGTCGGCAAGAAGCACGATGCCTCCGCCGAGGCGCGTCACGTACTCGAAGAGGTTTTGCGGGCGCTCGGGGTGCGCGACCCGGTAGTGCAGACAAGTGTCGAAGGAGTCGCGGAAACCGACCTTTCTCTAGCCATAGAGGATTTGCCGGAGCCGAAAACATACGCCGACCTTCCAAGACGCATGGCTAGGGGCGTTGCCTATAAAGAGTTCTCTCCCTATCCTTTCTCTACTCGCGACATCTCCGTCTGGGTGCCCGATGAGCGAGCAGGGGCGGAGGTGCTTTCCATAGCAAAAGTAAGGGCTGGGGTGCTCCTTGTTGCCACACGCCTTTTTGACCGCTTTGAGAAAATAAACGAGGATGCAGTACGGCAAATCTCCTTTGCTTACCGACTCGTTTTCCAGGCCTCCGACCGCACCCTTGAGGGTGAGGAGGTGTCCGCCATTATGGATGATATCTCTGCGGACATTGCCGCCAAAGGTTGGACCGTTCGTTAAACGTCGGGCATTGTTAAATTGTTGCATGTTTAGACTGCTCCACGCAACGATACCGGTATGCAACAATTTAACAATTTAGCAATTTAACAATTTTCCTATGCACCTCCCGGTTCCCTACATCTCTCAACAGCAGTCCGCCACAGACCCCTACTGGAAGGAGCGGGCCTGCGCTATCGCGGCCATAAAAATGATGGGCGATTTTCTAGTGCCAGGTAGACTTCCGAGTGTAGACGAGCTTATTCGCGAAGGGGAGAGCATTGGTGGCTTTACCTCTCACGGCTGGTCGCACGCGCACCTCGTCATACTCCTGCGCAATCATGGATTTCCCGCCTACAGTCAGGAGTTTCGCACCGCCGACCCCGCCGCGTTGCCTGCCTATCAAGCTGGTTATTATTCAGATGCGCTTTTAGAGCATGGAGTTTCAAAGATTATTGGAGAGATTAACTCCGGTCGACCAGCGATTGTCTCTGTCCCTGGTCGGCAACGCCTGCCTGGTAAAACTCACATGGTGCTTGTCATTGGATACGAGGGAGTGACAACTAACCCCCACACTCTCATTGTCCACGACCCTGACACGAACGGTCTTCCCGGCGAGACCCGCCGCATCCCTGTCACTAATTTCAGGGTGGAATGGCGTCGCTTCGCCATCTTCACCGACCTCATTTAGTAGCAAGGCTACTAAATGACTAGATATCATTGTTCAAACTCAATGGCCTTAAGTTCTGCTTGGTCGTCTTTAGCTTGTAGCATCAGCTCAAATGACTCTTCACAAAATTTTACATATTCAGAAGCACCTTTAAATTGCCCAAGAATTATATCTTTGGCGCAAATACCCTTTCTACTTTCTTTATATTCATCGAAGCTCGACCGTACCAGTTCAAGATTTTTTCCCGAGATTCTGTGTACGCGATTATTCAGATTTACATATGCGCTCGCGTGGAGAAGATAATCGTTGTCATCAATAGGGCGGGCCTTAAACTTGCTCTCGAAGAGCGCTCCTCGACGCTTATGTCGCTCGTTAAAGTGCAGAGTGATGCCGGTTCCTAATTTCTGCATAAAATAACTTATGCCACCCTCCTTAATCTGTTTAACTATCAAGTGATAATGGTTTGGATTTAAGCAGTAGCAAATTATCTGTACAATGGGCTTGTCTAGGATAAACTGCCGATTAAGTTGCTGGCCTTCAAACATAGAGGTCTGTCGGCGCTCGTACTCGTATATACTTCCAAGCGGAAGTTTGTTGTTGAATAGCACCAAGCTTTTTACAAATCTGGTGCTGTCAAATTGGTCTTTGGCTATAAGACGCCCATCCACGCCTCGATTGTAGATGTGATAGTACTCGTTGTTGGTGAAAGTGAAAGGTCGTGATCCCATGGACACATGATACCTCATTTAGTAGCAAGGCTACTAAATGAGGTTGTGGAAAAGTTAAGGGCGCCTCCTTTCGGGGCGCCCGGTGGTGGCAGGCTGGCTCCTGCCGATGGTTCTCGGTTCTTGGTTCTCGCTACTCTTCGTCTCCGTTGGAGGGGCCGATGAGCTCGTCGAGGAGCTTGCCGAGGTCCTCCTCGTCGCGGCTGATGACGCAGGCCCGTCGGACGAGCTCGTGGCCCCTCTTGGCCTGCTCCTTCGAGAGATCCCAGTTGAAGCAGTTTTTTCGGGCAACTGCCTCCATGGCTTCGAGGGCCACGTCGTTCATTGTGATGTAGTCCGCACACCAGCCGAGAATCATGCCGGCGGCCGTGAACGAACTGGAGCGTAGCTTCCTCATGGCGGCCAAGTTCTCGAGGGCCGCGAACTGCTTGTCCACTCTCACTATCATATTTCCCAGCTCTCTTCCCGAGAACTGGCCGAGACCCCCGAGCCTCATCTTGCCGTCCATCCGAGCCTCCTGCTTCTCGGACTGGAGTCGCTCGTCATCCTCGAGGACGGCGGTGAGGCCGACCTCGAGAAGGTGCTTGACGACACCACGCATTGTCTTCCTTTCCATCTCTTATCCATCCTTTCCTGTGTCTATACTCGCCTACTCGTGCGGTAGGCGAGCGAATTTCCTGTCTTGGGATCTGCGCTCTCGGTCAGTTCTCTCTAGCAGTTGCGCGTCGGCACTCATGAGTCCCCCGTAGAAGGGGAGCGCCATGAGTGCGCGGCGCAGGCGCCGTGAGTAGCCTGGGCCGTTTCTAAACAAGGCCATGTCCCGAATCGCCGCTCGGTTGAGGCGGTTGTAGTCGTCTAGGCATACCACCCCGAAGACATTCACGAGCTGGTACATGTCCTCTGGACTGTTCCATGGTTTACCCGGGGTGCCGGGTAGGTGGCCTAGGAGGATGTACGCCAGACCTTCCGTGAAGGAGATCGGCTCGCCACGCCACTTGAATCCGAGCCGTTCGTCGCCCAACTCATCACGTTGAACGTACGGCGTTAGGCCATCCGGCAAAGGCCTCCTTCGCATTCGCCGGAGGATGTTTTTAACTTTCATGCTTTCTTATCAACCCCTTTTCACCCCTTAAGGGCGATGTGTCGCCTGGTCCGAGCGTGGAGACCAGGAGCAATGAGTGTACACGGATTGGCACATCGCAAGTATGTGATAACTTGTCAAGGTGTCTTCGCCTGGGACATCAAATCAAATTTGCTCTCGTCTGTCAAGGTCGTGTGGATAAGCAAAAAATGCTATAATACATATCTATCGCGTGCAACTTTCTCTTTTACTTTCTTACTTCTTACTACTTACTTCTTACTTCCTAAATCCTACTTCCTACTCCATGAGCAAAGCGAAAGAAAACGGCAGTGGCCACAAATATGCCGCCGACAGTATCCAAGTCTTGGAAGGTTTGGAGCCGGTGCGCAAGCGTCCGGGCATGTATATCGGCTCGACCGGGCCGGAGGGCTTGCATCATTGTGTAATAGAAATCTTTGATAACTCGCGGGACGAGGCCATGGGCGGATATGCCGACGAGGTGGAGGTCACGATATTGCCCGGAGACATTGTACGCGTAGTCGACAACGGCCGCGGTATCCCGGTCGGCATTCACAAAAAGACCAAGGTGTCTGCTTTGGAAACGGTTATGACTACACTCCATGCCGGTGGAAAGTTTGATGGTGAGTCGTACAAAATTGCCGGTGGTCTCCATGGAGTGGGTGCTTCTGTGGTGAATGCTCTTTCCGAGTGGACAATAGCAGAAGTTCATCAAGATGGTGACCTATACCGCCAGGAGTATGCTCGCGGTGTAAAGAAGGCTAATGTTAAGAAGGTGGGAAAGACAAAGAGTCGCGGGACTGTTATCACCTTCAAGCCTGATGCCCAGATATTCTCCGAACTTGTTTTTGATGCGGATAAATTAAAGAACCATTTTCGTCAGCAGGCGTATTTGGTGAAGAAGTTGCGCATTCGCCTTATAGATGCCAGAACACTTCCAGAGGTCCCGGACCTGAAAGAAACCTTTTGGTTTGCGGCTCTTGGCCTTGACGCTCTTTCCCACACCTTTTATTTCGAGGGCGGCCTGCTCTCGCTCGTTAATTTTTACAACCTTCACGAAAAAGCGGTGCAGAAAAATGTTTTCTGCGTTGAGAAAGAGTCTGGCGATATTCAGGTAGAGATTGCTTTGCAATATATAGACGACATAAAAGTCCGTGAGTTTAGCTATGCCAACAATACTTCGACTCCCGAGGGCGGTACTCATCTTACCGGCTTCCGCACCGCGCTCACGCGAACGCTAAATGAGTATGGCCGCAAGAATGGTCTCATTAAAGACAACGAAGATAATTTCACCGGGGACGATGTGCGCGAAGGGATAACCGCCGTCGTTTCTGTAAAGATGCGCGATGCCCAATTTGAAGGCCAGACAAAGGCAAAACTTGGCTCAGTAGAAGCCCAGGGAGCGGTAGCTGGTGTTTTTGGAGAGGCTTTTGCGCTTTATCTGGAAGAGAATCCCGATGACGCGAAAGCGATTATCAGTAAGGTTGTGCTTGCCCTAAAAGCCCGCAAGGCGGCCAAAGCCGCCAAAGACAGCGTTTTGCGGAAAGGTGCCTTAGACGGCATGACCTTGCCGGGCAAGCTTGCCGATTGTCAGTCGCGTTCCGCTAATGAAAGCGAGCTTTTCTTGGTAGAGGGAGAGTCGGCCGGAGGTTCGTCTAAAATGGGTCGCGATCGTCGTACTCAGGCTATCCTCCCTTTGCGTGGCAAGATTTTAAACGTCGAGCGGGCTCGTCTCGACAAGATGCTCTCCTCTCAAGAGATAAAGAACTTGGTAATCGCGCTCGGCACCGCCATCGCGGAGACTTTTGACATCTCGCGCCTTCGCTATCATAAGGTCATTATTGCTACCGATGCCGACGTCGACGGAGCGCACATCCGCACCTTACTTTTGACTCTTTTCTTCCGCTACTTTAGAGCATTACTCGATGCCGGTCATATCTACGTGGCCACCCCGCCACTCTATAAGATATGGAAAGGAAAGGATGTTCGTTATGCTTATACTGACGTAGAAAAAGAGCGAGTTCTCAAAGATTTTGGTGTAGACAATCTTGCTATAGAAACTGAAGCAGACACAGAGGAGGGGGGCACCGAAGGGGGACAGCAGAATAGCGGGGTAGAAGACGAGAGTGAGGGAGAAGACGGGAAAAAGACAAAAAAGAACCCCAAGGTTTCCATTCAGCGCTACAAGGGGCTCGGAGAAATGAACGCAGACGAGCTCTGGGAAACTACCATGAACCCCGCCACCCGCACTCTCCGGAAGATTACTATCGAAGACGCGGAGGAGGCCGATAAAACATTCGACATGCTCATGGGCTCTGAAGTGGCCCCACGAAAGCTGTTTATCCAGACACACGCAAGGGCGGCCACTATAGATGCGTAGTAATTGCGCACCCCTCTCGCGTCTATCGAGTGTCATCCCGTTGTAGAACGGCCTGCCTACAGCAGGCAGGATCCAGGTTCAATCTGGGCCTGTCCCCCTACGGGGGATCCCCTGCGGGGGGAGATCCTGGCTGGAGTTTACCCCGTACTGGATACGGGGCCGGAAAGACAAATGGGGGGGGTGTGAGCAGTTACGATGCGTAAATAAATTTGTTAGATTGTTAAGAAAATGATTCGACAATTTAACAATTCAATAATTTAAGAATGACTGGCATCTTTCGCAATTTAAGCATATCCTTTGCGATCTGGATTTTTCCGCTTTTTGTATTTGCCGCTCCGGTCCCAAACGTCGGAATTATTCCAGGTAATATTTGGTACTCCGCCTACCCGCTTCGGGAGGGGGTCGAGGTGGGTGTTTACACAGCCATTTTTAATGGCAGTGATTTCACTGTGCAGGGAAGGGTTGCTTTTCGAGACAACGACCGCCTTATTACCGAAGCCCCGTTTCTAATTGCCCCCGGCAAGCTAGATGAGGTGCGTATCAATTGGGTCCCCCGCGAGGGGGAGCACTCGGTGAGCGCTCTAATCACCAAGGTTGAACGTATTGAGCAGGGCACGTCTCCTGCTACCATTACTCTCGCCACCAATGTTGCCGCTAAAAATGAGGTCACTGTCGAGCCGCTCCCTTCACCGCCACCTCCCGCCTCTCCTAATGTGAACTCTGCTTCTGTATCAGCCGAGACCGCCGTGATTACGGGTGATTTTGGTGCCGTGGGGAGCGCTCTTTCCACCGCCGCAAACACCATTGGCGCCCTGGCAAGCTCCACCACAAATACGGTCGCCTCGGTCGCCAGTCGTGTCTTGCCGGCTTACGTCTCCGAGCCCATAGGGTCTGTAGCCGAGTCCGGCGACTCATTCCGAGTCACTGCCGCCACCGCCGTTGAAGCTAAAAAGGCCGATTTGCGTCAAGCGCTAGCCGAGGGAGAAGCGGCCAAGCAGGCTCGCGCGAGCGAGACAAGAGCGAGCGGACTCACCCAAGTGGGTGGCCTTGCCGCTATCGCCCCGGTGCGCTGGCTTGTCTCCGGCTATCGAGCCACCATGGCTAAACTCTCAGATTGGGTGCTCGGTGACCTTCCCACCAAAGTTACAGCAGCGGAGGAGGGCACGGGGGGAGGGGTAAAAGAGCCTTTGCAGTACGCCGCCTACTTTGGCCTTGCTTCGGCCGGTCTTCTTCTTAGGCACGCCTGGGTTTTTTGGATTGTCGTGCTCGTCTTGCTATTTTTTCTGCTCCGTTTTTTGTTTCGCAAACTGTTTCGCCGAAACTACTATTAGTGGTAGTAACTGTCAGCAGGAATTAGAAACTTGAAACTGGAAACTTGAAACTGGGATAAAACTATCGTTACATCACTCTTGCAGATTATCGCATTTATTCAGTCTCTGGTTTATTATTTGCTTCCTTACTCTACGCCCTAGCTACTACCTGTTTTCTTTAATCTGCATGTTTTCACTAAAAGAGCTAAAAAAGAAAAGCATAAACGCTCCCGAGACCAAAAAGGTTGACCATGTTCATAGCTACCATGGGCGCGAGATTGCCGACCCATACCATTGGCTCAAGCAAAAACACGACCCCATTGTGCGGGCGCAGTTTGAGGCGGAGAACGCTTATGTAGAGGCGGTGATGGCCCCAACCAGGAGCCTACAAGAGGAGCTCTACCATGATATGCTCTCGCGCATCCGCGAGGATGATTTATCTGTCCCAACACTACACCGTGGTTGGTGGTACTACACCCGCGTGGAAAAGGGGAAGTCTTACAAGTTGCGCTGTCGACGCCGTCATCATGATGGGGACACAACCGCAACTGTTATTCGCGCTATCGAGAGGCAGTCAGCCGGACAGCCCGAAGAGATTATGTTCGACGAAAATAAAATGGCCGAGGGGCACAGCTTTTTTCATCTCGTCTATTTCGGGGTTAATCATTCCGGGCAAGTGGCCGCTTATGCCTACGATGCCTCCGGGGCTCAGAAGTACACGCTTGGCTTTCGCAACCTAGAGACCGGCGACACTGTCTTTGAAGACAAAAAGGCGCAGGTAAACTCATTTGCCTGGATGCCTGACGATACTTACTACTTTGTCGCGGCAGACAAGAGTGACAGAGCTCGTTATCTGTATCACGGGACGCTCGCGGGTGAGTACGAACTCCTCTACGACGAGAAAGATCCGCTCTTTTATCTTTCACTTCAGCAGAGCAAAGACGAGCGCCACCTGTTTCTTTCTTGTGAGAGTAGTGACACAAGCGAGATGCTCTTGGTGGCCCACAATGGCGAGTCTGCCGGAATGCGCTCTTTATATGGCCGCACACCAAGGGTCCAATATGGAATAGACGAGCGGGAGGATATTTTGTATCTCATTGAGTACGGCTCCACCCCGCATGGTCGACTTCTGATTGCCTCTCTTGATAAGGTCGAGTCGCCCGACACAGAAAACAGTGAGACGCTTCCATTAGTGTGGCAGGAACTCATTTCGGAGTCACCCGAAGTGGTCTTACTTTCGACAGAATGCTTTAGAGACTACACGGTATTATTCGAGAGGCGCGACGGAGTTAAGGCTGTCTCAATCTTAGACAACCAACACGAGCGACGCGACCTTCCTTTTGAGCGCCCGATTAGAAACATTCACAACCTCTGGAATCCGGACTATAACGCTCCAACCTTTCGCATTTCATACAGCACCCTCACCACGCCGGAGCAAGTGCGTGAGTACAATGCCGACACCGGAGAGTATGTTGTTCTGCAACAGAAGTACGCAGGGGAGGGCTTTGACAGCGCTGACTATGTTGAAGAGAGGCTGTTTGCTAAGGCCACAGACGGCACGCGCATCCCCATCTCTCTTGCTTATCGGCAGGGTAGCGTAGGAAAGGGAAAACAACCCCATTTGCACCTCTATGGCTATGGCTCCTATGGTGTCTCTCCCGGTGTCGGTTATATGGTTGATCGACTAACCTTGATAGACCGGGGAGTGGTGTATGCCAAAGCGCACATACGCGGGGGCGGCGAGTACGGACGGCCGTGGTACGAGGGGGGTAAAATGGCCAATAAAGAAAACACGTTCACTGATTTTATCGCCTGCATCGAGCATTTACAGCGCGCGGGATACGGCGCGCCCGAGCGGACCACCATACAAGGTGCAAGTGCCGGCGGTCTTTTGGTGGGCGCCGTGGTCAATAAACGTCCCGAGCTAATGCGGGCCGCGCTCGCCGGGGTACCTTTTGTGGACATGCTAAACACCATGATGGACGAATCGCTCACCTCCACAACCCTTGAATACGAA
>PCYI01000016.1 GCA_002774795.1 Candidatus Vogelbacteria bacterium CG10_big_fil_rev_8_21_14_0_10_51_16 | reverse complement strand
CCTTGGTCGGCGCTTTGCGCCGTCCGCTTGTATCCACCGAAAAAATCGTTGAGTTCCTTATTGGTGCCCGGGAGAGGATTTGAACCTCCACGCCTTGCGGCACATCCACCTCAAGGATGCTTGGCTACCAATTACAACACCCGGGCATTTATGGACAATTACTGTGAGTTACGAAACTCGTATTTTTTCCCTCCCCTGCCCGAGGAGAGGGTTGGGGTGGGATTGTAGTTAAGCCACATGCCACAAACCTACCCCCTCCCAACCTCCCCCTGGCCAGGGGGAGGAGTTTCGTAACTCAAAGTCAAGGACAGCTAGACCAGTATATCCAAACAATCTTCCGCTTACAATTAAAGCGCCACAAAATTTAGCCAGACCTCCTGCGTTGCTGTTCTACACTCTGTAAACTATTTTATTACGCGAGCGTCTCCTCCACCTCTTTCTCCGCCTCGGCGGCAATGTCGATATTGTTAGTCTCTATATTCTTGGCGTCAGTTTGTTGCTCCGTGCTTAGCTTTGGGGCAGACTCGTCCACGACGTCAACCGTGCCGGTGGTACTGCGCTCGCGACGCATTTTCTTTCTGATTTGGCGAGCCACCTTTTCACGGATGAAGTAGAGCTTGGCCCGGCGCACCTTGGCCCGACGCACCACCTCGATCTTGTCGATGGCCGGCGAATACAAGGGAAAGATACGCTCCACCCCTACCCCGCTCGCCACCTTACGGACTGTGAAACTGCCGCCTGCCTCCGTGCCATGCTTAACGGCAATGACCATGCCTTCAAATGCCTGGAGGCGGGTCTTACCCTTTTCCTGAATCTTTAAAGAGACTCGCACCACATCGCCAGCACGAATAGCGAGCGCTTGGCGCTTTTCAATATCTACCGGAGAGATAATGAGTCTTTTGGTCATGTTGTTTAGAGTCTATCCACAATCTCGCATCCAAACAAAGTGGCAAAATTTCCAGGCAAAAAGCGAACTGGAAGCCGAAACGTATCGAGATACGTTGAGACTGAAGGGAAGCTTTTTTGACGGTAATTTTGTCATTTTGGCGGATGAGCTCTTTTCTGAGTATATTTTGCGTCGAGATCGTGAATGGGCTCTCAGGTTGGAGTACTTTACCACAAGAGACGTTGCTATGCAACATATCCAAGCACGAAATCCGAAGCACGAAGCTCGAAACAAATCCTAAGCTCTTAAGCTTCAAATTCAAAAAGGGGCCGTTTAATACTTTGTGCTTGATTGCTTCAATATTGTTTCGTGCTTCAAATTTCGTGCTTCGTACTTTGCTCAAAACTTGCCTTATGCAGATTCTCCAACACTCCCGCCATATCTATAGGTAGGGGCGCACTGAATACCTTTCTCTCCCCGGTCGGGAGCATTATATCAATCGAAGCGGCGTGGAGGGCATGACGCGTAAGACCGGGCAAGCAAGGCTTTCCCGGAGCGTAGAGCTTGTCACACACGACCGGCCGGCCGATGGAGCCAAGGTGCACGCGCACTTGATGCGTTCTGCCTGTTCGTGGATAACATTCGAGAAACGTAAAATCTGATACTCCTTCTTTCTTCTTTCTTCTTTCTTCTTGCTCGAAAGATTCAACCTTTCCCAAAAGATTGAATCTTTCGAGGACCTTATAGTAGGTAAGAGCATCACGCGATGTGCCACTCGCTTTCGCCCCCACGATGCGGAGTTTAGGATTCACGCGACTTCGTCCGATGGAGCGATGAATCTCGCCTTGGTCGTCTTTCATAAGTCCGTAAACGAGGGCTTGATATGTCTTGCGGGGCCGCCCCTCATACCCCTCCTCGGCCGAGCCGGAGGAGAACTGCTGTTTCAAAGATAAGTATGCCTCCAGGGTCTTGGCCACCACTATTACCCCGCTTGTTTCGCGGTCGAGGCGGTGGACCAAGCCACAGCGGGATACAGGGAGTAGGGCGTAGGGCGTAGGGCGTAGAGATTCTGGTTCGCCGACAGATTCAATATCCGGATACTTTTCCAAAAGCCAGTCAGCAAGAGTCGGCTCGGTGTTGCCTGGAAAACCATGCACGGCGAGCCCGGCCGGCTTGTCGAGGACAAGCAAACTACTGTCTTCGAAAATTATCTTTGGCTCAATCATAAGTATCAGTCTAACACAGGCGCGATACGCTTGAGTTCGTCGAGCAGTTTATGACTATTGCCATGCCTCAAAAGGCCTTTGTATGACGCAACTGTCTCGTGGGTGGCGGCAGGTAACAGCTTTCTCCACATCCTCCTCTTGGTTGCCGTCCGCAGGACGCGGTGGTCGGTAAAATGCACCCAACCGAGGATGTCCACACCGGAGGCGAGAGAGGTAATGGACACCTTATTGGGGTGTAACGAAAGACTCAAAGTTGCCACTAGAAAAGAACGCATAATCGGCAAAATGCTTTCGAGCCACGACTTGCTATGCGAAAGCACCACAAAGTCGTCGGCGTAGCGAATATAATGCCGTGCCATGAGTTTATGCTTCATAAATAATTCAAACTCGTTCATGTAGATATTCACCACAAGCTGTGAGGTGAGATTGCCGAGCGGCAGACCTGTCCCGACCGAAGTGGAGGAGAAACTGCTGACTACCTTCCGCAGTAGGCGTGCGGTACGGTCGTCTTTGATGTAATCATCGAGGACCATGAAAAGTGTCTGGTGGTCGATACTTGCGAAGAACTTGCGAATGTCGCATTTGAGCACCCAGCAGATTCTGGTGTTGTTCTTGCTTACAATATTGAAAAAAACTCTGAGGCGATTGTTGGCGCGGTGTGTTCCCTTTCGCAGACGGCAAGAGTAAGAGTCGGCGATGAAAAGTTTATCAAAAAAGGGGTATAGCTTCCGATAGATGGCGTGATGTAATAGTCTGTCCCGCACGCTCGCTTTATGAATGTCTCTCGGTTTTGGGTCGTTTATCTTGAAATGATGGTAGCCACCATGCGTATATGTAAGATTTCTGAGCTCATAGTGGAGAGTGAGAACATTATCCATCAGATGCAGTTGAAAGAGCTGGACATCTTGCTTGCCGTGCTTCCCGCGAAGAAACTCCTGCCAAGCGCCAAGCAAGTTTTCGACAGAGATAATCTCCCTGTAGCTGATTGTAAATTGCCTGCGCATGCGCTAGATTATCGGAATGACGAACACAAAAAACAATACACCTCGTAGCGCCCCCCCCCCGCACGAACTTGAGCATCTTGGACAAGCTCGTGTCGGCGTATAAATTGTGGACGGAATATCTACAACACCTTCCCAAGACATCTCGATACACTCTCGGGGCGAAAATTGATGCGTTGTTTCTGGAGTGTATTATTCTTATCTTCAGAGCCAGCCACACCCCGAAGGAACGCAAGCTAGAAATCTTGAAAGAGGTGAGCGCTCGCTTTGACCTTATTAAGTTTATCCTACAAGTAGCGTGGCGCTCGAACGTACTAGAGCAGAAGAAGTACATTGCTCTCTCTACGCCGCTCGATGAAATTGGACGCATGATCGGTGGCTGGTATCAAAAATGTCTCAAAGAAACTCAATCCCCGACCAAAGGCCGAGGATGAGAACTTCGATAGTTGCGAGGACGAGGAACCACCAGTTGTCGTTCCAGTCGTTCCGCGGGTTGTTCCACACGTTGTCGACGTTGCGCGAGCCACCGTCCAGGTTCGCCCTGAGGAAGTAGCGATTGCCGTCAGCGCTCGTCCAGAAATGTGTGAGATGCCATCTATGCCACTGCCCATTGAATACTCTCCAGGCTGTATAGTATTTGGGATCTAAAATCCACCAGCACCTCCCACCAAGTATCTTTTGTTTTGAAATCGTAAGGTTGACGCTCGCGCAAGCCCTAATTGCCATGAGGCAACCGTAACCGGCACAACTCTGCATACCCTACGATTTGAATTCGGCCGTCCGAAGCTTTGAAATTATCTCTACCGCAGGCTGATTCGCCTACTATCATTTGTGAGCATAACAGAATTTTGGGAAATAGAAAACCGGCACGCGCAAAGCGCGTGCCGGGGAGAACCCATTCCAGGGTTCCAGAAATCCAGGGGGCCAGGGTTCCAGGTGGGTCCAGAGTATCAGAGGACCAGGGCCTCAAGATACTCGAGGACGGGGAACCACCAGTTGCCGTGCCAGTCGTCCCGAGGGTTGTCCCAAACGCTGTCGACGTGGCGCGAGCCACCGTCCAGGTACGCCCTGAGGAAGTAGCGATCGCCGTCAGCGCTCGTCCAGAGGTTGCCGTAGGCGAGGAGCGGGTAGCAACCGTCGAAAGCGGGGCGGGGTGCGGCCTGGAGGGCCTGGGCCTCCACCTTCGCAGAGGCGTAGCGAAGGTCACGGCCAGTGGCAATCTTTATCTTCTCCGGCCAGGCCCGGAGCTCGGCATCCGACACGTGGCGGCCGTGGTTCACGGCGAAGATATTCGCCCAGACGACACCAGGGTGCGACGTCGGGTAGTTGGCCTCAGTGAAGAGGCCGCTTGTCACCGCTCCGACCCGGGTCGGGTCACCGCGGTGGGCAAGCGTCTCTTCGATGGGGACACCGAAGTCGAGCCCCATCTGTACCGCCGCTCCGACTCGGCAGTCGGGAAACATGTCGGTCGCGAAGTCGAGGGCCGTGGCCTCGACGAGCTTGCCCTCGGGGAGGATGAGGCCGGACTTCTGTGGGCGCGGCTCGGGCCCGCCGTCGTGCGCCCGCCGCATGCTGGCAAGCTGGTCCCGATTGGCGCGCAACACGCGCGCCACCATCCCCGACGCCTTCACCACCTGGAGCTGGTCTTTGGGCAGCTCCGAACCCACCTCCACGAGTTGCCTGGAGAGTTCACCAAGCACCTTAGCGTTCGACGTCTTCATGACGCGAACCTCCTTCGGTTACATTGCGATTGTTTGCTTTGAATTCACCCTGAACCCAAACGCAACAGGTCGCCTACTCGTACTAGTTTCGACTCCAAAGTGATGAAAAATCACCATCTTGGAGTCGAAACTAGTCTCTTGATTGCCTTGGAAATGTACAACTTTTACTCTTTTTAATGTAGCACATGGGCGCATGACTTGTCAAGTCTACCGTCTGTTCTGTTTGGTGTTCCCGCTTACACCTCAAGCCGGCACTCGCGGCGGGCGTACTCGTTGATGAGGCCCACAAACTGCTCTTTCGAGAGGTCGGGCCAGAGGACGGCGGAGATAAATAAGCGCTTTGTGTGAAGAGTGTTTGCCCCCCATTTTTTTACATTGGCGGTAAATTAAGCGCTACTCGAGCCCACTTTTATCCGCCCTTAATTTTTCGTGGAGTTCTCGAAAACGTTTGAGTGTCTGCGGCAACTCGGCATACACCTTTTGTGCCAGTAGTTCGCTGTAGGTGTGGGTCGTGTAATTACGAAGCGAGGTTACCTCAATCCAAAATGGGTCATGTTCAATGACGCCTTGATGAAAAAGTTCCCGGAAACAACTTCGGGGCGAGGTACAGGTAATCGTGTGGTGCTCCTCAAGAAAAGCTTTCGCTGTTTTCCATCCAAGGTCAAAGACGATTTCGAACCGCTGGATAGCCGAGTCGCGTACGATGTTTTCAGCATCATTCTCTTTGGCTAACACTTCTTCGAGACGACTGAGTGCCTTCCCAAAATCTTCAATGAGTAGTGTAAGTTTTGACATGTTTGACTTTCGTTTAGAAAGATTCTTGATGCTGTAAGGCTACAGCCTTAAAACGCTCCGGTACCCGCCCAAAATCAACAACATCTATTTTATAGAGAGTGGACAGAGCTTCGACCCCCTCCTCTATCGCCTGGAGTGATTCCGCGGGGACGGGGTTGGGACCTTCTATACCCATGTCAATATCAGAGCGGTCGGTGCCTTTACCCTCCACCCGCGAGCCAAAGAAAAAAAGGCGGTATTGTGAAAGGTCGAGATGCCTCATGGTAAGCTCTCGCAGTTCCCGCTTCAGGGTATTGACCGGGTAGTATTCAAGTCTCATGACGTTCTCTATTGTAGCGTGAATGGCGGGAGTATCAAGCCCCAAATCGGCGCACTCGGCGGGCGAATTCGTCGAGGAGGCCCATAAACTGCTCTTTTGAGAGGTCGGGCCAAAGGACGGCCGGGAAAAAAAGCTCGCTGTAGACGGCCTGCCACGGCAGGAAGCCGGAGAGCCGTTGCTCCCCCGAAGTGCGAATGACCATGTCGGGGTCCGGCAGGCCGGCAGTGTCGAGGGCGCCAGAGATGTCCGCTTCGGTGACCGGCTCCAACAAATTCTGTTTTTCGGTGCGGAGCTTGTTTATAGCTCGCACCAGCTCGGCTCGGCCGCCGTAGTTGAGGGCAAGAGTGACAGTGATGGCCGTGTGGGTCTCGGTGCGATACTTAATGAGAGCGAGGGCGTCCTGCGTCTCCTTCGAAAACCTAGAGAGCTCACCAATGGTCGTCACCTTTACGTTGTGTTCCAAAAGCCACGGCATCTCTGTTGTGATAGCCATCGTGATGATTTTCATCAGGAAATCCACCTCCTCTTTGGGGCGCTCC
This sequence comes from Candidatus Vogelbacteria bacterium CG10_big_fil_rev_8_21_14_0_10_51_16, assembly GCA_002774795.1. Classification (GTDB taxonomy): domain Bacteria; phylum Patescibacteriota; class Minisyncoccia; order Phycocordibacterales; family JACRKE01; genus 1-14-0-10-51-16. Next base: position 6,454 of record PCYI01000016.1, on the reverse strand, counting down.
CAGTTTTCGGTGGAGAAGGTGTAGCAGATGAGGTGGCGCACGCCGGCCTCAATGGCCCAGGAGGTCACCTCTTTGAGTTTTTTAACTCCCGCTTCGTGGCCCTGCCAAGACTTTAGGCCACGGGCGGTGGCCCATCGGCGATTGCCATCGAGGATAATGCCGATGCAGGCGGGAGCTGTTTTAGGAGAGATGTGGTCAGGGTCGGTCATGGGGATGGGAAGTAGCTAGTTCTAGTTTTTAGTTTTTAGTTTGGAGTTTTTAGTTCGCTACGAGCTTTCTGCTTCTAAGATCTATGTTTAAGATTGGCTCTTAGGAGTTTCTTGGGAGATTAAGTGTGGTTGCTCCCTCCCCTGGCCAGGGGCGTATGCCCCCTCCCCTGCCTGAGGGGAGGGCTGGGGTGGGGTGGGAGGGGTGGGGTAGTAGTTGAGCCACATGCCACCCCAATCTACCCCCTCCCAGCCTCCCCCTGGTCAGGGGGAGGGGAAATACCACAAGAAAGTTCGAATATCCTTAAGATTAAACATTCTATTTCTTTCTATTTAATATAAACTCGGCAAAGGCATGCAGTTCGGTTTGTCGCTCTTCCGACAGGCCAGAGGCACTGATTGCGGCCACCGCCTTGTCGTAGTGCGCCTGGATGACCGCTCGGGTTTTCTTGGCCACTTCATACTTTTCAAAGAGAGTCCGCACCTCTTCGAGTGCCGGCATCAAGTTGGCGCTGTCTTCTTTAGAATAACCGAAAAAAGTTTCGATGTGCTTGCGGTCTGTGGGTGAAGCGGAGGCGAAAGCGAAATGCGTAAGGAGGGTAAACTTACGTTCGCGCAAGTCGGAGTCGACACTTTTGCCGACCACCTCACTATCGCCGAACACTCCGAGAATGTCGTCCACTCCCTGAAACACAATACCGAGATTGATACCGAAAGTTTCAAGCCAGCCACTATCCTCTATGGTCTTTCCGGCAAGCAAAGCGCCAATCTGTATGGGCCTGTAAATAGAGTACCGCCCTGACTTTTCCGACATAATAGCAAGGATGTCATCGAGCGGTACTGGCTCGCGTTCGACAGTAAGAGCTGTGTCCCTATACTGTCCCCAGCCCACCTCCTGCTTGAGTTCGTCAAACACCAGGCGTGCTTCAGACGAAGCAACGCCAGTGGCCGCTGCTTCTGTCCAAGGCCTCTCTGCCTCCGCGCACAGCAGGTCACCAATCAAAATAGCCATACTGATGCCGAATCCAACACTCTGACCGCGCAACTTATGAGCCTCGTGGTACGCCTCAAAGCTCTTATGAAGAGCCGGCACGCCCCGGCGCATGTCGCTCGCGTCTATAATGTCGTCGTGAACAAGTAAGTAGATGTGCAAGAGTTCCAAGCTGATTGCAAGCTTTATGATCGTGGGTGAAATCTCGCCACCATGCGCTTCGAAGCCAAAAAGAAGCAGGCTGGGGCGCACAAACTTGCCGTTTGCTCCGAGAAAATTGCGTACTACTTCAAGCGCTTCCGGACTGGCCCGACCCATATCGCGCATATCGTCTACTATCCGCTCTGTCTCTTTGAGCCAAGTAGCGCGAAGAGTATCGGCATGCCGAGTAAGTAGGACAGGGTACATGGGGGTTTAGGATACCACCAAAACAAGAGTATGTGAAACTACACGTTCTTGATAACATTTCGTGCCCATGATAGGTTGTGGGTGGACTAAGGACAATTTCAACTCAATTCACTCTTCGCAAGCCTAAACTGCGAAAGGAGCGGCTAATGCGAACCTTGTTTTCTCTGCTACCCCGCCGTGTCCGCCGCTTTGTGCGGCGGGGCAGTGGCGGGCTCGAGCTCGTCATCTTCGACATGGACGGGGTTCTGCGAGACACGATTCTCGTTGTCTACACCGCCCTCTGTCACACGGTCGAAGAACTTGGTGGTGTGGCGCCACCGTTTGCGAGATACTGCGCCTACTACTCGTACCCATGGCTCAACCACTTCCGGAGTTACGGAGTAACCGCTCCTATCGAAGAAATCGAAGTGGTGTTTCGCAAACACAGGGCGGCTCTGCGGTCTTACTACCGAATGTTCCCCGAAGCGGCGGATGTGGTCCGCCAACTTGATGGGCACGGGTTCATGATGGCGAGCGTCTCAGCGGACACACTCGAACAGACCTACGCCGACCTACGAAGTGTGGGCATCGAGGGGAGGTTCGACCTCATTCTCGGCGAGCGGTTCGACAAAACCGCGGCCCTCGAGAAGGCATGCCTCCGGCTCGATGTTGCTCCCCACCGAGCGGCCTACGTGGGCGACCTCGCGAGCGACATGGAGCACGCGGGGGCGGCCGGTCTCATGCGCATAGCGCGGGTCTATGAGAATCCGCCCTTGCCACCGGATGCTCGGATTCTTACCTGCGAGGCCGACGCTCGGCTCCATGGCCCACTCACTGGCCTTGCGGAGATTGTGCTCGATCTCCGCCCGAGAGACGCGCGAAGCCGTGTTGATGCGGATAAGGCTCTCCGCGAGGCGGGGGCCATCGAGGATTGATTGAGGGTGATAGGAAATATGGGGCCGAGCAATCCGCGGATTGCCCGGCCCCTCATTGTTTTAAAAGAAGACAAAATGTGGTTAAATACAATTAGGACATACGCAAATGAGTGTCTTTGCCACCGCCTTTGGCGGGGCCCCGCTATAAGCGATGGCGAGGTACTCCGAAGCCTGCCTGCAGTAGGCAGGCAATCCAGGATTCATGAGGCACAGGAATAAGCCTGGATTGCTTCGCGCAAAGCGCTCGCAAAGACGAAAGCAGAGTTTTGCGTAGGTCCTAACAATATTGCACCCTTAGCTCAGATGGTTAGAGCGACCCGTTTACACCGGGTAGGCCGGGAGTTCGAATCTCTCAGGGTGCACCAAGACTGGTTTTAGAAAGAAAAAGCTCATGATAAAAACTGAAACCATCCTCAAAGACCACACTTACAACGTGGAAACGCTCGCGAACGGCTTGCGGCTTTTACATGTACCTTTTCCCGAAGCCGCCTCCGTCTATCTCAAGATAATGGGTAAGGCCGGAAACCGCGCCGAGGGGCCGGACGAGCTCGGGTTGGCCCATTTTTTCGAGCATCTTGTCTTCGATGGTACCCCCACAATGAAAACCGGGTCCGCGGTCTCGCGGACCATTGAACGTCTTGGAGCTCGCTACAATGGCGTCACCGGCGACGAGACGGTGCGCTACTGGACTCGGGCTCTCCCTTCTCGGGCAGACGCGGCCGCGACGTGGCTCGGAGACATCTTCAGCCATTCCCTCTATCGCGAAAGCGATGTTGAAAAAGAGAGGAAAGTCATCGAAGAGGAGCTTCTTGCTCGCTTCGACAATCCCGAAAACCTTTTCCACGATGAGTTTTGTGCTCGGCTTTATCCGGACCACCCCATGGGATACCGCCTGCGCGAGATTCGTGACTTCTTGCCCCGCGTCAATCGCGAGAATCTCCTTGCCTTTCGCTCACGATGCTACGGCGGCGGTAACTTTCTCTTGCTTGTCGCCGGCAATATCACCTTTGATACCGCGCGCAAGCTGGCAAACGCGCACTTTTCCAAAATTGAGTCGGGGCCGGAAATAGCATACGTGCCTCCGCCGAAGGTAACTCCTTTTACCTACATAGATAATCGAGACGTTGAGCAAGCAAAGCTTCGAATTGTATTTCCCGGTTTTCCGCAATATTCGCGAGAGTCCGACGTAGCCTCATCTGTTGCCTCCGCACTGGGGGACGGAGCATCTTCACGCCTATTTACGCGCTTGCGAGAGGAGCTCCATCTTGTCTACGGCATCGGCGCGGGTCACAATGACTACTCTGACGGCGGAGAGTTTATCATCGGCACAAAGCTCAAGACAGAAAAGATTCCATCGGCCGTCATCGCCATCAGAGAGGTGTTGGATGGTTTCCTTTCTGAAGGGCCCACAGACGAGGAGTTTGAGCGAACGATAAACCAGGCCGAAACAGCTCTGGCTCTAGGGGCCGAGGACGTTGAGCATCATGGGAATCTGGCGAGCTACCAACTTTTGTTTAAAAAGCAAATACGCTCTCCGCGTGAAATAATGCAGGAGCTTCAATCTATCTCCAAGGACGAGGTGCTCGCTATGGCCAAGAGAATCTTTTCGGCCACACCCCATGTGGGCGTTATGGCCAAGGGAGTTACATCCTTAGATTTTCCCGCCATCGGGGATAGGCTTTAGGCATTAGGAAATTCGAGTTTCTGTTATTTGGCATTTATCAGTTTTCCGTGCCACGTACCTTGTGCCTCATAACTCACGGCTTGTGACCCAAACATGTTTGACGACAACGAACAACCGCAACAACCTTACCCCCCGACGAAAACCTCTCGTTTCGTTTTACCCGTGGTAGTTACGCTTCCATTGTTCTTGTTTGTCGCGATTGCAAGCGCCTTTGCGGCAGTCTATTTTGTAGACCGCACTGGCTATACCCCAAACCTACCTGCCTTCACTCTCGATGTGAGTAGTTTTGAGTACGGCGCCCGGCCAGAGCTGGCGCAAGCCGAGTACTTCTTAGCTGTTCGCGAACGCTTCATCGCGGATGAAGCCAGCTTTGTGGAAGCGGACCTCTCGGCCATGCGCCTGCGGGTCTACCAAGACGGCGTGGTGACGAAAGATGTGCCCATAAAGTCGAAGGGTCGTGAAGGGTCTTGGTGGGAGACCCCGGCCGGACTTTACAGAATAGAAGCAAAAAAGGAGAATCACTTTTCCTCTTTTGGACAGGTCTACCAACCCTGGAGCATGATATTTCAGGGGAACTTCTTTATTCATGGCTGGCCATACTACCCTGATGGCACGCCCGTGGCCTCTACCTATTCCGGCGGGTGCATCCGGCTCGCGGACGAAGACGCTGAAGCCGTCTACCAACTAGTGTCAACCGGTATGCCTGTTCTAGTTTACTCAGATCGTTTTCACGAGGACAATTTTGCATACTCACCAAACCTACCCAACGTCAGTGCTGAGCGCTATCTGGTAGCGGATCTCGGTAACAATTATGTTTTCTTGGAGCAGGGCTCCGATGACCAGGTGCCCATCGCCTCACTTACTAAGCTGGTAACCGCTCTCGTGGCCTCTGAGTACATCAATCTCGACAATCCGATTACTATCACACAAACAATGCTCGCAACCACCTCGCTCCCCCGCCTCCGCGCGGGTGAAAAGATTCGCGCCCTCGACCTCCTCTATCCTCTCCTTCTCGAATCATCAAACGAAGCGGCGGCGGCCTTGGCACAAACCCTCGGCAAGGCGCGCTTTGTTGGCCTTATGCAAAAAAAAGTGCAGGCCCTCGGCATGCTTGACACCGTATTAGTGGACGCTTCAGGAAGTGGCGCAGGAAATATCTCGACCCCCCAAGACCTGTTTCATTTACTAAAATACCTCCAGTACAATCGAAGCTTCGTCTTGAAGCTCACGACAGGCGAGCTCAACCGGAGCGCTTACGGTAAAGCCCACTTTACCAACCTTCACAACTTCAATCTCTTTGCCGGAGACCCCTCTTTCCTGGGGGGCAAGGTCGGGCAAACTCTCGCCGCTAAAGAGACGATGGTCGCTCTTTTTGAGATTCCGTTTGAGGCCACGCCGCGGTCGGTGGCCATTATCGTCCTCGGCTCAAACGACGTGGCCCGCGATGTGCAAACCCTCCTTGCATACACCCGCGCAAACTATCGAGGGAGGGGGGGGTTAGTAGCTTGTAGCTTGTAGGAGTTGTCGAGTTGAGCACTTTCCTGCGGGGTTGTACACTACTAACTACTAACTAAAAACTCTCCATGGATACCCAACGCACCACCCGCTTACTCCAATGGTCTCTCACGCTTGCCATTGTGATTGTCTTGAATCTTTTGTTTAATGTGGGCACTCAGCTCTTTATCGCAGAGCCGCGCTACGAAGACTTCTGTAAGCAAGAGCAGGTCGAGCGCGAGTACACCACCCAAGAATCCTGCTTAGCGGTAGGGGGCCAGTGGTTTGCGCGGGGCGAAGAAGCTACACCCAGCAATGGCTCAACGCGCCCTGTTGCCCCCAAGCCCTTCCCAGAGGAATCACGCTCGTACTGCAACGCCCACTTTACTTGCGCTCAAGAGTACGATGTCGTTAGACAAGAGTACAATCGAAACATTTTTATCGTCTTGGTCACAGGAGGCCTCATTGCTCTTTTGCTCGGTGTTTACGCCACTCTCGGCACAGCAGTATCCCTTGGCTTTACCTGGGGCGGTGTCCTTTCCTTTATCATTGCCTCCATGCGCTACTGGTCGGACATGAACGAGTATCTTCGCTTTGTGCTTCTTATAATTGTCCTTATTGTCCTCGTTTGGCTCGGCGTTAAGAAGCTACAAGACAAGTAGAAGAAGAGCGACCTACGATTCTTCCTCAACGTATCACGACATCGCTCCGACCGGCATAAGTGTACAAAAGAGCCATGCAGATGGCTCTTTTGTCC
>PCYI01000020.1 GCA_002774795.1 Candidatus Vogelbacteria bacterium CG10_big_fil_rev_8_21_14_0_10_51_16 | reverse complement strand
TTTGTTTTGGAAATAGGTTCTAACTTGGTACAATAAAGACACCAAAACAGAACTCAACAACTTTTTCAAGGCCAGAAAATGGGACGCGCTTCGCTCGATGCGTAGGGCAGGAGTTTCTCCCTTCGGAGGGGAGTGTCCTATCCGTTGAACGACGAGAGCGTAGACTTTTCATTCGTGGACAATTGTCAGGTGTCAATTGTCCGGCCGGCTCCACCGCACCGTGGAGCCGGCCGGCAAGATCCATCCACCATCCTTTGGCTGTAAGCCAAGCTCATCGCTCGTGAATGTGCCGCCGCGACACGCAAGTGTCGCGCGCAGCATATTTTCTACCGTCTGGCGCGGCAGACCGGTGGTGTATGAATTTACCACACAAAAAAGCGGGAAAGGGGAGAGTATCTTTTCGCACTTTTCAAGCAGGGGCCGCAACATCTCCTCAATCTTCCAGAGCTCGTTACGCTTGCCTCGGCCGTAAGAGGGCGGATCCATTATGATGCCATCATAACGAGCTCCCCGCCGCTCCTCGCGCGCCACAAACTTCATGACATCGTCCACAATCCACCGCACCGCGCATAACCCATTCCCCTTGCCAGGGGAAGGTCGGGATGGGGTAGTATTATTCCTTGGTAAACTGTTTTGTGTAAGCGCATAATTCTCCTTCGCCCACTCCATTACTCCCTTCGAAGCGTCAACGTGTGTGACCTCCGCACCAGAAAGAACGCACGCAAGAGTCGCGCCTCCTGTGTATCCAAAAAGATTCAGTATCTTTGGCACTCGTGCCTCTTGTCTCATACCTCGTGACTCCAGCAATTGGTCTTGCATCCAGGACCAATTGACACCCTGCTCCGGGAAAAGCCCCACGTGTTTTGAATCAGTGGGTCTAACCCAAAAAGAGAGTGCCTCGTAATTCACCTGCCACCGAGCCGGCATCTTTTCTTTGTAAATCCAGCACCCCTTACCACCAATAGAACGCTCGAAGGTGGCATTGGCTCTGCCCCAAAAAAGAGGGTTGTGTTTTTTTGGCCAAAGGGCGGCTGGGTCAGGACGAGCAACAATATAGTGGCCCCAGCGCTCCAGCTTCATGCCGTCGCCTGAATCAAGAAGCTCGTACTCTTTCCATTTTGAGGGCGTTTGCATACAGAAAGTATATAGGGAATTGTATATAGTATATAGTTAGCAAAATGTCTAGGAATATAGAACTTGCATATTAGCAAGTGTTTCTGTATTATCATATATACCATATACTAGCCCATATATACAATCCACCATGTCTCAAAAACATCTCATCGGCCTAAAATGTAAGACCTGTAAGCGCATCAACTACTACTCTGTTAAAAACAAAAAGCAAGTGGAGCGTAAGATCGAGCTCAAAAAGTTCTGTAAGTGGTGTAAAAAAAGCGTTGAACATAAAGAGTGCAAGGTGTAGCTGTTGTGTCAAAATCAGTATAAATAAACTGAATAACAGCTATAACTGTTATTCAGTTTATTTGATGTACTAACAACATTAAACTTGGTTTTTTAGTTAAATTCGAGTAAAGTAAAACTCTGGGAGCTTAGTTAAGTGGCATAACGGCGGTCTCCAAAACCGCGGTCGGAAGTTCGATTCTTCCAGCTCCCGCAAATGAGCGGCCCGTCTCTAATTTTGTCAGTATCGCAGTTTCTCGATGCGGTCAATCTCGCAATTGAAGCCTCGAGAGATTTTGAAGTCCAAGGCGAGGTCACAGACTTCAAAAAAGGGAAGTGGATTTCGTTAACACTCAAGGATCCAGACGATGGCTCACTGCTCAAATGCGTGATGGGGGAGTGGACATGGCGACGGGTCGGCATCGATCTCGAAGACGGGATGCTGGTGAAGATAACGGGCAACGCCAAGCTCAATAAAAAGTACGGAAGCTTCGGGATGTGGGTGGAGACTATTGAACCCCTCGGCGAAGGGTCGCTCAAGAAGGCCTACGAGCTTCTCCTGAAAAAGTTGCAAGAGGAAGGGCTCTTTGACCGCAAGCGCGCTATTCCCGAATACATCAATCGTATCGGGGTAGCAAGCTCGCGACACGGCGTGGTCACCCAAGACTTTATGAAAAATCTTGAGAAGCGGGGCTACTCTGTTGTCTTCGTTGATACGCGCGTGGAAGGAGAAGGGGCCGTGCAGGGTATCGTTTCGGCCCTGCGAGAACTTGGGCGCGAGCATCATGGCCTTGACCTCATTGTTGTTATCCGAGGAGGGGGTTCGCTTGAGAGTATGCAGGCCTTTAACAATGAGGCCGTTGCGAGAGCCATCTTTGCCTCTCGGGTGCCCACCATCGCCGGCATTGGCCACGACGTAGATGTTCCCATCGCCTGCAAGGTGGCCGACACCTCCGCTTCTACCCCAACAGCCACCGCCCACCTTATCAATCAATCATGGTCTCCTCTTACAGATGGTTTACCCTCCTGTCAGAGACGCTTAATCTACTTGTTTGAAAAGTTGGCGATTACTCACCGCCACCGCTTTAAGTTGGCCACCCAACACCTAATCGCGGGTCTCGGCCGCCTTTTCTCGACATACCACACACTTTCGGAAACCATCAAAAGCAATCTTACCCTCATGGAACAGCAACATTATGCCACATCTATTCTTGTTAGACGCGGGGCGTCTAACATTATTAAGTCTTTTGAAACAGCGTCCAAGCAAGTAGTCGAGCGTGTTACTCGCGCAGAACAGTATCTAGCCGCCGTTAATCCGGAACGCAATCTGCGGCTCGGTTACAGTATTGTACGCAATACCAATGGGAGGGTGATAAAAAGCGTAAACAGTGTTCTTCCGGGTGAAGACATGACAACGCGAGTACAAGATGGTACGATATCATCAACAGTAGAGTCAATCAGCTAATTAGACTGCCTCACACTCGCACTATCATCCTACGGAATTTTGTAAAATTCCGTAGGATGAAGAGGGAATAAGAAGTTCATCTTACGCAAAAAATTAATCATCCGACATTATCAACATGGCAGGAGCAAAAAAACAAAACATCAAGGAGTCTCTCGGCAAGCTCGAGCAGATTGTCGGCTGGTTTGAAAAACAGACAGACGTTGACGTGGAAGAGGGGCTTGAAAAAGTAAAAGAGGGAGCGGTGCTTATAAAAGAGCTCAAAGGCCGCCTAAGAGAAGTGGAAAATGAGTTTCAAGAAATAAAAGCGGAGATTTCTGCCGAAGAGTAGTGCCTTAGAGTAGTCCCTTATTGTCCTTCATTTGAGTCATGTCCCACCAAAACACAGAATAACAGCTATAGCTGTTATTCTGTGTTTTGGTGGGAACGGGGAAGACCTACGGTAAGTCTTTAGAGTGAGTACCATCCAGCCACCCGGCAACCAAAGCGGCAATTTCATCTCGTTCCTCCGGGCTAAACCAACGCGTTTCGGGATTAAATTTTTTAAACCAGGTCATCTGGCGTTTGGCGTAGCGCCAGATTTCTGTCTCTAGTTTTTGCACCATTTGCTCAGACATTATTTTGCCCTGAAGGTGATGTGAACAGTAGCGGTATTCGAGGCCAAAACTCTCGAGACGCTCCCAGCTGAGCCCCTCGACGTGGAGCCGTTCGACCTCGTCAAGCATTCCAGCAACCAATCTCGCCAAGAGCCTCATGTGAATTCTTTCTCTCAGCGTTTCAGCAGGAAGCTTCAAGCCAATCATGCAAAGTTCAACTTTACGTAAAGTTGAACTTTGCATGATTGGCGGGACAGAGCCAAGCTCCTTTGCGATCTCGATGGCGCGGATTAAGCGCCGGCGATTATTGCGGTCGATATCGGCCGCTCGGCGCGCATCAAGGCGATCAAGCTCCGCGGCAAGATCGCCTGTGTCCCACGTCTCAAGCTCAGCGCGCAACTCCTGATTGGGCGGTACATCGGGTAGATTATCATGATTGATAACGGCCTTGATGTACTGCCCCGTCCCACCACACAGAATGGGAAGCTTTTTTCGGGCATGCACGTCAGAGATCGCTCGTTCGGCAAGCTCTTGATACTCCGCTACCGAAAACTGTTCACATGGACTTACGATGTCCAAGAGATGGTGGGGGACCCCGCGCATCTCTTCCTTGGTGATTTTGCCAGTGCCTATATCCATGCCCCGGTACACTTGGCGAGAATCGGCCGACACCACTTCACCATTGAATTTCTGCGCTAAAAAAACGGCAAGATCGCTCTTGCCTGTAGCTGTGGGCCCAAGGATGACGAGGAGCTTAGGTAGCAATTTTTTCTAGTACTTCAAACCTGATAATTTTAAGAGGGGAGTGGGCATCTACTTTGTCACCATAGTAGCCTTTAAAGTGCGCAAGCATGTCTTCAATACTCTTATACCGCCATGACCTTCATAATCATCGTCAGTTACTTTTCCCAGCTCTTTTTCAGTACATGAAGTAATTTTTGCCTTACAGATGTCCTCAAGAGTTTCTTTATTACGGCAAAAGAATAGGTCGCCTACCCGCAAATCCTTATCGTCAAAAAGCCGCCAGGTGGTGGTTTTGTCCCCTGATAAAATCATATCGCACAAATGTGGTTTAAACTTAAGGATTTTCATGTCAGCCAGATGAGATGTTAATCTTTTGATAGCCGGACAGTGGCTACAAATTTCTCCGTGTCCCTGGAAACTCTAACCGTATATTTAAGTGAAGTTGATTGCTGATTTTGATAAAGATGAGGTTTAAATCCTAATCTTGAAATTATGGTCATTACGTCATCGACAAGTTTAGGGATGATGGTGACAAAATTCACCATCTTGTAGCCTCTGTCGCAGTAAATTGACCCATCAGTTTCCAATAATCCTCAGAGGCATTCTTTGGATAATTCTGCGTCTTGGAGTATCCACTCGGGAACGCTTACGTTTTGTACGTACTTTGGACCTAGGCCAACTTTCCACCCCATCATATTCTCCAGCTTATTAGAATGACAAATTACATCTACGCAATTTCTGTCTTGACGCCTCGCAATGGAAACCTTATTCTCCGGGAAAAGTTCTTGCAGTGCTATTGCGACTCTTTGAATAAGCTTCGGGTAAAATGTGCAACAGGATATGCGTAACTTCACAGCTCTGCTTACTCTTGAAAGGTTGCCGTCACCGATTGCTAAACCAACCACATAAGCATGCAACTTCTTGTGTTCGGTCTCGGTCATATGCCGCGGGAGAGACTTGAACTCTCACGATCTTGCGATCACGGGATTTTGAGTCCCGAGTGTCTACCATTCCACCACCGCGGCCCCTGGGTAAAGGATACTAAAAAAAACACCAGTTTTCAACTAGAACGACTTTGCATCTTGGGTTATACTGACTGCATGAACCCAATAGACCAAAACATAAACCCCGAGCCCCAGCATTATGAGTCAAACGCAATCTTCTGGATTGACGTAGACAAGATTCGCCCAAACCCCTATCAGCCCCGCAAAGATTTTGACGAAAATCGTCTCAAGGACCTTTCCGACTCCATCCGCCAGTATGGCGTCTTGATGCCCATAGTTGTCACCCGCCAAGAGCATCAAAAGGAGGACGGCGGGCTTATGGCCGTCTACGAGCTTATTGCCGGAGAGCGCCGTTGGCGCGCTTCAAAAATGGCCGGTGTGCCCCAAGTGCCGGCCGTCATTCGCGCCTCCACTCACTCCGACAAGGAGAAGCTTGAGATGGCCATCATTGAAAACCTGCAGAGGGAAGATTTAAACCCGATGGACCGCGCCCGTGCCTTTGAAGAACTGCACACCCAGTTTAGCCTCTCACACCAAGAGATAGGCAAGAAGGTGGGTAAGTCGCGTGAGTATGTATCAAACACTATCCGCCTTTTGCGAATGCCTGACGACATGCAACAGGCGCTTTCCGAAGGCAAGATTGCGGAGGGTCACACTCGGCCTCTGCTCATGCTTATGGACCGCCCCCAAGAACAGCAGACTCTTTTCCGCGAGATTATGCTCAAGAAAATGACCGTGCGCGAAGCGGAAAAGATCTCACGCACCATCGCTTTTGAACGTCGGAGAAAATTTGTAGCCAATCCCGAGCTTGAGGAGCTTGAAGAAAAGCTCACAGAAAAGCTTGGAACCCGCGTGCACATTGAGGCTAAGGCGGTGGGTGGCAAGGTACACATCGACTACTTCTCCGTGCAGGATGTCGAGCGTCTTTTTGACCTTATTTCAAAATCGTTCAACACTCAATTCAAAACCCAATTTGATGATGAGCTGGCGGCCGCCCCGCAACCACTCGAGGTGATGGCACCCGCCGAGGTGGCCGAGGTGCCTATCGCGCCCCAAGAAGAGGAGCTCACCGCTCCTGTTTTGACAGAGGAAATAAAATCGCCTTCTCCGGTGGAAGAAATCATACAAGCTCGAGAACCTGAAGAAGTTAGAGAGGCCCCGCACGAAGAGGAGTTGCCCCCATCGTCTATCGACGACCGCAGTAAGGAGGAAAAAGATGAAGACCTCTACTCTGTTTCAAACTTCACAATATAGTTCTATATAACGGTATCCTGACCAATATACAGAATAACAGCTATAGCTGTTATTCTGTATATTGGTGATGTTTGTCTAGGATTTTAGAAGGCGCTTCTGTTCAACGGTCTGGCGGATACGGCGCTTGGCGAGGGAGGTCTTTACAAAGGTGAGCCACTTTTCAGTCGGTTTGCCAGATTTTTTGGTGGCAATCTCCACCACGTCGCCGCTTGTAAGCTCCGTAGAGAGAGCCACGTATTTACCGTTGCGATAGGCGCCGGTAGTGCGATCACCGACATCGGTGTGGACAGCGTAGGCGAAATCAACCGGCGTGGCCCCTTCCGGCAATTCAATCACATCACCCTTCGGCGTGAAAACAAATATGCGATGCTCAAAAAAGTCGGCCTTAAGGTTCTGCAAGAACTCGCTTGAAGCGCTCTCGGCAAACTGTTGTTGCCAGTCAAGAAGCTGGCGCACCCACTGCAAGCTCCTGCCCACCATGCGCGCGCCTTCTTTGGGCTTGCCGGCCTCGGCATAGGCCACGTGGGCGGTAATACCGTACTCAGCATCGCGGTGCATCTCTCTGGAGCGTATCTGAATCTCGGCTTTGCCTCCGTCACCCGTGAATATGACGGTGTGAAGGGAACGATAGCCGTTTGGCTTTGGAGTTGCCACGTAATCCTTGAAAGTATCGGCTAGTGGAGTCCAAAGAGAATGTATCACGCCCAACACTCGATAGCATTCGGAAACATCGGCGACAATTACCCGCAGGGCCGAGAGGTCGTTAATTCTCTCTAGTTGCCACTCTTTCTCAACAAGCTTTCGAAAAGTACTAAAAGCACCCTTTAGGCGATACTCAAGCTCGTGGGCAATATTCTGCTCTGACAGTTTCTCGCTAAGGAGTCCGGATAGCTTTTCAAGACGAACCTCACTACTTGTACGCTCGGACTGAATGACATCCATAGTAAGGCGATACTCATCAGGATAGGCGAAAGGGAAAGCGCCATCTTCAAGTTCTTCCTTGAGCTTACCCATGCCAAGTCGGTCGGCGAGACGAGCATAAATATCGAGCGTCTCAAGGGCCTGTCGCTCCTGTTTTTCCTTAGACACAAACTGAAGGGTCTGAACGTTATGGAGGCGACAGGCAAGCTTCACGATGAGCACCCTAATATCCTTCGCCATCGCCACAAAAAGTTTGCGCAGATTCTCGGCGTGCCGCTCTTGCTCATCCCCTCTATACTTCAGCCGGCTCAAGCGCGAGACACTCTCCACCATAAAAAGAGTGTTCGGCCCAAAGGCCGCTTCAAGCGCTTTTGGCTCGATGCCCCCGTCGTCAATAGCGTCATGCAGAAGACCGGCCGCAATCGCCTCCGCGTCCATGCTAAGCTCGGCCAGCTGAATGGCTGTGGCAACCTCGTGCGCGAGATAGGGCTCACCGGAAAGACGCTTTTGGTCCTTGTGGGTTTCCTCGGCATATTGATATGCTTTGGTCACTAAAGCTACGTCCAATTTGTCCTTGGACTTCATTGCCTCAATAATCTTTTGGAACTCGGAAGACATTGTTCATAAAAAACACAAATCACAAATGGCACAAAACTCCAAAGTCAATTAGAAACCGTCTGGCATTTTGTGTCTTTGCGCTTTGTGTTTTACTTTAGCTTATGCGGATTATGGTTAGGACACAACTTGTCCGAGCACCGAGCGGGAATGGTCTTTGGTCACAAGTCGAAGTTGTTTCGTCAAACAACTTCGCTTTCTACCCCGGCTCGGTATTGTGCACTGCTGTGCACAATATACCTGCGCCCGACAAAGACCATGTCGCGAGCAAAGCAGTTTGCTCGCTTTGCCGCGCTACTTGTCCAGCTTATGCGGATTATGGTTAGGACACAACTTGTCCGAGCACCGAGCGGGAATGGTCTTTGTCCCCTCCATGATAAGCTCGGGGCATGGGCCCGTGTCGCGCGGATAGGCACACACATCACCCGTCGGCTTTGTTTTAACAATATGCTTACAGGCCGGGTAGTTGTCGCATCCATAAAAAACACCGAAGCGACCCTTGCGCTCCGCCATATGGCCTTTCTTGCACTTCGGACAAAGCACGCCAGTGTGCGTGGGCTCCGCCCCTTCAATGACAGCGTCCTTTTTAATGTACTTGCATTTAGGATAACGGTTGCAGGAGACAAACTTGCCGAAGCGCCCATCACGCTCCACCAGCTTCCCGGACTTACAAGTAGGACATTTCTCGCCCGTCTCTTTTGGTCCTTCAATTTCACGCCCCTCTATGGTGCGCGCTCCAGTACAGGCGGGAAAAGAGCTACAACTTAAAAATTTTCCGTTCTTACCGAGTTTTATAATCATACTCTTTCCGCACAGAGGGCACACAATGCCGGGGTCAGCCTCTCCGAGGTCGGTTACCTTGGCCAGCTTTGTTTTTTCCTCAACCTGCTTTGTAAAGGGATCATAGAAAGAGTGAAGCGTCTCCGCGTAGTCTCGCTTGCCAGCGGCAATGTCGTCAAGCTCGTTTTCCATGTTAGCAGTAAAAGAGTCGCTTATAATGTTTGCAAAGTGCTCTTCTAGAAATCCGGAGACAAGCTCACCCGTATCAGTCGGCTTCAATGCTCGTTCCACTTTTTCTACATAGCTTCTTGTTAATAATGTCTGAATGATAGAGGCGTAGGTACTTGGGCGGCCAATACCGCGCTTCTCAAGCTCCTTTACTAGTCCGGCCTCGGAATAGCGATTTGGGGGTTGGGTCTGCTTGCCTTCGGCCCCAATCTCGAAAAGAGAGAGCTGATCGCCGAGAGATACCTTGGGCAGTTCGACATCCTCGCCCCGTGCAACCGGATCGGCCTTAAGCCATCCTTCAAAAATGAGACGAGAGCCATTGGCTGTAAAATCAGGTATGGTTGCACCACCTTTTGTCTTGGCCACAATCTTCGTTTTAAGAAGCGTAGCATCCTTCATCTGACTCGCGATGGCGCGTTGCCAAATGAGTCGATATAGTTTCTGCTCCTCGCCACTCAATCCAGCAGAGAGATTGGCGGCATGCGTGGGCCGGATGGCTTCGTGTGCCTCTTGAGCGTTTTTGGATTTGGTTTTAAAAACGCGCACCTCCAGAAAGTCACGGCCATACATCTTTTCTATCAGCCCCGAAGCTTCTCCTAAAAACTGGCCACTCATGCTGGTGCTATCCGTGCGCATGTAGCTAATATGTCCTTGCTCGTAGAGCTTCTGGGCGGCTCGCATGGTGCGCGAAGGCGACATACCCAAACGAGAGCTGGCCGCCTGTTGAAGGGTGGAGGTAGTGAAAGGAGGCCTTGGTTTACGAGCCGTCTTTTGCTCGTCGACACCGGCTACAAACCAGGCCGCGCTCCGTCCAGCCAAAACGATACTGTCAGCCTCGGCCTCCGACTTTGGCTCCTCAACACAAGTAAACTCAATACGTTCTTTTTTTGCCGTATCCAAAAGCGCCCTTAATACCCAGTAACTCTCCGGCACAAAGGCCCTAATCTCGCGCTCGCGCTCCACAAGAATGCGCAAGGCGGGAGACTGCACTCGCCCGGCCGAAAGTCCATAGCGCACCTTTTTCCATATCAAGCCGGAAAGGTCATACCCCACCAAGCGGTCAAGCACCCTTCTAGCCTCCTGCGCCAATCGCAGATTTTGATCTATCTCGCGCGGATGTGTAAGTGCCTTCGCAATCGCCTCCTTGGTGATCTCCTGATAGGTGACACGTTGTATCTTCTTGGCTTCTGACTCTTTTGGATTTCTGTGTTCTTTGGAGTTCTGTGTTCTTTGTTTTTTGTGATTTCCGAAATCATCAGAGATGAGTTCGGCCAAGTGCCACGCAATAGCCTCGCCCTCGCGATCTGGGTCTGTAGCAAGCAGAATCTCATCTGCTTTCTTGGCAGATGCCTTAAGCTCCGCCACCACTTTTTCTTTTCCGGGAGAGATGACATAGCGGGGCAAAAAACCACCAGCGATATCAATGGCGTCCTTGTTTGATTTTGGCAAATCGCGCACATGCCCCACGCTCGCCTTCACGGCGTATCCGGGACCAAGATATTTACCTATAGTCTTTGCCTTGGATGGACTTTCAACGATGAGTAACTTCATAATGATATAGCCCATTATTAGAACAAAAAAGATGTTTTAGCAAATAATTGACTAGATGATTGTGAATTACGAAATTCGGATTTATTCCCTCCCCCTGGCCAGGGGAGGGCTAGGGTGGGGTAGTGGTTGAGCCACGTATCACCAACCTACCCCCTCCCAACCTCCCCCTGGCCAGGGGGAGGGGCAATTTCGTAATTCAAAGTAGATGAATCTGGAATCTTGAATACTGAATCTAGATTATAAATAGAGGGGCAATTCAAGATTCCACCTTCTAAATTCCAGATTCCTCTCTTGGCTATGCCAAGCGTATCTCTCCCAATGTCTCCTTTATAAGGCCCTTAATCTCCATCGTTACAAGAAGAGTATTGCATGCGCCCACCTCCATCCCGCTCTCGCGAATAAGCTCATCTCTGTTTTTCGGCTCATAGATAAGCTCCATGAGGTGCTCCTCCTCACTAGAAAGATTGAGCGCAAGTTGTTTTTCCTTGACGTCAAAACCAAGCTCTGCTAACAGGTCTGGTGCTGAACACACAGGCATAGCGCCCTGTCTTATGAGTCGATTTGACGCGGCGCAATGAGGCGAAAATATCGAACCAGGGACCACGTAAAGGTCGCGATTATAGTCGGTCGCCAAACGAGCGGTGATGAGTGTGCCGGATTTTTCACCAGCCTCGACCACAAGGACGGCGTCACTCACTCCCACCATAAGCCGATTACGCTCGGGAAACTTATAAGGAAGAGCCCTTTCGTCTGGCGCACTTTCGCTTACGAGAGCCCCTCCGGCGCTTATAATCTCCTCAGCCAACCCGCGATTACTAGCCGGATAGAGCACTGTCGGGTCTAAGCCAGAGCCCGGAAAACCAACCGTAGGAAGACCGGCCTTAAGAGCCGCTCTGTGGGCAATAGTATCCATACCAATAGCAAGTCCGGACACAATAACGAGTGGATATCCGGCAAGACCGGCAATTAGACTCTCGCATGCATCGCGTCCGTAATGCGAAAGTCGTCGGGATCCCACCACCGCGAGATAGGTGTACTCCTTGAATGAAGGTAGCTCACCCTTCAAGTAGAGTTGTCTGGGCGGTTGGGGAATCTCCAATAGCCGTGCTGGAATATCGTCACCGGTGATTTTAATCATATGAGGCATGAGATAAGAGTCAAGAGTTTTTAGACAGTTTTTCCCGACCTCGGCGCGTAACTATGGAGTCCCGACTCTTGACTCGAGCAAAACCAGTCTATCACACCTGTGACCTGATCGCTGAAATCTTTTTCCACCTGCTACCTGCCATCTGCAATCTGCCATCTGCTATACTGTCCCCATGCACAAAACACGTGTAGCCGTCGTGCGAGGTGGACCATCAAATGAGTATGAAGTCTCTTTAAAAACGGGGGCTGCTGTTCTTAAAAACTTGCCAGAAAAGTATCACGGCGAGGATATCCTGGTGAGCAAGGCGGGGGAGTGGCACTGCCGCGGGGAGGTGGTTGCGCCCCACTGGGTGGCGCGCCACTTTGACGTAGCTTGGAACGCCATGCACGGCTCCTATGGCGAAGACGGTAAGGTACAACACCTACTCGAGTCACTCCACATGCCTTTCACTGGCTCCCACGCATATCCATCAGCCGCCGCCATGAATAAGTTGGTAGCCAAAGACTATTTTCGACAGCACGGGATTCGTACACCCTATGCGGTCTACATCGAAGAGTCTCGGGATGCGGATTTCATCGCCGACGAAGTGTTTAAGCAAGTCGCTCCTCCATGGGTAATAAAGCCTGTTTCGTCCGGCTCATCGGTTGGCATGAGTATCGCCCGTAATCGCGCAGAGCTAATCCATGGTATTCATCACGCCTTCGAGCACGATCACGCCGTCTTTGTGGAGCAGTACTTGCGCGGCAGAGAGGCCACTTGTGGCGTAGTGGATAGTTTTCGTGGAAAAGAGCACTACGCCCTTTTACCGATTGAAATTATTCCGCCGAAAAGAAAGGTGCCACCCGTACAGGGGCCGCCTTCATTGGACGGACATTATCAACCCCTTCAATCACCTCTCTCTTTTTTTGACTATAAATCTAAATATGATGGCTCCACTCAAGAAATCTGTCCGGGGAAGTTTACATCCGCAGAGAAAAGGCAAATTGAAGAACTGGCCACAAAGATTCATCAAGCCCTTGGTCTGCGCCACTATTCGCGTTCGGATTTCATCGTCACCCCGCGCGGTATCTATGCCCTTGAGGTAAACACACTCCCTGGCCTAACAGAGGAATCTCTACTGCCCAAAGCCATTCGGGCAGTCGGCTCGAGTTATCCGGAATTTCTCGACCATATCCTCATGCTTGCACTGAACGAGCGGTAACGATAGACTGATTAATTATACAAGTTTTGAGTCTGAGCCTTGGAATCTTTGTTAATCGCATTGCATTTTCCCAGTTTCCGGTTTAAAATTTCTAGTTTTCGCATTTAAAACGGGCCCTTAGCTCATTTGGTAGAGCGCCACATTTGCAATGTGGAGGCAACCGGTTCGATCCCGGTAGGGTCCACCAAACAAAACTTCTCGCGCTGAAAGCGCAGAGGTGCCGCGTGCCGCAGGCGCGCGGGAAGGAAGAAAAGCCCGTCGCTTC
>PCYI01000001.1:64591-69544 GCA_002774795.1 Candidatus Vogelbacteria bacterium CG10_big_fil_rev_8_21_14_0_10_51_16 | reverse complement strand
TTAGTAGACGGCGAAGCCTCGGACCATGCCCCGTCGGCTTGCCGCGGGGTTGTTGATAGGCAGTGGGAAATTCAAAAACCCAACGGCCCAACGGTTCTGCCGTTGAGCCGTTGGGCGTTGTCTCGAAGTCTCGCTTTTTTGCGCATTCCCTACGCCCTACGGCCTGTGCCCTAGCTCTTATGCTATACTACCTCTGCCTGTTTCGTATCTAAAAACTACCAACTACCAACTAAAAACCGCCCTATGTCCCTCGCTCTCTATCGTAAATACCGCCCCGCCAACTTCGCCGAAGTTATCGGCCAGGAGCAGATCGTCTCCGCCCTCGAAGGCGCTTTACGGCAGGAAAAGGTGGCCCACGCCTACCTTTTCTCCGGCCCGCGGGGCACAGGCAAGACTTCCATTGCCCGCATATTCGCGAAGCGCCTTGGCACGGCCGACGTGGACCTCTACGAAATAGATGGCGCTTCCAATCGTGGCATCGACGAGATTCGCGCCATTCGCGACGCCGTGCGCGTCTTTCCGTTCGACTCGAAGTATAAGGTGTACATCATCGACGAGGTGCACATGCTCACCAAAGATGCCTTCAACGCTCTCCTCAAAACTCTCGAGGAGCCACCGCCTCATGTCATCTTCATTCTGGCTACCACCGAGCTCCATAAACTCCTCGACACGGTGGTCTCACGCTGTCAGACCTTTGCCTTCAAGCAACCCTCCGAAGAGACTCTCCGCGAAGTAGCCATGGCGACTGCCAAAAAAGAGGGCTACGAGCTCGCTCCTGAAGCGGCCACTCTGGTCGCGCTTCTGGGTGACGGCTCTTTTCGTGATACGCTCGGCACTCTCCAGAAGGTTATCGGAGCGGCCGCAAGTAAAAAGATTGATTACGAAGAGGTGCGCACGCTGACCGGCTCTCCCAAGCGCGAGCTGGTGCACGCGCTCGTCTCCGCTATTTTCGATAAACAGCTCGACCAAGCGTTGACCACGCTTCGGAAAGCGGGGAGAGCCAACCTTGACATGGCCACGCTCACAAAGATGCTCCTGCACACTCTCCGCACCCTTATGCTCCTACGCTACGCCCCGGACCTTTCCGCCGAAGTAAAAAAAGAGGTGAGTAAAGACGAGCTAGCTTTTCTCGAAGCCACTTTGAAGAAGCCCTACAAAGAGGCCCTCTCCCAAGTGCTCCTTGCTTTCCTCGACGCCCATCAAGCCCTCGCCCGTTCGCCCATCCCCGAGCTTCCTCTCGAGCTTGCCTTTGTGCGTGTTTTGGGGGAGGAGTAAGGTTTTGCAAAACGTGATTAAGTAAGGTAGTATTGACAATACCACTGCCGGGTCGTCTAATGGTAGGACAGCAGCCTTTGAAGCTGTGAATGAAGGTCCGATTCCTTCCCCGGCAACCTGTAAATGCAATGGTGTCATTTCTCCACGTCCAACGCGCCCTCAAGAAACTCGCAGACCCCGCGCGGGCGGCTGGCGTGGCGCTGTTTTTCAAGACCGGGGTGGGGGAGTACGGAGAGGGGGACATCTTTTTGGGCATTACCGTGCCTGTTCAGTGTGGGGTGGCACAGCAGTTTCATTCGTTGCCACTTATAGAGATTGAGAAACTGCTCGCGAGCCCAATCCACGAGTGCCGCTTTGTGGCTTTGGAGATTCTTGTCATGCAGTACGAAGGAGTAGGAAAGACGACAGGGAGTTAGGCGGACATGAAGAAGAAAAAGAAGAGCAAAGAGATAGCGCAGAAAAAAATCTGTGATTTCTACCTCGCGCATACCTCGGGGGTGAACAATTGGGATTTGGTGGACACTTCGGCCCCGTATATCCTTGGCGATTATGTTTTAGCTCATCCTAAAGAGCGGCGCGCACTCTATCGTCTTGTGCGGTCAAAGAGTTTATGGGAGCGGCGCATCGCCATAGTGGCCACCCAAAGCATGATTGCGGCCGAGGAGTATGACGACACTCTCAAGCTCGCCGAACTACTACTCACGGACACCCACGACCTTATCCACAAAGCGGTCGGCTGGATGCTCCGCGAGGTGGGCAAGAGGTCCCGCCCCACCCTCGAGCGTTTCCTCAAAAAGCACGCCGCCTTCATGCCCCGCACCATGCTCCGCTATGCCATTGAAAAGTTTTCGCCCGACGAACGCAAAAAGTGGCTATTGGTCGGAAGGCGAGAGAGAAAAAGTTGAGCTATGGGATACATACCTAAATTTTTTCGACTGGTGCGGCGTTTTGGTTTGCGCAAGGCGATTTATCGCAGTGTCGTTTTTCTCTGGACTGACAAGGAGGACACTGTCTACGGTGATTACAAGAGAAAACACTTTGTGGGCATCACCGGAGACATTGTGGAGATTGGGGTGGGGCAAGGGGCAAACTTTGCCTATTACCACAATGTCGGCACGATAACACTTGTTGAGCCAGACGTTATCGATAGGCCAGAGCTTGATGCCAAGATTAAGGCTCTGCAAGCCAAGGAGGTGGTGGTGCTGGAAAAGCAGTTTGAGGCTGTCGCGTTAGCGCCCGCGTCTACAGATGTGGTCATGGCGACCCTCGTCTTTTGCAGTGTCGCCGACTCCATTCGCTTTTTAGACAAAATCCACCGAGCGCTTAAAACGGGAGGGCGGTTTTACTTCTTGGAGCACATTCAGGCAAAGACATTTCTCCGCAGGCTTTTACAGTATGCAGTCAATCCATTCTGGTTTTTTGTTTCCGGCAGTTGTCAGTGTGTGAAGGCGACCGACCGACTGTTCGCCGCCGACCCACGCTTCAAGGTTATTTCCCAAGAGCACTTTTGCATCAAGGATGGTTTTCCGTGGGTGCGTGACCACGTGATTGGCGTGCTTGAAAAAAAGGAAGTAGACGACCAGGGGGAAGGAGGTGTTGTATATTCAAAGCAAGCGTGCAAAATCATATATACATGAAAGACGAGCACCAATTCAACTCATATATTGATTCTCGTGCTAGACTATCACTATGGCAAAGACAATAAAACAAAAAGTGAAAGGGGAGATTGTCATCTATCAGGCCAAGTCCGGCGCCATTGAGCTTCGGGGTGATTTTGGACGTGAGACGGTGTGGGCGACGCAGGCGGACATCGTGGCGCTTTTTGGTGTCGACCAATCTGTGGTGTCGCGACATGTTCGTAATATCTTCAAGGATGGTGAAGTAGACAATAAAAGCAATATGCAAAAGATGCATATTGCCGGATCGGATAAGCCGGTGACTTTCTACTCATTGGACGTTGTTTTGGCTGTGGGTTATAGGACTAATTCTGGCGTAGCTATTGAGTTTCGTCAATGGGCCACCAAGACCTTGCGTGAGCACATTACCAAGGGGTACACACTCAATCGCAAGCGTATCGGAACAAACTACGATGCCTTTATGCGGTCAGTGGGCGATATTCAGGCGCTTTTGCCCGGTCATCTGACTCTCGATCCCGCGACCATCACTTAGAAGTTTATAGCCACCCGACGTAATTCTCCAGACCTTTCGAAAACAGGTCCGGAGGCCTTGCTTCCCAATGCATCTGGAAGCAAGGCCTCTTGTTTTCGGACGGTCTGGGTCAGGGATTAAAGAAAATGGCTACTGGTGTTTGTATATTTTGAGAGTTTCTCGTACCATCCGCTCTACCGAGAAGGTGACGCGGACTTTTTCTTGGAGAGCGGTGGCTAGTCGGTCGCGGAGCGCGCTATCTTTGAGAAGGGTGCGAAGGGCGGCGCCGATAGCCACGACATCGTTGCTTGGGGCGAGAAGGCCGTTTTTATTCTCTTCAATAATATCGGTTACGCCCGGGATGTTGCTCGCAAGCACGGGAAGCTTGGCGTGGCCCGCTTCCATGAGCACGTAAGGGAGGCCTTCTTTGAGCGAGGTCAAGGTAAACATATCGAGACCCGACAGTAAGCGGCCCGCCTCCGGTAGTTTGCCGAGTAGAAAGTAGCGGTCAGCGAGACCGCGTTCGCGGGCGTGGGCGAGGAGGGAGTCCCGTTCTTCCCCGTCGCCGATAAGGAGATAGGCGAACGGTAGCTCGCGAGGAAGAGTGGCTAGAGCTTCAAGCATGCGGAGGTGATTTTTGTTGGCTGTGAGCTCGGCGATACTGCCGATGAGAAGGGTGTTCTCGGCGAAGGTGGTCCCGGCCAGAGTGGCTAGTTTGGCTCGCGCTTCCGTTCGCGAGAGAAAGTCCGGTGGAGCGATACCGTTGAAGACAAGTTTGATTTTGCGCTTGCAGAAGGGTAGTTGTCGCGCTCGCTTAAGAGTGTCGGTGGAGATAACGATGACGGCGTGGCACAAGAGAAAGGTGGCCCAGGTGGAGAGCCACATTAGAGCGCGAGCGAGCGGGCTTCGCCACGGCTCGTCGTAGGCAAGGCCGTGAGAGGTAAAGACGATGCGCGGCACGCGGGCGAGACGCGCGGCAAATGCGCCGATACCGCCCGCCTTTGAGCTGGAGATGTGGAGAATGTCGGGTCGCTCGTGACGCAGGAGGCGATAGAGCGCGAGCGCCGTTTTGAGTTCGCGGATGATGCCCACTTCGCGCGCGAGTTCAGGCACGTGGATACCGCGGATGCCATTGAGGGTGAGTTTGTGGGCAAGCTCTCCTGGTGGTCCGTCGCCAAGAAATCCACCACCGCCGTAAGCGACTACCACTTCAAGGTCGTGGCCCGTCGTGGCCGTAGCCAATTCGTAGACGTATTTTTGGGCCCCGCCCCAGTTGGACTTGGTGATTAGGTAGAGAATCTTCATGTTATTGTCGGTAGACACTCATTATCGCTAACCTCTACGCTACAAGGAAAGTTGCTCTGTGTCCATATGTATAGACGTAACTGCTCACAACCCTGAGTAAGTGTCTTTGCCACCGCCTTTGGAGGGGCCCCGCTATAAGCGGTGGCGAGGTACTCCGAAGCAATCTAGGTTTCTTCACGTAGTGCACTGGATTGCTTCGGTTCTCGTCCCGCCTTCGGACGGGAC
>PCYI01000001.1:58684-64584 GCA_002774795.1 Candidatus Vogelbacteria bacterium CG10_big_fil_rev_8_21_14_0_10_51_16 | reverse complement strand
GTCCCGCCTTCGGACGGGACCCCGCCAAAGGCGGTGGCAAAGACGGAGCGAGATATGTTGTGCTAGTTAGCCGCCACTCGTTTTTGTGAGCAGTTACGTATAGACTTGATTAAGTTTGTGTGCGACCATGGGTTATTATGTTCTGGCAACACCCGCCCATTATCAAGATTTACGAAGCGCTAGGGGCGGTGGCCGACGGGCGGGTGCACCTGGATGGCGACACTGCCAAGGTTTACTCCTCGAGCGGGAACAAGTATTATGACGTGCAGTATGATGCCGAGTCAGGAGCGATTATGACGAACGACAACGGTTCGTACTGGAAGGGGTATCTTGGCTACCCGGCCATCGCCTATCTGCTCGCAGTGGGGGCACTCGACTATCGGGCCGACTTAGCCGCGCTCCTCAAGGGCGTCAAATGGAAAGACCTCAACCAGAAGCACAAGAACGATTTTGAAAAGACCCTTGCGGAGATTGAGAGCGGGCTTGAGTCGGAGGAAAGTGAGCGACTCGCCGCGTACGTCCAGGAGCTATCGGCCGTAATCGAGAAGCTCAAGCTCAAGCACCTCGGCCAGAAGAAGCTTCCCCCGGAGGGGTATTAAGCTCACAGAGTTTGAAGTTTTGTTGGTCATCAGGCACAGTTATTTTAAGTCTATGAACCCAACCATCAAAGCATTCTTGGACAAGGAGCGAGTGTGTGTGCTCGCAGTGCCGCTCGCGGATGGTTCTCCTCACGCGGCCGCCATGCATTACTCAAATACCTATCAGCCACTCAAGCTTTACTTTCAGACCGGCAAGGAGAGCTTGAAGTGCCGCGCCTTGCGCGCGGGGGATATGGCGCGGGCTTCGGTGGTGGTGGGGTTTAATGAAACGGAGATGCTTACCCTCCAGATGCGGGGCATGTTGCGCGAAGTCACCGCTCAAGGTGAGCTCGAGGCGCTCTGGCGCGTACACTACCGAAAGCAACCTCAAGCCGAGCAGTACAAAGGCCCCGACTCCGCCTTCCTCGAGTTCACCCCCGCCTGGTGGCGCTATACCGACTTCACTACCGACCCGGAGACAATGATACAAGGGTAATTGTTAAATTGTTGAAAACTATGCAGGATTTGGTTTACATTGATGAGTTCGGACTTCTCGGCAGTAACTTCTACTGGCACAAGTATGAAGCGCATGGGCTCACCAAAGAAGATATTACAAATGCGGGACTTACGAGCGACCGCGTGCAGGTGAGTCGCGTTCTTATCGACCCGCTTTGTGCGGTGAACGAACAGCTTGCGGAGAAGAATTGGTGTCTCTATGTAAAAGAAGGGTACCGTTCTCCGGCGCTCTACGAGATTATCTACAAACGCAGAGTGGAGAAGTATGGTGAGGAGAAAACAAAGGCGCTCTTCAACATGAAAGATATGCCGCATGCCAAGTGCGACGCGGTGGATGTGGCACTTTGGGATAAAACGACAGACAAAGAGATCTATATGCGCTACTGGGAGGACAGTAACCCCGCACTCTACATCGGCTTTTATAAGGATCGCACCGACCCTGAAGGTAAACACTATCAAGAACTGCAGGACTATCTTATTGGCCTGATGCTTGCGCAGGGCTTTCGCATCGGTTCCAAGAAGGAGTATTTTCACTTCGATTATCGGCCGGATACTCCTCCTAATTATGAGCCAAACAAGTAACGAGGCGATTGTTTTCGGTGGGGGATGCTTTTGGTGCACGGAGGCTGTTTTTAAAATGTTGAAGGGGGTGCTCTCGGTGGAGCCGGGGTACGCTGGTGGTACCACTAAGAATCCCACTTACTACGATGTCTATGAAGGGAAAGGGGGACATGCCCTCACACCAAGTCTTTTGCACGACGGCGTACGACCAGAACCCGCTCTTTTCAAGGCATCTCAGTCATCAGGTAACATATCGTATGGCGGACTTGGTGTGACCTCGCGGAGCGAGGGAGGGCACGCGGAGGTGGTCCAGATTACCTACGACCCAGCTTTGGTAAAGCCCACTGACCTGCTGACGGTCTTTTTTGCCACCCATGACCCCACTATACGAAACCGACAAGGAGCAGACACAGGCCCCGCCTATCGCTCGGTGATTTTGTACACGAACGACCCACAAAAAGAGACTGCACAAAAGTTTATCGCCGACCTGAACGCTTCAAACGAGATGGGGAGACCAGTCGTGACCGACATCGAGCCCCCGGACGTGTTTTATCCCGCCGAAGCAGAGCACCGGGATTACTACGAACGCAATAAGAGTTTCAATCTCTATTGCGAGCTTGTTATTAATCCGAAACTGGAGAAGGTGCAAGCAAGCTTCGTACAGTTTCTAAAAAACAAACATTAACTCTTGTTGTGTCATCCCGTTGAAAAACGGGATGCAGACTATGAAATCCTACTACCGTGTACATTTTAGCGAGTAAACGGAACGGTACTTTATATATCGGAGTAACGAATGATCTGGCAAGGCGGGTCCAAGAGCATAAACAAGGTATTATTGAAGGTTTTACAAAGAAGTATCACGTCCATATGCTAGTTTGGTATGAGGAAGTGGGAGAGATCACTTCTGCGATTGCTCGCGAAAAGCAGATGAAGGAGTGGCAAAGAGCATGGAAGATTAGACTCATTGATTGTGAATTACGAAATTCGGATTTATTCCCTCCCCTGGCCAGGGGAGGGCTAGGGTGGGGTAGTGGTTGAGCCACGTATCATCAACCTACCCCCTCCCAACCTCCCCCTGGCCAGAGGGAGGGGCAATTTCGTAATTCAAAGTCATTGAAGAAGAGAACCCGGAGTGGCATGATTTAGCTGAAGAGTTACTATAACCTGGATCCCGGCCTGCGCCGGGATGACAAATGCAATGCAATGCAATGCAATGCAATACAATACCAATACCAAATGCAATACGATGAATGACTCAAAGATGCCAACAGAAGAAGAACTTAAGAAGCGGTTGAAGCCCGAGGAGTATCAAGTGCTCCGTGAAAAGGGGACCGAGGTGCCTTTTTCGGACGAATATGTGCAGAAACAGGCCGATGGCATTTATCACTGTAAAGTATGCGGTGCTCCGCTTTTTACATCGAACGATCAGGAGGATGCCACCAAAAGCCCCACTGGCCTTCAAGGTTGGCCTTCGTTTAATGATGCTATTCCCGGCACCACCACGACCAAGCTTGATAGTTCGCACGGTATGACGCGGACAGAAATCACCTGCGCCACTTGCGGGTCGCATCTGGGACATATTTTCGACGATCCCAGCACGAAAACCGGCCGACATTTCTGTATCAACTCGATCTGCCTTAACCTCGAAAAAGAGTAACTGTTTTCGCTTTTTTCCCCAACCATTTCACCTCGCGAGGAGCTATACTAAAGAAACTGGCGCTTTTGGTTTTTGAGCTTTGTGCCTTGAGCATTTTTTTTGATTTTGGTCCGCGTGGCCATTTTGGAGTTTTGTGTCGTCTGTGCTTTGTGCTTTCTCCTACCATGTCTCTCTTTCTCCAGTTTACAATCATTCTGGGCGTTGCCCTTTTAATGGCCATGCTCATGCGCCTTTTGCGTCAGCCGCTTTTAATCGGTCATATTCTAACCGGTATCATTATTGGCCCGACGCTTCTTGACCTCATTCAGGCGCCGGATACGTTCGAGCTTTTTAGTCAGTTTGGGGTGGCCTTACTTCTCTTTACGGTTGGTCTCAATCTGAACCCGAAGGTGATACGCGAGTACGGCAAGGTGTCTGTTTTTGTGGGCGTTGGGCAGGTGCTCTTCACTTCCATCATTGGCTACGCTCTCGCCATCCTTTTTGGCATCACTCCGATTTCCGCCCTGTACGTTGCCGTCGCCCTGGCCTTCAGTTCGACCATCATCATTTTAAAGCTTCTTCAGGACAAGGGAGACATGGAGTCGCTTTATGGGAAGATTGCCGTCGGTCTTCTTATTGTTCAGGACCTCATCGCCGTCCTTTTGCTCTTCGCCGTCCCGCTTGTGGGTGGGGCAGGGGATATGCGAGCCTTTGCGTTAGCGATTGCGACCGGCCTCTTTGCTCTCGTGGCTGTCTTCGCGGTCGGGCACTTCCTTGTCCCTCGTTTACATAGCTTTCTCTCGCGCTCCCAAGAGCTCCTCTTTTTGTTTGCCATAGTTTGGGGGGTGGGCATCGCGGCCGCCTTTCATCAGTTGGGCTTCTCGCTTGAGTCGGGAGCGCTCGTGGCGGGCGTAGCTCTCGCCAATCTGCCCTCACGACGGGAGATTCATTCGCGCTTGGTTCCGGTGCGTGACTTTTTTATCGTCCTGTTTTTTATATCTCTGGGGGCGCATATGACATTCGCCAATCCGCAAATGCTCGGTATCGCCCTCGCTCTTTCACTTTTTGTACTTATTGGAAATCCGCTCATACTTATGATAATTATGGGGGCCCTAGGTTACACCAGGCGCACCGGTTTTGAGACCGGGCTTACGGTGGCGCAGATTAGTGAGTTTTCTCTTGTGTTGGTGGCCCTTGGAGTTTCTCTCGGTCATGTAGAAAGAGAGCTACTTTCACTGGTAACAGCAGTTGCCCTTATTACCATTTTTGGCTCAACCTATTTCATTCTCTATTCGCGCAAGTTTTATAATCTGCTCGCGCCCCTGCTTTCAATCTTTGAGCGACATCGCACAACCGAGCGCGAGATTGAAACAGTTCCGCCACCGAGCATGCTTCTTTTTGGTTGTAGACGGTCTGGGCATGACTTCATCACTCTTATGAAAGAGTCGGGAGAGCCGTACCTTGTGGTTGACTATGACCCGGACATAGTCACCACTCTTTGCGCGCAAGGAGTGGTGGCAGACTACGGAGATGCCGGAGAGGTGGAGTATCTGCAAGACCTCGACCTATCGCGCGTGAGGGTGGTAGTGTCTACCATTCCAGACAGGGAGACGAATGAGCTACTTTATGATGTCATTAAGGAGGTGAGGCCTAACGCTCTTATGATTGGCACTGCCGAGCAGGTGGAGGATGCTCTCGACCTCTACGAGCTTGGCTACGACCACGTAGTAGTACCACACTTTTCCGGTGGGGCGCTTGCTTCAAGGCTCTTACGGGAGCTGGGCGATAATCTAGAAGCGTATGTAGAGCGCAAGGTCGAACATGTGCAGTATTTGCAGTATCGGGCCACGAATGGCGGGTGATACCCACAACCTGGTTCCTGAGTTAAGGCATTCACCACGGGTCAAGCGACTGCGTATCACGGTGCATGCTGACGCGCGGGTTGTCCTTTCGGTGCCATTACGAACATCGCTCGTTGAAGCCGAGCGTTTTTTTGCGCGAAAGATTGACTGGGTGCGCACGGCAATTGAACGGTTGCGGGGGCGAGAGCTCAAGCAGTTACCGCCTCTGGGCCGCCGCGACTACAATGTCCACAAAGAGGCGGCCCGGGTGCTGGTGTGGGAGAAACTCGTACGGTGGAATGCGCGCTATCGATGCGCGGTGGCCCGCGTCACCATTCGCTGTACGCGCTCGCGGTGGGGGAGCTGTTCCGCTCGTGGCAACTTAAACTTTAGTTATCGTCTCGTACACCTTCCCGAACACCTAGTGGACTATGTCATAGTGCATGAACTTTGCCACCTCAAGGAGCTTAATCATTCGCCTCGTTTCTGGGCGCTCGTTGCTGAAACGCACCCACATCACCGCGCCTTGCGGCGAGAGCTAGCTAATTATCGATAGGCATATTTGAGACTGTAGAAAAACGACCACCCCAAGGAGGCAGAGTACAGAGTACAGAACCCCAGATAAAGCACGAAGCACGAAATCTGAAGCCCCGACGTTTCGCCAAGGGCGAAAGTACGGGGTCCCGACCGTAAGCGTCGGGACACAAGACAAATCATAAGCACTAAATGATGAATATCTAAAAGAACTCAGTTTCATATTTAGAGCTT
>PCYI01000001.1:12115-58604 GCA_002774795.1 Candidatus Vogelbacteria bacterium CG10_big_fil_rev_8_21_14_0_10_51_16 | reverse complement strand
GAGCAACCACACTTAATACCCCAAGAAACTCCGAAGAGTCCAGCTTTATGATTTCGTGCTTGTGTGACGTTTTTACGACACGTCTCCTTGTTTGTCTTTCAAATAGAGGACTCGCCCTGTAGGGTGCTTACTTTTTCTACAGTCTTATCTCGGACTTTTTTTGTTTTCTTCAATAAACCGGCATTAAAACCGGTCTTTACTGTGTCATCTGTTGGCCGAGATGTTTTCTTTGACCATTCTGGAGTATGTGTTCGCTGTGTGAGTGACGGTAAGTATGCCTGTTGCGCTTCGTCATCATGTACAAGTATTACGCAAGCTCGACTGTATCACGGCGCCGAGTTTGAGGTCGATGATAATACCAGTTTATCAGTTAAATACTATAGTGAATTATGAACACACAGAAACAAAAACAGTGGTTGAGTGGCCTAGTGGCGACGTTTGTGGTCGGCGGCTTGCTCTCGCTCACGGCGGCTCTACCGGCACAGGCGGCCACCGTCAACGTGAACAGCGGCGGACAACAGGGATGGCTATTCCAGGCCGATGCCTGTAGCGCCACCTCTCTCACCGGGGCACAGGCGTTTGAAGTGGGTCCGGGAACGACACCCCTCGGTGTTGGAAGTTTGGAGCAGAGAGTTGGCTTAAATGGCAACTCGCGTCAAGCTCTTGGTCAGATGAATTGGAATGGAGTGCGCCTGGAAAATATTACCGACCTTCGGTATGCGACCTTTATTGAGACTCCGGGACAGGGTAGTCAAGCGCCATACGTGATCCTGAACATTGACCACAACAACGATGGCATCGTGGACGACCAGCTTGTCTTCGAGCCGGCCTTCCAGAATAGCTCGCTTACCGGTTTGCCCATGCAAGGTAGCGTGATGTCTGGAATCTGGCAGGAGTGGAACGCTCGTACTGGAGGTTGGTGGTCGGCAAACGGCATAGCGGGTGCTACTGCGGGGGTTGGAGTAAAATCTATCGGAGCCTATCTTTCGGCTCAGCCAAACTCTAGGATTATAAACAACGGTCAAAACAGTACTGGAGCTCTTAGGCTTGCGTCCGGTTGTGGTGCGCCTTGGGCAAACTTTGTCGGCAATGTCGACAATATAACTCTGGGTCAGGCTGTCTTCTCTTCAGGAGCAACCACGACCGCGCTTACCACTTATGACTTCGAGCCGGCTCCGGGGGCCTTCGTTCCTGTTGCTTGTAGCCCGAAAGCTATCACAACTTTGGTTGGCCAACCGGTGACACTCACTGGTTCCGGAGGAAATGGAACCTACACCTGGTCTTCGGCGGACTTAATCATCACCGACCCGAATGGCGCGCAGTTTACGGTGACCTACGGGACACCGACGGTGAGTTTGGTAACAGTTACGAGTGCCGGGCAGAGTGACTCATGTGCTGTAACCGTACTCGCCGCGGCGGGAACCGGAGATGATTTGCCCGGTATCCCAAATACGGGAGCCGGCGGAGGGGTGCGTGAAATGTTACCCTTGATTTTGCTAGCCTTGCTTGCGGGAATCTTGGGTGGCTCGTACCTTTGGACGATTCGTCGTACTGCATAAAGATGACTAACGCGACCTAATGAAACCCCGCCACTGAGCGGGGTTTCGTGGGAAGAACTGTCTCACGCATTTTCCTCTAAGTTTTTACATAGCTTACTTTGCTAACATGAAAAAGATACTCCTCGCCACAGGTTTCCTCATTGTCGGTATTTCATTGGCGGCTTTCGGACGCTCTGTTTTAAACGCGAACCCAGGGGCGGTGGCCGTAATCACAGAGACAGCTACATACACTCTCCCGCGGACCGGTTTCGTCGCTACTTTACGAGAGGCGATTGCTGGCGGAGAGGATGTGGCGAGCCGAGCTGAGAAAAAGATTCCTGCGCCACCTACTCCTCCGCCTCCTCCACCGGCAGACGAGACACCGGTCCGACTAGCTATTCCAGCTCTGAAAATAGAGACCAATGTGCAAAGAGTGGGGCTGACGGCATCTGGGGATATGGGCACGCCCTCCGGTCGCCGGATTTATCGTGATGTCGCTTGGTACAAGGGGGGAGCGGCCCCGGGCGAACCGGGCACGGTAGTATTTGCGGGCCATTTAGACAATAGTCTTGCATTACCGGCTGTATTTTACCATCTGGACGATCTTGCCATTGGTGACTTTATTATAATTACGAACTACGCCGGCGAGGATTTTTCTTACGTCGTTCGCGAAGTCGCTCACTATTCTCACGATGCCGTCCCTCTCGCTCGCATCTTCCGCACAGAAGGAAAAGAAGAACTGGTGCTCATCACCTGTGGTGGCGATTGGATTAGAGACGAAAAGACATATGGCAAAAGAGTGGCAGTCTACGCCGAGCGGATAATTTCCGCAGGTTCTATTTAGACTGTGAATTTCGAAATTGCCCCTCCCCCTGGCCAGGGGGAGGTTGGGAGGGGGTAGTATGGCTCTAAAGCTACCCCACCCCTCCCACCCCACCCCAACCCTCTCCTCGGGCAGGAGAGGGAGGAACTCCTTCCCTGACCAGGGGAGGGAAAAACTCACATTTCGTAACTCAAAGATTTAGAGAGACGTTTGCTCTCTTTAGTTTTGCTCGTTATACCCCCACACCAAATCTATTAACAATAGGACTTATGTAAAAAACCAGTTTCGTCATCGCGAGCGCCCCACACGAAGCAATCCAGGATTATTATCAGGCCTCACAAATTTTGGATTGCCTGCCTACCGCAGGCAGGCTTCGGAGTACCTCGCAAAGACGCCATTCTACGTAAGTCCTAAACAATTAAGGAGTTTAGATTTCTTGTGTGAAGACAGAGGGTCGTGGTTGTGTGTTTGAATCTATTTTGGTGTCGGGGTATACTAGCAAAATGAAGAAAAAGGCTTTGGTGACAGGGGCTAGCGGAGGAATCGGGGAGGCGTTCGCGCGAGCCCTCGCGCGCGACGGCTACACGGTGACAGCCGTCGCGCGGAGCGAGGAGAAA
Organism: Candidatus Vogelbacteria bacterium CG10_big_fil_rev_8_21_14_0_10_51_16; assembly: GCA_002774795.1. GTDB lineage: Bacteria > Patescibacteriota > Minisyncoccia > Phycocordibacterales > JACRKE01 > 1-14-0-10-51-16. The sequence goes on along the minus strand of PCYI01000001.1, from coordinate 55,626 downwards.
CTCCAAGCGCTTACCGCTTCTCTGGTGGGGGAAGGGCATCGTCACGAAGTAGCCGACCTTACCAAGGGAGAAGACGTGGAACGCATTGCCACTCTCTTCGCAAGCGAGCATTATACGCTCCTTGTCAATAATGCTGGGGCCGGATGGTATGAGCCATTTGCCGAGGCGGAGATCACTAGAGCAGAAAATGTTGTCAGTTTAAACATAAGCTCTGTTGTGGCTCTTTCACATGCTTTCCTTAGACATGCCGAAAGGGGAGACGCCCTTTTAAACGTCGCGTCGATTCTTGGCCTGCTACCGTATCCGACGGGGGCTGTATACGCGGCCAGCAAGGCCTTCGTTCTTTCCTTTTCTGAGGCGCTTTGGTATGAGCAAAAGGGACGTGGGGTGTATGTGCAGGCTCTTTGTCCGGGTGTAACCGCGTCAAACTTCCATGTCGCGGCCGGCGGCGCGCCCCATGAGCAACCGTCAGCGTGGCTCACTCAGTCAGCGGAGGAGGTGGTGGATGAGGCCCTTACTGCCATAGAGCGACGGGCAAAGCCGACCGTGGTCGCTAATTGGAAGAATAAGGTCATGCTTTTGTTTGCAAGATTTCTCTCACGTAAGCGGGTAGTCTTGCTGACGGGCAAGTGGTAGAAATGCGTCACGGCAGTCCTTGTCTTAATCGGCCCTTCCGGGTCAGGAAAAGATACTATCACGGAGTACTACCGCAGAAGGTATGGTGTTAAAGCCGTGCCAAGCAACACTACTAGAGCGATTAGGCCAAATGAAAATCCCAAGACGACCTACTATCGTCACAATGTTTCGGTGCGAGAGATAAATCACTGGCAGAAAGAGGGCGACTTGGCCTGGCGAGAATCGTTCGGAGGGAATGAGTACGCGAGCCGGCATTCGGAATTGAAACTGGCCTTTGGCTCTAAAAAACTTTGGATTATTATTCTAGTCCCCGACGGCATTAAGCGCTTTGAAGAGGTTGCAGACGGGGTTGATAAGATGTATGTCTATATCCACCCAAAGCCGGAGGGGGAGCGAGTGGCCTTGATGGTAGACAGGGGAGACCGAGTTACAGACATTTTAAAAAGAAAAGGCGAGGCCGCGGTTTTCTGGAAAAAAACGAAAAGGGCCGGTGTCCCTTTTCAGCAGGTGTGGAATCTCTCAGACATTCCCGCCCTCATTAGACAGTTGGACGGTCTGATTGAGGTTCGCTGGCCGAAACTTTTGCCCGTGGAACTGCATCCTCAAAAATAGATTATGCCGACAGCTTTTTTAGTCTTTCCTTAAATGGCTTTGAAGCTCGCGTGTAGCCACCATCGGCGCCGTCTATGAAGTGCACCTGTTTACCATAGCGCTCGAAGACGAGACAGGTCATGAGGGCCCGGTCGGTAGCGAAGGTGCCGTAAGCGAGCGTGCCATCACGGTGGAGCTCTTCTAGATACTCTTCGAGCTCGCGGCGTTGCGCGGGGGTACCGGCAAGAATCATGCGCAGGGCATCGTCGTACTTACGGAAGTCGCAGGTGGCCACAAGCAGATTTTTGTAAACGGACAAATTAAAGTCGTTTTTACTGAAAGGAGTGCGCATGGCGAGATTGACATAAAGGTCGGTGAGCCAAATTTTAGTGCGATACCAAAAGCGCTCAAGATCTCCTTTGCGGCCACTTTTGCGCCCAGCGCGGATGTAGGTCTCAGTGTTTAGTTTTGGCGGTTGGGTAACAAGGGTGAGATGTTTGACGGTAATGGGGTGGTAGTCGGCTTCACTGCCGTAGATACGCTCGATCTCGGCGAGGATATCGCAGTAACGCGCGGCCCGCTCTTTGATGTCGCCGGCAACCACTTTTACCAAAAGCGCCACCGTCTCGCCGTGCGGGGAGGCGATATCATTCCAACGGCACTCAAAACCTCTAAACTGCCCACTGCTTGGGTGGTCGGCCGGCACCTCGTACAGGGTGTTTGTAGCCGGGTCTTTAATGAGTTTCTCGGCTATCACCACGCCGTTTCCGGCAAACATGGCTTGATGGTAGTGGGGCGAAGCCCGAAACTTGGCTACGCGGATTTTACTTTCGGGGGGAATCTTTGTAAGTGGCACAAGCCCTACTCGTAGCTCAAGCTCGAAGTAGTCGAGGGAGAGTTCGCGGGCGGCGGCGAGCGCCCCTTTGGTGGCTTCGACAAGGGTAGGCGGGATGAGCATGGTGGCGCCGTCTCCGCCGAAAACAAAAGGGATGTCCACCTCCTTGGCCACGTTTAAGACAGCGATGATGGAGGCCGCTCCCACGGCGTTCACCTCTTTATACTTTCCCGCCTCCACCGCTTTAGTAGAGCCCTTAATATCGGTCACCACCACATACCAGTCGTCTGGCGCCGGCACATACCTCGAAAAATCCGCTACATCAGCGAACTTTTCAAGAGCGGGGATGGATTTGTAGAAGTCTTCGGGATTCATGGCAGTATGGAGTAGGCAGTGGGCAGTAGTTATGCAGAGAAAGTATATCAGGTATTTTTAGAAAAAGTACACTGTACATTTTCTTGTCTAAAGTCGGAACAACATTTTTAGCTTTTTCTTTATCTCTATAAAGTGTTTACTGGAAACAACCCCAAGTTTACCGGTGGCAATCGTAGGTTGCAGAGTGGCTAATTTATCGACACATATTACAGAAGTAGCGTGAAGGCCGGTTTGAGCAAAGGAGCTTTCTTCTTGTTTTGTTATAACATCATAGGGACCGCATGTTTCATATTTAGAACTCACGCACGCGACCACCAGGTCTCCTCCGTGGGCATGGCCGACAACCACTGCCGGTCGCCTCTTGGCTCCCGACAGGTCGGTGAAAGGGAAACGGAGCAAGACTACAGTGCCCATGGGCGGTTGCTTATGCATAGCGTTCGATAAGGTCCGCGTCTGTGTATCTGTCCGGTTCCTCGTGGAGAAAATCAAAAGCGCCTCCCATGGTTACCATATTAGTGGTATCTGAAAGCTCCTCGTTCCACGTCGGGGCCGGGGACAGGTAGGCCTCCAATTTTCCGTGACGCATAATACCCACCGTGGAGCCGGTACGTTGTACCTCGTAAACAAGTTCACTCAAGTTTTTACGCGCCTCTGTGGTAGAGATGGTTTTCATCATAGTAGTGTACATTTTGTACAAATTAAATGCAACAGTGTGCGACTCCTATAGGTTAAGGGTGCCAGATACATTTAACTACCTCGTTCGGCGCCGGCACATACCGCGAAAAGTCCGCCACGTCACCGAAGTTTTCGAGGGCGGGGAGGGATTTGTAGAAGTCTTCGGAACTCATGGAGGTATGCCCAGGCAGGAGTATTAATTTTGCATTACCGCTTGAGATACAAACTTCCCATTTCCATACACATAGCTAATCCTGACACGCCCTGTGCCATCATCACCCACGTCGCCTGGCTTGTGGTAACTATAGGTATGGATGATACTATTGCCTATATCTCCCAATCTTTGCCCTACATATTCTGGGCTTAGCGCTCGGAGATTTGCTTCGTCAACCTGATTTGTTTCGAAGGGTATGCTTACGAGAGAACCGTCATTGTCCAGCTTGAACACAGCATCAACATGATTAATGTCAGTACCAGAGGTACACGCCTCACCTGAGACGATAATTTCATCAACACCATCTTTATCGAAGTCAAAATAAGTAGAGCTAAAATAAACAGGTTTCCAATCCTCATTCATTATGGCACCCGACGTATCTTTGCGGCCAAATTCACCTTCATAACACGTCGAGTATACGTCTACTTGATGCGCGCGCGTGTATTCTCTAAGAGCTAACTCGATTTTTTCATCAGAAACCGGAGTACGGGCATCCATGTTTTTTTCTATTTTAGGTTGGACGGTGTTGTTTTCCTGTTCTCCACTCAACTCTCTGTATGTTTGCGCGTTCTCTGTCGCGATAATTTGTTCAGGGAGGTACTTTCCTTTGCTGTTCTTGTAATAGAGACCAGTACCAATAAGCAGTAGGACAATTACGACGGAGATCAAGATATTCACAGAACCTTGTTTGGGTGGGTTCATTTTTTTAGTGCTATTTTCTATTTCTAATCTCGTCCGCGAGTTGGTCGACAAACTGCTCTAATTTCATCGCCCCCAGCTGGCCCTTGTCTCGCGATTCCACGCCGACCGCATTCGCCCCCATCTCTTTGTCGCCGAGGACGAGGAAGTAGGGGATTTTTTGCATCTTGGCATTGCGGATTTTTTTGCCGAGGGACTCATTAGCGGCGTCGAGTTCAACGCGGATGTCGGCAGATTTGAGCGAATGCGCCACCTGCTTGGCGTATTCAAGATGCTTCTCGGATATGGGCAATATAGCGACCTGCACCGGCGCGAGCCAAGTAGGGAAGGCGCCGGCGTAGTGTTCGATTAAAATACCAAGGAAGCGCTCGGGCGAACCCACCAGAGCGCGGTGAATCATCACGGGGGTTTTCTTCGCCCCGTCCGCGTCTGTGTACTCAAGGCCGAAGCGCCCGGGCATGTTGAAGTCGAGCTGGATGGTAGACACCTGCCACTCACGTTTGAGGGCGTCCACCGCCATGATGTCAATCTTCGGGCCGTAGAAGGCGGCCTCGCCGACGGCTTCCGTGAATTCGATTTCCTGCTCGGTGAGGAGCTTTCGCAAAATAGGCTCCGAGCGTTCCCACACTTCGTCACCACCAAGGTACTTTTCTTTTTGCTCTGGGTCACGGAGAGAGAGGCGCATCCAGTAGCCGATTTTGTAGGTGGCGAGCACCTCCTTGATGACCGCGAGGACGTTGCCGATTTCCCCCTCGATCTGGTCTTCTCGGCAGAAGATGTGGCCGTCGTCTTGGACAAAACAGCGCAGGCGAGCGAGGCCGGAGAGCTCACCTGGGCGTTCGTCGCGGTAAAGGTTGGCAAAGTCGGCGTAACGAATCGGGAGGTCGCGGTAGCTACGCGGTTGAGAGTCGTAAATCTGGGTGTGCTGGGGGCAGTTCATCGGCTTTAAAAACATCTCGTCGCCCACATACTGGGAGGAGACCGCGAGCATGTCGTCTTTGTACTTGTCGTAGTGGCCGGAGATTTTGAATAGCTCACCCTTGTTTATGTTGGGTGTGTGCACTTCGCCAAAGCCGAGACGGTCGTTCATTTCGCGCGAGTAGCGCACAATCTCGCCACGTACGGTGGCCCCGCGTGGCGTAAAGAGGGGCATACCGGAGCCGACTAAGTCTGAAAACACAAAGAGGTCCTGCTCACGGCCGATTTTGCGGTGGTCGCGCTTCTGGGCCTCTTCGAGCATTGCTAGGTGTTCGTCGAGCTCCACTTTGGTGGCGAAGGCGAGCCCGTAGACGCGAGTAAGCATGGGGTTCTTCTCGCTCCCGCGCCAGTAGGCCCCGGCCAGCTTGTCGAGCTTAAAAGCATCGGCGGGAATCTCCTTGGTGTTTTCCACGTGTCCGCCACGGCAGAGGTCTGTGAAGTGGTGCGCGCTTGTGGGGTCTCCCAGAGTGTAGGCGGTCAGCTTCTCGCCCTTTTCATGCAGCTCATCAATCATCTCGAGCTTGAAAGGGGAGCTTTTGAAAAGCTCCCTGGCCTCCTCGTAGGACACTTCTCGGCCTGTCATGGTGTGGCCTTCCTTCGCTAGCGCACGCACGCGCTTTTCGAGGGCGGGCAGGTCGTCGGCCGAAAGGGGAGTCGAGAGAAGCATGTCGTAGTAGAAGCCATGCTCGACGGTGGGCCCGATGGCGAGCTCGACCGACGGGTCGCGTTCTTGCACTGCCCAAGCCAAGAGGTGGGCGAGAGTGTGGCGGATATGGTCTAGATGGTCAGAGTCTTCTTTTTTCATAATAATGCTTTTGTATGATGAGTAGTAAAGCACGATAGGGTATTAAAACACAAAGCACAAAGCACAAAGCACAAAACACAAAACTCCAAACGTTGCAAAAGAAAAGCCCCTCGCGGGAGCTCCTGTGGCGCACAACAAGAACTCCCGCTAAGTAGTCGCGGTGGTCGTTGTTGTCGCGGTTGTTTTTTTGAACAGGTCCATATGGTGAGTATAGCTCCTTAAAAAAGCCCGTCAAGTGCTCAGAAAATGTACCAGGTACTTTTATTTAAAGCACTGGTACATTTTCTGAACTAGTCCGCGTCAGTGCGCTTTTCCTCTCCGCGAACATCAGCCTCGAGAGATTTGAACGCCTCGGCCACGATACTCGGCTCACCGTTGCGGAAAGAGAGTCGGCCGCGCAGGGCCACACACTGTTCGGCTACCACTAGCTCCTTGTAGTCGGAGAGCGTTTTGGGGAAGACCACCACCTCAATGGAGTCACTGAAGTCGGCCAACTTCAGAAAGGCCATGTGGTCATTCTTTTTGGTGATGATTGCTTTTACGCTTTCTATCATGCCTCCTACAACTACAACCGAACCTTCCGTCCCGGTTTTGACGGCGGAGACATCTTTTTCCGCTCGGGTAAACTTATGGCGAAAGCGCTCGAGAGGGTGACCGGAAACATAGAGACCCAGAAGCTCTTTTTCCCAGGCGAGGCGCTCCATCATCTTGGCCGGCTCACAAGGCTTCAGGGAAAGGGTGGGGACGCTCTTTGTGTCTTCCATGAGCCCGAAGAGCGAAGACTGGTTGGTCTCCTTCATGCCCTCACGATGGTAATCAAGGGCATCGTCCAGATTGAAAAGCAGTTCTCCGCGTTCGCCAAGCTCGTCCAGCGCTCCCGCTTTAATAAGCGATTCAAGGGATTTTTTGTTTAAGTTTTTATGATGCACGCGGTCTAGGAAGTCCGCATACGAGACAAAGCGCCCGTTTGCGGTGCGTTCAGCGATGATGGCGTCGGCGATCTCCTTGCCGAGGTTTTTGATGGTGTAGAGGCCGAAGCGTATTTCATCTCGCACTTCGTGCGTATCAGTTTTTTCTATACTTGTGCTTAGAACCGCATTCGTTTCCGAGCCTCCTTTCCGCGCTTCGCGCGTGCTGATTTCATCCCGCGCTTCGCGCTTATCAGTTTTTATACTAGCCTTGAGGACGGTGAAGTCGCCGAAGCTTTTGTTGATATCGGGGGCGAGGACGGGGATTTTCATTCTCTTGCACTCTTCGATGACGCGGGCCACCTCCTCTACGTCGCCCGATTCCGCCGTGAGTACAGCTGTCATATATTCGGCCGGATAGTTCGCTTTCAGGTAGCTCGTTTGATAGGCCACGAGGCCATAAGAGGCCGAGTGCGCTTTATTGAAGCCGTAAGCGGCGAAGGGCTCCAGCCAGTTCCACACCTCCTCTGCTTTTTGTTGTGGCCATTTCGAATGAGCAACACATCCTTTGATGAACTTCTCTCTTTCGGCCGCCATGAGGGCCGGGATTTTCTTGCCTACCGCTTTTCTAAACTTGTCTACCTCGCCCCATGAGTAGCCGGCCAGGTCGTGGGCCATGATAAGCAGGTCGTCTTGGTAAACAAGGATGCCGTAGCTCGCTCTCAAAATTGGCTCAAGAGCCGGATCCATATAAGTGATGAGCTCAGGGTGATGCTTGCGTTTGATGTAGTCGGGGATAAACTGCATCGGCCCCGGGCGGTAAAGAGCCACCATGGCGTTAATGTCATGAATGGTTGAGGGCTTGAGCTCCGTCAACCACTTAGTCATACCGTCTCCATTTAGTTGGAAGAGCCCCATGGTCTCGCCTCGCGCGAGCATAGCAAAGGTCTTGGCATCATCAATGGGGATGGCCTCGATATCAAGGGCGATGTCGCGATGCTCTTGCACGAGGGCCACCGCTGTGGCGAGGATAGTGAGGTTGCGAATGCCGAGAAAGTCAAACTTGGTGAGACCGATGCCCTCTTCGCCCACGGTGTACATGTCGTACTGGGTGATAATCTTGCCACCCTTGGGGTCGTACTGCAGGGGAGTGTACTCGACGAGCGGCTTAGGCGAGATGACCACCCCGGCGGCATGCACGGAGACGTGGCGTACACACCCTTCGAGCTTGCGGGCCAGGTCGAGAATCTCCTTGGCGTCCTTTTCTGTGTCGTAAATTTTTTTCAACTCCGGCTCCATCTCGAGGGCGCGCTCAATGGTCATGGGGAAGCCCTGGGAACCAAGGGGGATGAGCTTTGAGATGCGGTCGCCCACGCCGTAAGGGTAGCCGAGGGCGCGAGCGACATCGCGCACCGAGCCGCGAGCCAGCATGGTACCAAAGGTACCGATCTGGGCCACCTTGTCCGCGCCGTACTTGATCTTCGCGTAGTCGAGCATCTCTTCGCGTCGGTTGTCAGCGAAGTCCATGTCTATGTCCGGCGCGGAGGGGCGCTCCGGGTTTAAAAAGCGTTCGAAAGGAATCTTATACGCAATGGGGTCCACTTTGGTGATACCGAGGAGGTAGGTGGTGATGCTTCCGGCCACTGAACCGCGGATGTTCGTGTATATGCCATGCTCGTCGGCGTAGCGGATTAGGTCTTCCACGACAAGGAAGTAGGCGGCGTACTGTTTGCCCTTGATGATGTCGAGCTCGTAGTCGAGGCGCTCGAGAACGTCGGCCCGACCGGTGAGGCCGCGCTTTTCAATGCCCGCCATGGCAAGAGCACCCAACTCTTCGTCGGCAGAGCGGCCGGATTCGATCTGGTATTCCGGGAAAATGAATTTGCCGATTTCAATTTCCACATCGCACATATCGGCGATGCGCTGGGTGTTAGCAATCGCCTCGGGGACATCCCCAAAGTGTTCGGATGCCTTCGCGGTGTCTATAAATGAGTAGTCGTCGTCGCCGAAGTTAAACTTGTTGGCATCGGCCGAGGTGGCGTCGGTCTGGATAGAGAGGAGTGTGTCGTGGGCCTTTTGGTCGTCGGCACAGAGGTAGTGGGAGTCTTGGGTGGCCACGAGCGGGAGCGAGAGCTTGCGGGCGAGCTCTATCACCTCCCGCCTCTGGGCCATCACCCCCTCGTTTTTATCGTGGTGCATGACTTCGAGAAAGTAGTTATCGTCGCCAAAGATGTTGCGGTACTCATCAATGGTGCGCAGGGCCTCCTCGCGGTCTTGGGCTTTGACGGCTCGGCCAAGCTCGCTAGCGAGACAGCCGGATAGGCAGATTAGCCCCTCGGCGTGCTCGCGCAGGAGGTCTTTGTCCACGCGAGGCTTGTAGTAAAAGCCCTCGAGGTGGGACTTGGTGACGAGGGCGAGCAGGTTTTGGTAGCCGGTGTAGTTTTTGGCAAGCAACGTAATGTGGTAGCGCTTGTTGTCTACCCCGGGCACTTTGTCAAAGCGGGTGCGATTGGCCACATAACCCTCGAGGCCAAGGATTGGCTTCACCCCCTCTTTTTTGGCTGTCATGTAAAACTCGATCGCCCCGTACATGTTGCCGTGGTCGGTGATGGCGAGGGCCGGCATTTCAAACTCCTTAGCTTGGCGGACGAGCTTGTCCACTTTGGAGAGGCCGTCGAGGAGCGAGTAGTGGGAGTGGGTGTGGAGGTGGACGAAGGACATATTTTAGAAAACACAAAGCACAAATGACACAAAACTTCAAAAAATGCATCTGTATTCTTTGGAGTCTTGTGCTTTGGGACTTTGTGCTTTGCGACCGTACTTGGGGTTCTGTCCGCCCGACATGAACGACCGAGTCGTTCGGGCTGGTGCTCTGCGTAGTCGCCATTATAGCAGACCAATTTTGTCTCTGGGGATAACTGTTTTCGGGCAAGAGAAAGCCCGGTCGCGGGGACCGGGCAGAGGTGGCGGTTATAGCCACTCATTCAACGGAGACGAGGCCGTGCTGTCTTGGTTGGAGGCTCCTGCTCGTGAGGAAGGTTCGAGTACCTCTTCTCCATTTCGCGAACAATGTGGCCATAGGCCACTATGTTGCTGGCTGGTGCTCGTTGATCCCTGAGCGCCTCATAGAGAAGCGCTCTGTTTCGGGTGTATATCGCGCGCAACTGACTTGAGGCTGGGGTCTTGTTTTCCACGGCGTCTCCTTTTCCTTCTGTGTCTGTGATTTTCCAGATGAAGTATACTTAAAAAATGAAGAAATGGCTAGTTGGAGTAGATGAGGCGGGGCGCGGTCCTATTGCCGGGCCAGTGGCGGTTGGCGTGGTTGCTATTCCTATTGTAACCGATAGAACAGTTTCGTCTCTGTTTGGCGAATGTCGAGTTGCCGACTCGAAGTGGATGACGGAGCGCGAACGGGAGCACACCTTCATGACCATAACAGAATTAGCGGTTGTCCGCTCAAGAGTGAGCATGGTGTCGGCGCGGGTGATAGACCGCATCGGCATCACTTCTGCCGTGCGGCGGGGGGTCGCTCGGGCGCTTGCGGGGCTCGCGCTCGACCCCGATAAGTGCGAGGTGCGACTCGACGGTCTCCTGCGGGCCCCGGCCGTCTATTGTTTTCAGCAGACGATTATTGGTGGTGACGCTCTTGATCCAGTCATCTCTCTCGCCTCAATCGCCGCCAAGGTAACGCGCGACCGCCACATGGTGCGTCTCGCGCGTAAGTTTCCTCACTATGGTTTTGAGCGACACAAAGGGTATGGCACCAGTGCGCATTATGAGGCCTTGCGTAAGCACGGACCGTGCCCGCACCACCGCCGTACCTTTCTACGTGCCATTGTTTAGTAGCAAGGCTACTAAACAGGACTTGGCGCCTTTGGTTTTTGCCCGCCTGCAACGCTTATGCGTAGCATTGCGGGCAGGTGCTCCGTGTTTTGTGCTTTTACGAGCCATGGTTCGGTGAGTGTGTGGTCTGATACTGTGGATAAAAACAGCTCATCGAGGACGGAAATAAGGAAAAGGCAGAGCTGTTTTCATATTTGACAAGAACCATATAATATGATACCATTGACATTAGCGTAGGTTAGACCTCTTTTGGCAGCCAGCCAAGAGAGACGAGGCAAGGCCTCGGAACGTATCTAATCAACTGGACCCTACAACTGAAATCAGGTTTTAACTATCCTACCTATCCAAAATAGTCTGTCGGCTTGAAACTGATGGACTGAAGGGAGGTGAGGCGCATGACTAAAGAGCGCTTCATTGTCTGGAAGTTGTTTCAACTCGGACTCGTTCTCGGGGCATTGGTGTTCATGCTCGGCCCGAATGCCGAGCAGATCACCACCCCGGCCGTGCTCCTGCGCGCTTCGGCCTTGGCCGATGGCGTGCCGTACAGTACGGTGACAACGGCGTCGGCGGAGGACCTGCTCCTCCTCGACTGCCACGGCCCAGCCGCACTCGAAGCGGCAAGGAAGTGGCCGGAGATCGGACGCCTCTACGACGAGCTCGGCGAGATGCCGCAGCTCGAGACGGTGTCGGAGCGACATACCCACCGCACGCTGCGGGTCCCTGCCCACTTTCTTGATCATCCTCTCGCGTGGGAAGAGTGCAAGCGCCAACTGGCGCACGCGCTACAGACCCTCGCGGGCAAGGTCCAGAAGTGGCCGGAAAAGACTGAACGCTGGTTCTCGCGAGAGGCCAGCAGTCTCGAGTCGGACCCGATGGCCACGGTCGCTTCGTGGCCGAGCAGGCTCCTCGCGGCAGGCGGACGTGGTTTCTCGCGGGTAACGACGGTCGTTGTCGACGTTGCCGCTCTCGCGGCTTCGTCGGACGCGACGCCCGCCGTTCCCGCCTCCGAGTGGCTCACGAGGCCCTACACGTCTCGGGAGCGAGCCATCCTCACCCTCATTCGCATCGACGAGGATGGCCACCATTACCTCCGGCGGTTCGAGCTGCCGGACAACGGTGGGGTCATCCGCATCCGCTCCACGGAGCTCGTAGCCGCGACCGAAGACTTCTTCTTCGGCTCCATCCAGGAGCTGGAGCGGGAGTATAAGCTCGGCCACTCGGTTGAGCCGATGACGGTAGCTGGGGCGGTCCTAGAGGCCGCTATGATCGGTGGCATCGTCGCGGGGGCTGGCAAGCTGGCGAAGGCCGGCTACGGCGCCCGCAAGGCCGTGGCTCGAGGTACCATGAAGCACGGCTGGAAACACGCCGTGCTCCGCGGTGCCACATGGCTACCCCGGAAGGCCTTCAAGCTGGCAACGAACAAGAAGTTTTTGTTCGTCGTCGGCGCGATCGCCATCTGGAACTGGCCCCGGGAGACTCTCGGCACGGTGGCGAGTGTTGTGAACACGGCGCTCGACTTCCTTGCCGATTGGCTCGGCCGGCCACGCATGCTCGTGCGCGTGCTTGGCTGGGCCATCCTCGGTCTCGGCACGGCCGTCCTTTTCCCGACTCCCTTCCTCCTGCTCTTCGGAGTATGGAAGATGGGGCGGCGGGGCTGGGCGGCCGGCAACGGCCTCTACAAGAGGCTGCGGTCGGCCATGGTTACAACCTGATTCAGATACGTTCCGAGGCGCTCGCCATGTGGCGGCGCCTCTCGGGCCTGGGGTCGCGCAAGCATCCCGGGCCTTTTCTTTTTTTTCGATTATTTTTGGAGTTTTGTGTTCTGTGTTCTGTGCTTTAGGGTAGGTCAGTCTGTTAATCAGGTACTCTTGCTCTATGTACTTGCTCATTATTTACATTTGAGGTATCCTGTATTCACTATGGTAGTCCACATGCGACATACGCGGGGTCACACCGCAAACAGGCGTTCGCATCACGCGCTCAAGGCTATTGGACTTGGGGCGTGTCCGAAATGCAAGACGCCCATTCGTTCCCATACGCTTTGTATTACTTGCGGTACTTATAATGGCCGCGAGCTGATAAACGTGCTCAAGAAAGTGGAAAAGAAGGAGGCGAAGCGCAAGCGCTTAGAGGAGGAGAAGAGGGGAAAATAGGATGGACGACTTACGACTTATGGCTTACGACGAATAGACGCGAAAGCGTATTCGTACTATTCTTCTTAAGTTGCACTTCGTAAACCATAATTGCTCTTTATAATATATGGCCAATCGCCACCTTTCCAGAAGTATCGTGATGCAGTCTCTTTTTGAGCGCGATTTTAATGACATACCCGCGACCGAGATGGGTAAGATTATAGACCGCAACATAGCAGAGTTTGCCCCGGGATTGAACGACCGCAGTTTTGTAGAAACACTCACTCAAACAATCCTTGAAAAACAGTCGGTACTTGATGATGTTATCATGAAGGCCGCTCCGGAGTGGCCTATTGATAAGATTTCCATTGTAGATCGCAACATTTTGCGCATCGGTCTTTATGAGCTCTTGTTTACAAGTAAAAAAGAGGTGCCGTCTCGGGTGGCAATCAATGAAGCGATTGAGCTCGCCAAGACGTTCGGCGGGGAGTCGTCGGGGCGCTTTGTAAATGGTGTTCTCGGCACAGTCTACCGCGAGATGGGCGGACCGGAGGCAGAGCCAGAGGAGGATAGGGTGGCCAAGAAAAAAAAGAAACCCGGCCAGAATAAGCCGTCCGACTTCAGCGAGAATGAGCTTAAGGAGATGCTTATTGAAAAAGTGGCCGGTGGAGTGGTGTACGCGCGAGAAGGGGAGAGTGTCTCTCTTGCTTTCGTTCACGACATCTTTGGCTATTGGACTCTTTCTAAAGGTCACGTGCAGGAGGGGGAGGAGCCTGAGGGGGCCGCCGTACGCAAGGCAAAGGAGGAAATGGGGCTTGCGGTGGAGTCGGACGGCATAACTTTAGGCACGAACGAGTACATCGCGAACGACCCAAAGGTTGGCAAGGTACGTCGACAGGTGATGTACTTTCTCCTTAAAGCCAAGGTGAAGAACGAGCTCCACGTCGACTCATCCGGCCTCGACGACGCTCGCTGGTTCGAACTTGACGAGGTGGAGTCGCTCAAGATTTACGACGACGTTTTGCCTATTATCACTAAAGCGATTACGTTTATTTATCAGCAGTCATAAATTGGTTTGCCGTGAGTGCTCCTCCCCCTAGCCAGGGGGAGGTTGGGAGGGGGTAGGCTTCCCGCAACCCACCTCACCCTAACCCTCTCCTGGCCAGGAGAGGGGACTAAAATCCTAACATTCGCAGTTAGTAGCTGGTAGCGAGCATTATTCATGCTATCTGCCACCTGTCCACTGCTCACACAGTATGGAACTTCCAGACTTTGCGCAGTTTGCGCGCCTCATCAATGCTTCGTTTAAGAACAAAGACCTCCTTGTACAGGCTTTTACGCACCGTTCGTATTTAAACGAAAACCAATCATTTGGCCTTGGCCACAACGAGCGCCTGGAGTTCCTGGGCGACGCGGTCTTAGAGCTTGTCATTACCGAGTATCTTTATAGCGAGTATCCCCACAAGCAAGAGGGCGAGCTTACTTCATACCGAGCCGCCCTTGTAAATACGATAAGCATCAGCGAGGCCGCTCGCGAGCTTCATATGGACAACTTTCTTTTGCTTTCAAGAGGAGAAGCAAAAGATACCGGTCGGGCCAGGCAGTCTATCCTTGCGAACACCTTTGAGTCTGTGATAGGGGCTATTTACCTCGACCAAGGATATCAGTCCGCAAAAGAGTTTATTTTGGCCCAGCTTGTTCCCAAGCTCGAAGGTATCGTCAAAAAACAGCTCTGGCGAGACTCAAAAAGTTTTTTTCAGGAGAAGGCGCAGGAGTTTGATGGCATTACTCCCTCATACCAGTTGCTCTCAGAGACAGGGCCTGACCACGAAAAACAGTTCACGGTCGGTCTTTTTATTGGTAACAAAAAAGTGGCCGAAGGCAACGGTCACTCCAAGCAGGAGGCGGAGCAGGATGCCGCCGAGCGGGGCCTCACCGCCAGAGGATGGGGGAGGTAGGCTCAGGCAGTAGTGAGTAGTGAGTAGGCAGTAGGACACTTTGAATTACGAAATTCGGACCTATTCCCTCCCTTGGCCAGGGGAGGGCTAGGGTGGGGTAGATTTTGGGCCGTATTTCTGCATCCTACCCCCTCCCAACCTCCCCCTGGCCAGGGGGAGGGGCAATTTCGTAACTCACAGTAGGAGAATGCGGAATACAAATGCCGCATTTTTTTATACACAAATCTTTCCCCGTTCTAAATGATATACTTGTATGTAATGGCTGGCTTCTCTACCGCTTACCCCAACCAAAGCGTCTGGGCTGCCTACTGCCTACTGCCTTTCCATGTACCTAAAACGCATAGAGCTTACCGGCTTTAAGTCTTTTGCCCACAAGACGGCATTGCCTTTTACGGCACCCATTACCGCAATTGTGGGGCCGAATGGCTCTGGTAAAAGCAATGTGGCCGAGGCCTTTCGCTGGGTGTTGGGCGAGCAGGCGCTCTCGACCTTGCGCGGGAAGCGCGGTGAGGATTTCATCTTTAACGGTTCACACGAATCGGCCCGCCTCAACCGAGCATCGGTAGTCATCACTTTCGATAACCGTCCGGGGACACTTAGTGTGGGAACCGAGGCCACCAGTGAGGATGGGCGGCCTTTTCCGTTTACTTTCGATGAGGTGGTGCTTGCTCGTCACGTTTATCGCGATGGCACTAACGACTACTATTTAAATCAAAGCAAAGTACGCCTTAAGGATGTGCTGGAGCTGATGAGTTCAGTGGGGTTGGGGGTGTCGAGCCACTTTATAATCTCTCAAGGTGAGGCCGACCGCATGCTCGCGGTAAATGCAAACGAGCGACTTAAGCTAGTGGAGGACGCGCTCGGCCTTGCTGTTTTTGAATACAAGCGCAAGGAGGCAAGGAAGAAGCTCGAGAAGACGGAGGAGACCCTGAGACAGGTGGACTCTCTTCGTCGCGAGATTGCTCCGCACCTCAAGTACCTTAAAAAGCAGGTGAGTGAGCTAGAGCGAGCGGAGGCGATGAGGGCCGACCTCTGCGAGCAGTATCGGCAATACTTCTTCAGTGAAGAACGATATTTAGCGAGGGCTCGCGGTGAGCATGAACATGAGAGAAAATTAAAGGGTGAGGAGCTTCAAGTCGCGGAAAAGGAACAGTCCGAACTTTCCGAAATGGCCGCTCCGGGCAACGCTTCACGCAAACAGCTCCTCGCTCAGCGTGCCGAAGCGGAGAGCACTCTCGCGCACGTGCGCGATACGAAAGATGAAGTGGCCCGCACACTCGGGCGGCTCGAAGGGATGGCGCAGGCCAGCCGTGCCGCTCTGGCCCAGACGGACACACTGCCCCAGGCTGGTCACCGTTGTCCGACCTGCGGTCAAGAGGTGTTACCACAGAACTCGACCGCGCATCTAGACGAGATTCGCTCGCAAAAAGAGAGGCGCCTGCATGAGCTTGAGGGACAAGAGCG
Source organism: Candidatus Vogelbacteria bacterium CG10_big_fil_rev_8_21_14_0_10_51_16 (assembly GCA_002774795.1). GTDB lineage: Bacteria > Patescibacteriota > Minisyncoccia > Phycocordibacterales > JACRKE01 > 1-14-0-10-51-16. The sequence continues at coordinate 39,513 of PCYI01000001.1, read as the reverse complement.
TAATGCCTCTAGACTATTACATGAAGCGATAGACCAGGAGCGGGCGCTTGTGGCTCGTGTCGAAGAAGCCCGGACTTCTCTAGATTCGTACGCAGAGACTGTACGCGAAGCCGACCGTCGGCTTTTTGCGGCCGGTAGTCATATCCAGGAGTTGAAGTCGGCCCTCTCGCTACTACGCCTTCGTGAGGAAAAGTTGGCCATCGAAGAGGCGGATTTTAAGCGGGAGTGTGGTGAGGCGGCAGCTCTTTTGGGGCGCGAAGCGTTGCGATATCGTGAGGGACGCACCGAAGTCGAGCCAGAGGCCGACCGGGCGGCACAGGAAAAGGCGCGGCGTGATATCGAGCGTTTAAAGATTCGTATCGAAGAGGTTGGCGGCGGGGGGAGTGATGTGCTTAAAGAGTATGAGGAGCTTACCGCCCGCGACCAGTTTCTCACCAAAGAAGTGGAGGACCTCACGGCGAGCGCTCGCTCCCTCGAGAAGCTCATGGACGACCTCGGTGCCCAGCTGAAGACACGTTTTCACGAAGGCGTGGAAGCCATCAATCGGCATTTCCGCGAATATTTCGCTCTGCTTTTCGGTGGCGGTACTGCCTCGCTCGAAGTGGTGCGCGCGCCGGTGCGCCGAAGAGGCGTGGTTGAGACCGACAGTGGAGATGAAGAGGACGCAAAGACGGAGGAGGGGATTGAGATAAACATTGCCCTACCACGCAAGAAGTTGCGCGGTCTGCAGATGCTCTCGGGAGGCGAGCGTACGCTCGCCTCCCTCGCCCTCCTTTTCGCCGTCTCGCAGGTCAATCCACCGCCCTTCTTGGTGCTTGACGAGACCGATGCCGCTCTCGACGAGGCCAATTCAAAGAAGTACGGCGAGATGCTCAAAAAGCTATCCGAACGCTCCCAGCTTATCATCATCACTCACAATCGTGAGACCATGTCGCATGCGGGAGTCCTCTATGGTATTACTCTCGGCAAGGAAGCCACTTCGCGTGTTCTTTCGATTAAATTTGAAGAGGCGGAGGCGATAGCGGCCCGGTAGCTAATGGCTGTGTGTTACGAGATGTCCTCCTCTTGGTCTAATGACTGTGAATTACGAAGCCCCTCCCCCTGGCCAGGGGAGGGAAAAACGCGCATTTCGTAACTCAAAGCTAATGAAAGTATGGTGGTGTAGGTTTACGACCCACCTCACCCTACCCTCTCCTGGCCAGGAGAGGGAGGATACAACGCAGATGGCAGTGAGGCTGATTACGCTTCTTTGTCCACGATCTCGTAGGAGATGGTGCGAGTTTCTAGGTCGGCCGTTTTGACGCGAAGTTGGACTTTGTCGCCGAGTTGGTACACTTTACCTTTTTTGCCCACAAACCGCAGGTTTTTTTCATCGTACTCATAGTAGTCGTCTACCATGTCGCGCACCCGCAACATGCCTTCAGCGGCCGACTCCTCTTCTTGCAAATATAGACCATAGGCGGTTACTCCGGAAATCTTACCAGAGAACACCTTGCCAATCCGCTCCGTCATGTACTCCACCTGTTTTAGTTTTATGGAGTCCCATTCGGCCTCCATGGCGCGACGTTCCATGCCTGAGCAGTGGGTACATAGGCTCTCTAAGCGTTCGCGCACCTTGTCACCAACGGGCACCTTACCATCCAGGTATGTACTTAAAAGGCGATGCACCATGACATCCGGATAGCGGCGGATAGGGGAGGTGAAATGGGTGTAGTATTCAAAAGCGAGGCCGTAGTGGCCGATGTTTTTAGTGGAGTAAATAGCTTTGGCCATGGAACGCATGACGGTGGTCTCGATAAGCTGTTCTTCCCGAGTGTTTTCAATGCGTTCGAGGAGACGTGAGAGCTGAGTGGACTCCACCTGTCCATCTTTTAGGTCTAGCTTGTAGCCAAACTGACGCACTAGGCCTTGGAGAGCCGTCATCTTCTCTATCTTTGGATAGTCATGGATGCGGTAGACGAACACATTATCCTCTCCGTTCTCTTTGTAATTGAAGACGTGCTCGGCCACAACGCGGTTAGCGAGCAACATGTAGTCCTCAATCATTTTGTGGGTGTCGCCACGTTCTTTTTTGTAGACAAAGAGTGGTCGGCCTTGATCGTCAAGCTTAAACTTAATTTCGTCGGATTCAAAGGCGATGGCCCCGGCCGCGAACTTTTTGGCTGAAAGCTTTTTGGCGAGCTCATTCATGTAGTTGAGCTCCTCGTAGTAGAGGCCCTCCTTGCGGTCTAGCACCTCTTGGGCCTCCTCGTAGGTAAAACGCTTGTTGGAGTGGATAACCCCTCGGCCAAGCCAGTAGTCTACAGTCTCGGCCTCTGGGGTGAGTGTGACCACGCATGAGAAGGTGAGGCGGTCTTTGTCTGCCTCGAGTGAGGCGAGCGAGTTCGAGAGGCGTTCGGGGAGCATGGGAATGACCCGGTCGACGAGATAAATCGAGGTGGCTCGTTTCTGTGCTTCGCGGTCTAGGGCCGTGCCTTCGCGCACAAAGTGGGACACGTCGGCGATATGGATGCCAATCTCCACGTTGCCGTTCGGTAGACGCATAAAGGAGAGGGCATCATCGAAATCTTGGGCGGTGTCTGGGTCGATGGTGAAGGTGAGAATCTCGCGAAAGTCGCGACGGCGAGCTATTTCCTCCACACTTATCTCATCCGGGAGGGCCGCCGCCTCGGCCTCTACTTCTGGTGGGAAGTGGTCAGCCAGGCCCTGCGAACGCAGAATGGCCTTCATCTCGACGTTGTTGTCGCCGGCAGGACCGAGTACCTCTATCACTTCGCCCTCAGGCATGTTATCGGAAGGGAGCCAGTGAAGCAGGCGCACGAGTACTTTGTCGTGGGCTTTTCCGCCAGCTAGTTTATCTGTCGGCACATGAAAACGAACGTGGATGCGCCGTAGATCGGGGGCGAGGTACCAGATCTCTCCCTCTACCTGTAGGGTGCCAACAAACTCCTCACGAGCCCGAGTCTCCACTCTTACCACTTGGCCTTGGTCACGGTCGCGGAAGTCCTTGGGGCCGAGGCGGACAGCTACTGTGTCGCCGTGGAGGGCGTTGCCCAGTCGCTCGGGCGGGACGATGATGTCATTATCGGGGCGCTCCGGAATGGTCACGTAGCCAACCCCCTTAGAGTTTATGGAAATGGTGCCGATAAGTTCTGGTCGCGGTGCTTTTTCGTGAGTAGTCATATGATAAGTCATTAAAGCAGAAAACTCTTTTTTCTCAAAGCAAGCGGCCGCTCGTGGGAGCGGCCGGTAAGGGGAAGAGAAGTGGTGGCGCTACTTCTCGAGGGGCATGCGCACCACTAGTGTCTGGGAGATACCGGAGACAGCCACCCGCTTGTCGCGCAGGTCTGAGAGCTTCTTGTCCAGCTCGTTGAGATTGACCCCCTTCTTTCGTATCCAGGTAGTCCCATCGGATAGATGGAATACCAGCCCGAAAGGAACTGACAGCAACGAAACCCCCCGTGCGCCGAGGTCAATCTTTCGTTCTGATGGTTGCCCCTTTGTAGGTAGGCGAAGAAGCATCTGATTACCAATTGTCTCGGTGGTCGCCCCATCTTCATGCTCTTTGATGCCATGATTGTGGCGTCGGTTATTTTCCCCATTCTTTTTCACAACCACCTCCACGTGGTGAGGTTAGAGTGTCCAAGCCAAGTGATAGACTACCACTATTCGCTTTTATAGACAACCGGCGGGGTCTTTGCTATAGTAATACACCTATGCTCATGATCAGACTTCAGCGTGTCGGCCGGACGAACGATCCCTCATTTCGTCTTGTTGTCACCGATAAACAAAACGGCCCACAAAGCGGGAAGTTCTTGGAGGTGCTCGGCTCCTACAATGCGCGTTTTGGCAAAGCCGAGCTTAAGAGCGAACGCATCAAACACTGGCTTACTCACGGTGCTCAGCCATCAGACACTGCCAAGAATATTTTAATTAGTCACAAGCTCATGGAGGGGGATAAGACCACCTTCGCCAATAAGCCTCAGAAGATTGTAGAAGTTGCTCCGGTGGTGGAGCAGAAAGAGGAGAAACCTACAGAAGAGGTTTCGACGGAAAGAGAGGAAGAGACAACGACAGAGCCGGAAACAATACCTACAGAGTTGGTGTTGCCAGAAGAGGTCCCAGAAGAGAAGAAAGATTAACTGCCGGTCGATAGAGGTCAGACTTAAGCGCGAAACTCCAGCCTAATTTCCCTGAAGTTCCGGAATCTGATGTCTAGGCTCTTTGGAGTTTTGTGATATTTGTGTTTTGTGTTTTTTGTAGTTATAATAAACTTGCAGTATAACTGCTCGGCTGCAAGCCATTACTATTTGGGCCTGTCACCAAATATCCATTCCGACTATTTTCCCCAAAGTGCTACTGCGACTCGGTGAAAAATACTCATGGTAGCTATGCTACTATTCCGTTTTTTCACCTTCGTCTCGCTCGCACTTTGGGGAAACTAGCTCGAAAGTCTATTCGGCGACAGACCCTATTCGTAGCAGATAAGAAAGTAATCCGTATGTCAGCAGAAAAGGACCAGGAGTTTTTAGAGTATGTTATTAAGGCCATCGTGGACCATTCAGAGGAAGTGGTCGTCAATCGCTCGGTAGACGAAATGGGCGTTCTCCTTACGCTCAAGGTGCATCGAGAGGACATGGGCAAGGTTATCGGTCGCAGTGGCAACACCGCCAAGGCTGTCCGTACTCTTTTGCGCGTCGTTGGCATGAAGTACAACGCGAGAGTGAACTTGAAGATAGAAGAGCCCGATGGTGGTCGCTTGGCTCCGGCAGAAGGAGGGGCCTCAGTGCCTACCATGAAGACGGTGGATGAGGCAATGGCGGATTTGCAGTTGTAGCCCGGGAGGCTACAACTGCCACCGACTAACGCGGACAGGGAACGGACTCTCGCGGACGAATACAGCCCATATTGTGAATTGTAATAATGACTGAAAGAAAGCCGCCCTCGGGCGGCTTTCTTGGGGCTCGTTTTTCCTCAATCTTATGATATTCTGTATCTGCTAATGTCTAGAGCTTAGCGCCCGAAGCCTACCCGCATGACTTTCCACATCATCACCACCTTTCCGAAGCTGTTTACGTCCTATTTGGGCGACTCGATTTTGGCGCGGGCCATTAAGGCAAGGAAGATAGCAGTGCTGTTCTATAATCCGCGCGACTTTGCCAAGGATAAATGGCACAAGACAGACGGGAGGCCGTACGGTGGCGGGCCGGGAATGGTGATGTTGGCAGAGCCACTTTTGCGAGCCGTAGAAGTGGCAAAACACAAAGCTCAAAACACCCGCCCGAACGACTCGGTCATTCGAGTCGGGCAGGCAAAAACCAAACAAAACACAAATCACAAAAACACAAAACTCCAAACCTTCATACTTGCTCCTGCGGGGGAGCAGTTTACAAACACAATGGCGCGAAAAATGGCCAAAAAACAGACCGACATTATTTTGATATGTGGCCGTTACGAGGGGATTGACGCGCGGGTGAAAAAGGTTTTGCGGGCAAAGGAGATCTCTGTCGGTCCCTACGTGCTCACCGGGGGAGAGTTGCCGTCAATGATTATGCTTGACGCAGTTGCCCGACAGATTTCTGGCGTGCTTGGAAAAGATGCGTCGGTGGAGGAGAGAAGAGTGTCAACGAGCGAGGTGTACACTCGCCCGGAACTGTTTGAATGGCCACCATCGGGTCAGGGTAAACAAGGCAGGAAATACCAGGTCCCAAAAGTGCTCTTGAGTGGACATGCCAAAAAGATTGAGGAGTGGAAGATAAGCAGGAGACGATAACTCATCCTCGGACCCATTTGGGCCTGTCACCAAATATCCATTCCGACTATTTTCCCCAAAGTGCGGCTGCGACTCGGTGAAAAATACTCATGGTAGCTAAGCTACTATTCCGTTTTTTCACCTTCGTCTCGCACTCACTTTGGGAAAACTAGCTTGAAAGTCTATTCGGCGACAGACTCCATTTTTCCAAAATGGGACTGGAGCCAGTAGGCTGGCTCTCTAGAATTGCAAGTGGAAAAGTGGTTGACAAGCTTTCTCTATTTTACTATACTGGTTATCAACATTGCACGATTGAGTTTTGGCTGTTTTGCAATCGTTCCACTTAATAGTAGTGGTCTGATAATAGTAGTGGTCTGAAGGTGGCCACTATAGGGGTCTTCATTCAAGCAGCAAAAGCTTCTTGTGGAGAGCCTCTTAAACCAAAGAGTATTTCGTGCACTCTTTCTTTTATTAAACAGCATCACGAAAAACGTGAGACGGAGAATTGGCTGACTCCGTTTTTTTGCGTCTGAGGATTGTTTGTAATTATTTTAGAGCCTAATTCCTTTCCTAATTCCTATTTATATGTCTACACCCAAGCTTGTACAGAAACGGTTTGCTGAATATCGTGAACCGTTGGTAGAGACACCTCCTCCAATCGAGATGCAGTTAGCTTCGTATAAGCAACTCTTGGAAAAAGGAGTGACAGAAGTATTTGAAGAGTTTGCGAATATTAAAGACTACTCAGGCAAGAAATTTGAGCTTAAGTTTGTCGGTTTTCGTCTTGACCCGCCAAGCTTTGATGAGCTTCACGCGAAAGCGCAAAAACTCACCTACGAAACGCCGATGCGGGCCACCTTGAAGCTTGTAAACAAAGTGATGAACGAGGAGAAGGAGCAGGAGATATTTCTTTCTGACTTTCCGCTGATGACCTCGCATGGCACATTTATTGTAAACGGTGTGGAGCGCGTAGTGGTGCCCCAGCTTGCTCGTAGTTATGGTGTATTTTTTAACGCGGAGGATGTTAGGGGTCGTCGATATTTTGGCGCGAAAGTCGTACCGGTGCGTGGCGCGTGGATAGAGATTGAAACAGAGGCAGACGGTGTCATCTACGTACGCATCGATCGTCGACGAAAATTCCCCATCTCTTCGCTTCTTCGTGTTCTTGGACAAGGAAAGACAGATGCCGATATTAAGGCGGCCTTTGTCGACCTTGCGAGTGATGTGCCCTATATCGAGAACTCTTTTGCCAAGGACCACGCCAAGAATGCTGACGATGCTCATGTGGAGATATATCGCCGTTTACGCGACAACGATCTCGCCACTCCGGCGTCCGCGCGCGAGTTTATTACAGCCATGTTCGCACCCGAGAGGTACGACCTCTCTCCGGTGGGACGCTTCCACTTTAATAAACGATTTGAAAAGCCAATGGACGCGCAGGCTCTTGCCCAGAAGACACTTAATTTTGATGACCTTGTTTCCATTGTGCGTCATGTCATCACACTAAACACCACTCCGGAGGCAGAGGCGGACGATATCGACCATCTTGGGTTGCGCCGAGTGCGATTGGTGGGGGAGATGCTTCAGTTGAAATTGCGCCAAGGACTTTCACAAATGAAGCGCCATATTCAGGACCGTATGTCTACGATTGACACGTCCACCACTCTTCCGGTTCAAATAGTGAACCCGCGGGCGCTCCAGGCGCGCATTAAGGAGTTTTTTACAACCAACCAGCTTTCTCAGTTTATGCGCCAAGAAAATGTTCTTTCCGAATTAGAACATTTGCGCCGACTATCCGCACTCGGGGCGGGGGGTCTTACTCGTGAGCGAGCTGGATTTGAAGTGCGCGACGTGCACACCTCACACTATGGAAGAGTTTGCCCAATTCAGACTCCGGAGGGTCCAAACATCGGCCTTATTCTCACTCTGTCATCCTATGCCCGCATCAATGATTTCGGAATAATAGAAACTCCGTATGCAAAAGTAAAGAATGGCAAAGTCACCAAAGAGATTGAGTACATAAATGCTCTTGCCGAAGAGAATTTTAACATTGCCCACGCCGGTATCCCGCTTTCGGCTGACGGTACTATTGAAGTAGCCGAAGTGGAGGCTCGCGTTGCCGGTGAGCCCGGTATGGTGGCGCGAGACGAGGTTAACTACATAGACGTGGCCACAAACCAGGCCTACTCCATCGCCACTTCCATGATTCCTTTTATAGAGCATAACAATGCTTCGCGCGCGCTGATGGGGTCAAATATGCAAAAACAGGCCACTCCTTGTATTCGCCCGGAGGTACCTCTGGTCGCTACCGGTATGGAAGGGCGCGTGGCCACGGCGACGGGCCGCCTCCCGATTGCCGGCTTAGATGGCCTTGTAGAAAAAGTAGACGCTCGCTCTATTGTGCTGAAAGGAAAAGATGGAGCAAGGGAAGAGCACGCGCTCATAAGCTTCGCGCGTACAAATGATTTTACTGCCGCACACCATCGGCCATTGGTGAATCTTGGCGATGCGGTCAAAAAAGGTGACATTCTTGCCGATACCTCCACTACCGCACATGGTCAAATCGCGCTGGGTCAGAACATGTTTGTGGCCTTCATGTCGTGGGGCGGCGCCAATTATGAGGACGCTATCATTATCTCTGAGCGCGTAGTTAAACAGAGTAAGTTTACCTCTATTCATATTGAGGAGTTTTCGCTAGCTGTGCGCGATACCAAGCTTGGTCCTGAAATTACCACTCACGACATTCCAAATGTTGGCGAAGGAAAGTTGAAGGATTTAGACGAAGATGGAGTTGTTCGCATCGGTGCCGAAGTTGGCCCCAATGACATTTTAGTGGGCAAGATTACCCCCAAAGGAGAGACCGAACTAACGCCGGAAGAGCGGCTTTTGCGGGCTATTTTTGGAGAAAAATCTCGCGATGTTAAGGATAGTTCTCTTCGCATGGGCCATGGCAAACGAGGCAGAGTTATCGGCGTTAAAGTGTTTTCACGCGATCGGGGTGACAAGTTGGAACACGGCATCATTAAGAAGATATTCATTGAGGTGGCTCAGTTGCGGAACCTTTCGGTAGGCGACAAAATGGCCGGCCGACACGGAAACAAGGGTATCGTGTCTCGCATTTTACCAGAAGAAGATATGCCATACATGGCCGATGGCACGCCGGTGGACGTTATTTTGACACCTCTTGGTGTGCCTTCGCGCATGAACTTGGGACAGATTTTGGAAATGCACCTAGGGCTCGCGGCGCACACTCTTGGTTATCAGGCCATCGCTCCTTCTTTCCTCGGTCCTCAGGAGAGTGAGATAAAAGAGGAGCTTGCGCGTGCCGGTTTTTCAGAATCCGGGAAAACAAAGCTTTTTGATGGACAAACCGGTGAAGCGTATGAGCAAGGGATCGCCATTGGATACATGTATATGCTTAAGCTATCGCACATGGTGGAAGACAAGATTCACATGCGTTCGGTCGGCCCCTATTCGCTTATTACCCAACAGCCACTTGGAGGAAAAGCTCAAAGAGGCGGACAGCGTTTTGGAGAAATGGAGGTTTGGGCGCTAGAAGGGTATGGTGCCTCTCACACATTGCGGGAAATGCTCACAATTAAATCGGATGATATTCAGGGTCGAGCCGCCACTTTCGACGCGATTGTAAAAGGGGAAGTAATTCGTCAGCCAAATATTCCCGCTTCCTTTAATGTACTGTTAAGTGAACTAAAGGGACTTGCGCTTGATGTGCGCTTGGAAAATTTACCAGAAGACGAGACGCTCTCCGCTTAATTGATTACCCCAGAGGAATCCCTACTTTATAAATACTATTTTTATGGAAACCCAAACTTATAACAATCGAATGCGTGAGACGACGTGGGATGCGACCGGCACCCCTGTCTCTAACTTCAACGCAATCTCGCTCAAGCTCGCCTCTCCTGATCGTATCCGCGAGTGGTCACACGGGGAGGTTACAAAACCGGAGACTATTAACTACCGTACCCAGCGCAGTGAAAGAAACGGGCTTTTTTGTGAGAAGATTTTTGGTCCCGAGAAAGATTATGAATGTTATTGTGGCAAGTACAGACGGATTCGTTATAAGGATATCGTCTGTGAGAAGTGTGGCGTGGAAGTGACGCGCTCAATTGTTCGACGCGAAAGGATGGGCCACATAGAGCTATCTTCTCCCGTGGCACATATTTGGTTTTTGCGAGGTGTGCCGTCCTCAAAGATAGGTCTTCTCTTAGACCTGTCTATGGCTGATATAGAAAAGGTAATCTACTTTGCCGGTTATATTGTGGTGAAGGTGCAAGAGGACGACAAAAAGAAACTTTTGCGAGAGCTTGACCAAGAGTTTAAGTCCAAAATGAAGTCGACCACGAGTGACGAAGCCAAAGAGGCGATCAAACAATCTTTAGTGGATGTGCGTCGGGAGATTGATTCTATTCGCGAAGGCATGGTCCTTGATGAGGTGCAGTATCACAAGTTCTCCCTCAAGTACGGCCTCATTTTTGAGGCTTCTATTGGAGCGGAGGCGGTTTATAAGATATTCAAAAGCATGGATCTCGACAAAGAAGAGGGGACCATCCGGAAATCTCTCGAGGAAGCGAGCGCCGGGGCGCGGCCTAAGCTCTTGAAGCGTCTTCAGCTTGTTCAGGCCATGCGTCGTTCCGGCATTCGTCCCGAGTGGATGTTTTTAACGGTTATCCCCGTGACTCCTCCGGCGATTCGTCCCATGGTTGCTCTTGATGGTGGTCGCCACGCCACCTCTGACGTAAACGATCTTTATCGACGTGTTATAAATAGAAACAACCGATTGCGGCGCTTGATTGAGATTAACGCACCCGATGTAATTCAAAGAAACGAGAAACGCATATTACAAGAAGCGGTTGACGCCCTCATAGACAACTCTATTCGTCACGGGTCTTCGGGGGGCGCGCTCGCGCAGGCTCAGCGAAGGCCACTAAAGTCCTTGGCGGACATGCTCAAGGGCAAGCAGGGTCGCTTCCGGCAGAATCTTCTCGGAAAGCGCGTCGATTACTCGGGTAGGTCTGTAATTGTGGTCGGGCCAGACTTGAAACTGCATCAGTGCGGGCTACCAAAACACATGGCGCTCGAGCTTTTCCGACCATTTGTCATTGCAAAGATATTAGAACGTGAGCTTGCCTTTAACATCCGGGGAGCCGGTAAACTCATTGAAGAGGGGGCGGCGGAAGTATGGGCTATCCTCGAAGAGGTCATCAAGAATAAGTATGTGCTTTTAAACCGTGCTCCTACTTTGCACCGCTTGGGTATTCAGGCCTTCCAACCTGTTTTAATAGAGGGAAACGCTATCCGTATTCACCCTTTGGTTTGCTCTGCTTTTAATGCCGACTTTGATGGCGACCAGATGGCTGTCCACGTACCCTTGGGGGTTGAGGCTCAGGGGGAGGCACGTGACCTAATGGCCGCAAATAACAACTTACTTCGTCCGGGTAGCGGTGATCCCATCGTGACGCCTAAGCTTGATATTGTTCTGGGTTGCTATTGGATGACTAAGGCTATTGATGGCGAGCTTGGAGAAGGTAAGATATTCCCCTCGATTAACCAGGCAATCACCGCCTACGATTTCGGAGCGGTGGGATTTAGATCCAAGATCAAGGTCTTACCCGGTAGTCATGCTAAGTACGATACATTCGAGGGCAAGGTCTTTGAAACCACGGTTGGTCGCTTGCTTTTCAACAGTATTCTCCCGAACGATTTTCCTTACATCAACCATGAGGTGGCGGGTGGGGAACTATCGACCATGATCCAGGATCTTATAAGTCGTTATGGTATCGAAGGTACTCCTGCTGTGCTTGATAAGATAAAGTCGTTTGGCTACAAATATGTTACCAAATCCGGCATTACATGGGGTCTCGACGATCTTCGTTCGCCACCCGAAAAAGCCGCGCTCGTGGCGGTTGCCCGCGAAGAAGCACTCCGTGTTGAAGATAACTTTGCCGAAGGACTTATCTCTGAAAATGAGCGTTATCGCATGTCTATTGAGATTTGGCGTGGCGTCAAAGATGCTATTGAAAAGAGCCTTCCGAAAACACTTCTCGCAAACGGTAGTATTCAAGACATGATTCTTTCTGGAGCGCGCGGTAGCTGGGCGCAGGTCTCGCAGATGGCCGGCATGATTGGTCTTATTGTGAACACGCGCGGTCGGACCTTAGACTTTCCCATCATTCCTTCTTATAAGGAAGGGCTCTCGCCTCTGGAGTATTTCATCATTACTCACGGTTCGCGCAAAGGTCTTGCCGACACCGCTCTTAACACCGCAAAGTCCGGCTACTTGACGCGACGTTTGGTTGACGTTTCTCAAGACTGCATTATCGTCGAAGAAGATTGCGGCGAGACTGTCGGTCGTGTAATGAAAAAAAGCAGTCTTGTTGGCATCGGTGCCACTCTCGGGAATGCTATTCTAGGTAGAATTCTCGCACGAGATGTAAAAGATACAGCCGGCAAAGCCGTGGTTATTAAGGGCACCTTGCTCATGAAGGCGGAGGTAAAGAGCATTGAGGAGAGTGGGGTTTCGGAAGTGAGCGTCCGGTCACCGTTAACGTGCACCTCAATCCGTGGCATTTGTCGTTCTTGCTACGGCCTTGATCTTGGTCGCAATCGTCTGGTAAATCTGGGCGAGGCGGTAGGGATTATTGCCGCGCAGTCTATTGGGGAACCAGGAACGCAACTCACAATGCGCACATTTCACCAAGGAGGTATCTCTCAAGAGGCTGGTGACATTACCATGGGCTTGCCACGAGTAGAAGAGATTTTCGAAAAGCGTCCACCAAAGAGCCCCGCTATTGTAAGCCAGTCAAGCGGCGAGGTCCTTGAGGTCCGCGAAGATGCGCATGAACGGATTATTACCGTATTGTCTGATGTGGAAACAACAAAAGACGCAAAGCAGGCAAGTGTCACATATACTGTGCCAAACATTCGTACTGTGCTCGTAAAACCCGGGGATCGCGTGCATAAGGGTGACTTACTTTCGGATGGCTCCGCGAACCTGACAGAACTTTTCGCTTATGGTAGTAAGGAGATTGCCGAGGACTATATCTTAAATGAGATTCACAAAGTTTACTCTCTTCAAGGGGCGCAGGTGTCGCGTAAACACGTTGAGGTGATTGTTCGCCAGATGTTTTCTCGCTACAGCGTACTTGAGCCCGGAGACACCAGACTCGTCCCGGGGGAGGTGGTGAGTACCTCTCGATTGCATCAGGAAAACAGTCGTGCCGAGTTAGCCGGAGGTGTGGCTTCTAAGTCTGCCCGCATGATCAAGGGTATCACCGAAGTCGCCCTTACCACTCAAAGCTTCCTTTCGGCCGCTTCATTCCAAAATACTTCACGCGTTCTTATTGATACGGCTATTAAGGGTGGGGTAGACAGACTTGTCGGTCTCAAAGAAAATGTCATCATCGGTCGGTTGATTCCTGCGGGTACCGGCTATAAGCCACTCATTGTGAGCACGCACGAAGAAATATCATAACTCAGGCAGTGGGGAAGTAGGTGGTAGTAAGTAGTACTCTCCTGCAGTAATGCATGCGCGTCTACTGCCTACTGCCTACTGCCTACTGCCTAATTGCGCCGTGTCTTCTCTAGTCGAACAAATTAAATCTCGCGTCGGCATCCTTGAGGTTGTCGAGTCTTACATCCCTGTTGAAAAAAGGGGGACCACGCTAAAGGCGCGGTGTCCTTTTCATATAGAGAGAACGGCATCCTTTTTCATTTCTCCGGCTAGGGGCAGTTTTTACTGTTTTGGATGCAATAAAGGCGGAGACATCTTCACCTTTATACAGGAGATTGAAGGGGTTGATTTCAAGGATGCCCTGCGCACTCTAGCCACAAGAACTGGTTTAGATGTAGAGGAGTTTCGAGAGTCAAAGCAGGAACGTGACCTTCAGTCTCAACTTCGTTCCATCCTGGAACTTGCGGCCGCTTTCTACGAGAAGGAAAGAGGGAGGTATCCGAAGGTTGCCGAATATGTGCGTGGCCGCGGGATTACAGAAGAGACAGCAAAGAAGTTTAGAATAGGTTATGCGCCGGATGGATGGAGACAGTTGGCCGACTACTTAAAAGGTCGCGGTTGTAAGGAGGAGCTGGCAGAAGAGGCGGGACTTCTGGTGCGTTCGGAGCGAGGTTGGTACGACAGGTTTCGTAACCGCATCATGTTTCCAATCGAGGACGCCCAAGGACGGGTCGTGGCATTTTCCGGTAGACTCTTGCCTGGAGACTCAAAGACAAGCGCCCAAGAACCGGCCAAGTATATCAACTCCCCAGAGACACCGGTCTACAGTAAGTCGGCTATCCTATACGGATACAATCACGCTAAGGTACCGATTCGTAAAAGCGATAAGGCGATTCTTGTGGAAGGACAAATGGATCTCGTGCTTTCACATCAAGCTGGTGTGACTAACGCCGTGGCTGTCTCTGGGACAGCTCTTACGCCCACCCACTTGCGTTTAGTCGGTCGATTGTGTCATACTTTGGTTATGGCCTTCGATCAGGACGTGGCTGGTTTCAACGCAGCACGTCGCGGTATCGAAATGGCACTTATAGATGGGTTTGATATTCGTATCGCAATACTTCCACACGCAAAGGACCCCGCGGATCTCATTCGAGATAATCCCAGGCAGTGGCAGGAGGCGGTCACGAATGCAGAGCCCGTTATCGATGCGGTTTTGGCTCATGTGTCCACGCGCGAACTCTCAGAGAGTGAAAAACGCCGGGTGGTTGAGCATGAAGTTATTCCGTATATCGCACGACTAGAAAGTGCGCTTGATAAGGCGCACTACCTAAATGTTGTTGCTGAGTTTTTGCATCTGCCTGTTGAGGCAGTGGGTGCATCAGTGACAAAATACATCTCCACACTGGCTCGAGATGCCTCTCAAGTTACTTTAGGGAAAGCCCCTACTATAATTGAAGAGCAGGGTGAGGTAAAGCCACAATGGCGACTTGTGGCAGAGAGGATACACTCAGTCCTTGCGTGGCAGGGTGGAGTCGCGTCCGATTCGAGTTTTGTTGGTGAAGCTCGGAAGAGGTTCGATGATCTTCTCGGTCCCGAACGAGGCGCTCTTGTTTTGGGCGCAGTTTCAGAAGCCGAAACATTTGAGGCGGAGCTTGCCTACGAAGGCCATACCGATATTATCAAAGAAATCAACGAGCTTTTAGACACGCTCGAGGAGACTCTTCTAAAAGAAGAGCTGGTTGAGGCATTGGCGAGTCTGCGCGAGGCGGAAAAGAGACATAATGCTGATGACATAGAAAAGATGGTCGCACGCTGTGGTGATTTGAGTAAGCGCTTACAAGGTTTGCGTTCAAAGACAACTTGATTGTCGGGCAAGAAGTCAGGAACTGTTTCCAAGACCATTTGAGAAAAGCTACAAAGGGGGAGTGTGGGGAGAATTTTATATGAAAAAAGCATCAAACAAACAAAAAGTTTCAATTCGCACCTTGGCCACTCCGGCGAGAGTAGGTAGGCACAAGGGTGCCGACGTGCGTTCCGGAGGGTCGACAAAGAGAAAGCCTGCGGGGACTGTTACCAGACTGTTTCGTAGTAAGTCTAAGCCCGCTCCAGCTAACAAGAAGACCGCTAAAAAATCACGAGCTTCTTTAAGGTCGGTACTACCTCACGCGGTTAAGGGAGCGCGATCTGGGGGTGCCACGCGCTCGTCTTCTGGTTTAGGAAGTGCTGTGGTGGATTCACGTCGTATCCCCTCTGTTTCCACGAGCAGAACAACCAGAGAGGCTAGGAGTGGTGGCAGAATCGCAATCGGGGGACGACCGGGGCGCAATACCGCCATAGCAAAAATGTCCGGTGAAAAAGGGGTGCGTGGGCAAAAGATAAATCAGCTTATAGATAGAGGGCGCACCAAAGGATTTATCACCTACCATGAAATTTTAAAGGAGTTTCCAAACATAGAGAATGACGTTATCTTTCTAGATGAGTTATATGAAAAGTTTGATGAGTCAGGCATTGATGTTTTAGAGGGCGGTGGTCTACTAGACACCTCTGCCGAAGAAGAGGTTGTGTACAAGGGCAAATCATCTGGCCGATCGCGTGACGGAGGGCTTGATTCCGTACAGATGTATCTGCGTGAGATTGGCAAATATAAGCTCATTACGGCGGCAGACGAAAGAGACCTCTCTAAGCGCATCGCTCTCGGAGAAAAAGAGGCTAGTGATCTATTGGTAAAGGCAAACCTGCGCCTTGTGGTCTCTATCGCCAAGAAGTATATCGGCCGTTCGAGTGATCTGACCCTTCTCGACCTTATCCAAGAAGGAAACATGGGTCTGTTTAAGGCTGTTGAAAAATTTGACTGGTCAAAAGGGTACAAGTTCTCAACTTACGCTACTTGGTGGATTCGCCAAGCTATTACTCGCGCTCTTGCCGATCAATCACGCACCATCCGTATTCCGGTTCACATGGTAGAGACTATCGCCAAATACAAGCAGGTGGTGAGGCGTCTTTCTCAGGATCTTGGTCGCGAACCATTACCAGAGGAGATTGCTATTGAAATGGGACTCGAGGTGGATAAGGTCCACCAGATTGAGAAGATAGACCAAAGCACTATTTCACTAGAGTCCCCCGTCGGGGATTCGTCAGAAGATAAATCTATGCTCGGGGACTTTATCGCCGATGAAAAGATTTTGTCGCCAGACAATGAGTCGTCTCGGCGCATTTTACGTGACCAGATTCGCGAGATTTTAAACGACCTCTCACCCAAAGAGCGAAAGATATTAGAGATGCGGCATGGTCTCGACGACGGGGTAATGCGTACTTTAGAGGAGGTGGGCAAGGAGTTTGGTGTCACCCGCGAGCGTATTCGCCAAATCGAAGCCAAAGCGCACGAAAAGATTCGCTTCCATGAAAAGGCTAAGCGTTTGCTCAATTACTGATCGAGCAAACGCACAATTGACCACTAACAATTGACAATTAACAGATGTGCGGATGGCGTTGACTGAAAGAAAAATGTACCAGGCACTTTACATAAAAGTACCGGGTATCACTTGAAAGTGCTCAGTACGGTTGCCTACGCCTTATGCCATGTGGCCTGTCTACTTCAACGCCTTTTCAATGAGTGGCTTTACTTGTTCGTATGGCTGGGCGCCGGAGACGAGGTAGTGAGTGCCGTCTCGGCCGATGATAATAGAGTAAGGAGTGCCAGTATTGGGGATGGTGCCGAGACCAGACTCTATGGCGTCTTGAAGTTGGGACTGCACTTTCTCTGTGAATTGGCCTGATTCGCGGCATGTCGCAAAGGCCACCATATCAAGGTTCATCTCTTCGGCAATTTTGTCGAGCTCAGTGAGGTCGAGGCCGTCATTCGACGGGGTGCGTTCCAGGAGAGTGTTCAGGTATGTCCAGAAAAGGTCGTTTTTGCTCCTACGGTCTTCTGGAGAGCCACTTACGGTCGCGCACTCCGTCGCCTCCGATTCCGCGCGCGCGTTTGCGTGCAGGGAGTCTAGGGGGGCGTGTCGATACACCCAAGCCACCCGGCCATCCGTGCCATATTCATCCATCACCTTGGCCATCGTATCAAAATGAAAACGCTTACAAAACGGGCACTCAATGTCCGAGTACTCAATTAGCTTTACCGGAGCCTCAGGGTCGCCAAAGATGTAGTCGTCTGGCGATACCGGCTGTACTTTCTCTAGAGTTTCTTTATATTGCGTGGCCTCGGTGATTATAGACACTCCTTCCGCTTTTGTCACGTCTGGCTTTGCGTCGCGACCGACATATAGCACGGCCGCTCCTATTAAAAGTCCGGCGATAACAATAGCTGTCGGTATGTTCAGGGCTGAGCTTGTATCAATAGGTTTAATGTTGTTTTCCTCCATGTTTTATTGCGCAGAAGCAAATCGTTCTTCCAAGGCAGACCAGCGAAGATTGTTGAAGTACGCCTCAATATACTGACCACGCTCCGAAGGAAGGTAGTCTAACAGAAATGCGTGCTCCCAGACATCTAGCGCGGAGATGATAGGTAAGCCACCCAGGTGGCCGATATCGTGGTCACCAACCCAAGCTGTGTGAAATGTTTTGATGACAGGGTCGTAATAGGTGATTACCCAGCCGATACCCCTCATTTTGCCGAGAGTGGTCACGTGCTCTCGCCATGCTTCGAGAGAGCCATATCGCTCGGTGAGGGCCACGCCGAGACTGCCTTTGGTGTTGAGTGAGCCATCGCCTCCGAGCCCATCAAAGTAGTACTCGTGTAGACGCATACCGTTAAACTCAAAACCCAGGCGACGACGCAGTTCGGCTAGAACATAGGCATTTTCCGCCTCGCTTTTCTTAAGATCTCCTGTCTTCTCAAGTAGACTGTTTACATTTTTTACATACCCTGTGTAGAGCTTCAGGTGCTCCGTGATCTGCTTTTCGGAAAGGCCGTTCATAGCACCCAAAGAGAATGTTTTCTCAGTGTATTGTGGTTGCATGGAGTGATTAGTTTTGTGATTATCTGTCAAGTATACATCCAGGAGAGTGGAAAGACAAACCTTCATTTGGGGACCCAAAACCCAACCCCAGACAGTTGACTAGATAGTTATACAGTATCACTGTTATAAGAGACTTAAAAGTCACAGTATACGGCCCTACGTAGCCATCATTACACCATATAAGACATTCGGAAATCAGTCTAAAATCGTGAGCAGTGGTTGACTTTTTGACTACAATCTGATATCCTTTACATCACGCACCTGTAGTGGTGCGCTTACTTTTCTAGGGTTTTATCCTAAGAGAAGGAGCTCCCAAAGATCGTTTGAAGCGCTCGGCGGGGGTGAAAGTAAAGGCTATGCCCATTTTGGTGTTCGTCGCCCCAAAATGGTGCAAGAGTGAGGGTTTGACATGGTGACATTATTGTCCTGTGGCCATCCCTGGATGCATGACCTAAAGCACCTCGTATTTTATACAGTTTAATCCAGAAGTCGGTCGTGAGCGCACTTATGTTGTTTAGCGTAGGTACAACCACGCCCACACTTACCCATGCGGATATTGCCGCAGTAGTCATTCCAGACAAGGAGACAAAAAGTCAGGAAGTGAGAGCACTTGAGGAAAAGAAGCGAAAGGCGTGTGCTGACGAGGCTGAAAAACATTCAAAAGAGTGTGTGACGGCTCTTATCGAGACATACGCGCATGAGTTTGAAGTTCCAAAGAAGCTTGCCCTCGATATCGCCATGTGCGAATCTAGTTTGCGGGCAAACGTATATGGAGACAATGGGCGCGCCTTCGGCACCTTTCAGTTTCATCGACCAACCTTCGATGAGTTTGCAAAGAAGTTTGGCGAAGAGCTCGACTATTACGACAACGAAGACAGTATCAAGTTAGCCATCTGGGCGCTTGCCAATGACAAAGAGCATCATTGGACCTGCTACCGTAAGGTGGCTATGAAGTAAAAGTTGCCAGATATCAGTTTTCAGATATCGGGCGACTGCACCCACAATAAAGAGCGGCTTCGGCCGCTTTTTGTTGTTTGGGGTTCTCCACTAGATTGTCTTTTGAATACTGTTATACTGCGGTAATGGAGGAAGCAATAGCCCGCTCTGACGTATTTTTTTTCGTGACCACCATCTCGGTTATTTTGGTGACAGCCTGCGTGCTCGCAGTTCTCATTTACTTGGCGGGAATTCTACGTAACATAAAATCTCTTTCCGACCTCGTGAAAGAAGAAGGGGAGCTCATCCGTCAAGATATAACAGATGCCCGCATGAATGTGCGCGAGCGAGGTTTTGAGTTACGCATACTTTCCACTTTGTTTAACTCCTTTATCAAAAGAAGACGGGAGCGCAAGAGAAAGCGTTCCACAAAGAAGGAGGAGCCTGAATAACCACCTCTGTTTTACTACAAACTACAAACTACAAACTAAAAACTAAAAACTTGCATCACCATGTCTAAATCAATCTCAAAAAAAGTCACGACAGCCAGCAAGTCGACAAGTAAAAAACTAAGCGGAGTACAAAAGGGAGCTATTGCCTTGGCCGCTACGGCGGCCGCGGTGGCCGGAGCGCTTTTTGTTTATGGGCGCCAAGATACAAAGACTAAAAATAAAATCAGAAGCTGGGGTCTGAAAGCTAAGGCGGAGGTCATGGAGCGTCTTGCGCAGGCGAAGGAGATGAACAAAGAGACCTTTGATGCCATCGTGGAAAAGGTGGGTGAGAAGTATGAGAATCTCAAAAACGTAGATAAAGATGAAGTGCGAGCCATGGTGCGCGATATGAAAAAGCACTGGGCCGCCATCCGGAAGAGTATGGAGAAGTAGACGCGGACAAGACGCGGATTAGCGCGGACAGGACGCGGACGAAATTGCAGATCGGCGTAGATTTTATGCAGTTATACGCGGAAGAACAACAAAGAGCGGCTTTTGGCCGCTCTTTGTTGTTCAGGCCCTCCCCCTGGCCAGGGGGAGTTGGAGGGGGTAGATTACCACTGGTCGTGTGGTGCGGTCGTGGAGATTTACATGAGTTTGTCAACTCGTTTTCCACATTTTTTCCACAGAGACGGGCAAGGGACTTGCGTCATTTATGGCAGAGGTGTAAGTTTATAGCAGATAGGCAAACATTCCCACTTCGCTCCTAATGAGCTATGTGGGCCAATGCCCACATAGCTCTTTCACAAAAGTACTACAACAAAGCGTTTTCTGTCTTCTCTAACCCTTAGTTTTCTTTCTCGCCACTTTTCGAAAGGAGGATTTCGCGAGAAGAAAAACCGGCCGAACGGTCGGAAGGATAGAGAGTCAGAGAAACGCACGGAGGAGTTGGCTAATTTCGGAGAAAGAACGGCGGGGCACGCTGAGGGAGACCCCCCCGAAAAAGCCCCGCCCCGAAAGGAGAAACGATTCCCATGAGGAGATTCCACGCCGCCGCGGGCTTGAGCCCCGGCACGTTGCTTCCCGCGACGCTCGTCACCGGATTCCTGTTGGTGGCCATGGCCATGTTCGGCCTCATGGTCGCCACCACCCCGACCTTCGCCGCCAACGGACATATCGCTCTCGCCACGACCCAGCCGGTCATCGGCCAGGAGCAGACCATCGAGCCCGCCATGACCCCCGGGACCACGCACCAGTCGCAGATGTCGGCCCTGGGTGAACCCACGGACACCGGGCCCGTCGGAACCGCCGCGACCAACGAGAAGGCTTTTGCCAAGAAGGCGATGGCCACCAACATGGTCGCGAACATGCACGCGGTTTGCCACTCCCCCTCGCAGGGGACTTGGCATGGCTTCACGGACACCTCCCCTACCATCGTCGACCACCACGAAATGTTGGCGGTGGCGGGAGACGGCATCGGGCCGGTCCCTGTCGGCCAGACCGATGAGGAAGGGTTCACCGACACCGGTCCGCCCCTCCTCGCGCGGCTCCTCGGTACGCCCGTCCAGTTCGCCACCGAGGGCCTCGGCGGCAGCTACGGCTACACGGCAAGCAACTTCGCCGACGACATCTGCTTCGGGGCGGCGGACAGGACGACACACACCCCTGCGACCTCCTGCTCTCACTTGTCGCCGACCAACGTGATCGCCATCGTCGGCCACTTCGAACTCTGGGCGGCGACGCCCAAGCCGACCGCCATCGTGGACACTTCTCGCCAGACCGCCCACGGGCTTTTCTCGAGCTGATTCGCTAGCCGCGGATAGCTCGATATAGTTTCGTGGGGGACGTGCTTACGACACGGCGTCCCCAAACTCGCCACGCGCGGGCGAGTGTAGTACCGCCCCCGGGCCACCCCGTAGTATGAGGTGGCTCGGGGGTATCCCATTGGATTTTAGGATGTTGAGATTAGCTCCGTCCCCCACAATCCCGACACCTCTGGTGTGCGGGATTTTGTAATTCAGGAGAACGCCTCTTTATCCACATACAGAGGGTTCCCCTCTGTATGTGGATAAACCTCGGTCAAGAATGTCTCAAGGTTGCGCTTTCTGTGTGCAGGAGCTTCGTTTTTGCGCCGGGGCCGCCGCGGTTGTATTCGCCCACGGTGCCGTCACTCCGGACTACACGGTGGCAGGGGATCAAGGGGTTGAAGTTCTTCCGCATAATGGTCCCGATGGCCCGCGCCGCTTTGGGGTTGCCCGCCTTGGCGGCCACCTGCGCGTACGTCGCGGTGTGGCCTTTCGGGATACTGCTGACGACCACAAGCACGCGTTCTCGAAAAGATTTCATGGCTATTAAGTTGGCCTATGGCTTATTTACCATTTAGTAGCCTTGCTACTAAATGAGTGGAGTATATGCTATCGGTTTGTGGTTGAATTGCCGTATGTTTGCAGAAACTCTTCTTTAAGCTTAAAGAAGGTGTCATTGAGAAGTGAGGCGCGCATTTTTTTCACCAGATTGACAATAAAGTGGAGGTTGTGGATGGAGGCTAAGCGGTAGGCGAGGAGCTCTTCGGCCCGAAAAAGGTGGGCGAGGTAGGCGCGGGTGTAGGACATCTTGCTAATGCCGATTGGTGAAGCAGTTTGCGAAGGAAGGTATGGGTTAGGACCATAAGATCTACCCCACCCCAGCCCTCCCCCGGCCGGGGGATGGGGCATACCACCCGTACAAACACTACAGGTGCAGGTGGGGTCGATAGGGGAAAGGTCGGTGCGATAGCGGGCGTTCGTGATATTGATGCGGCCTTGTGCTGTGTAGAGAGAGCCATTGCGCGCTTGGCGGGTGGGGGCCACACAGTCAAAGAGGTCGCAACCGTTCTCGACTGCCAAAAAAAGGTCACACGGGTCGCCGATACCTAAAAGGTGTCTCGGTTTTTCTTCAGGCAAGAGTCTGTTTACCCACGAGACAGCGTCTCCCATGTCTGCCTTATCAAAAGAGCCACCGATGCCGAAGCCGTCAAAGGCAAGAGAGCCAATGAAACGGGCGCTCTCTTCACGCAAATCTCGGTGTCGGCCACCTTGTACGATGCCGAATAACGCTTGCGTGTATGGAAGGGGGTCGCTTGTTTCAAGCTCGCGGTGGCGAGCGAGCGAGCGCTCTGCCCAACGGTGGGTGCGGGCCATCGCTTCGCGTTGGTAGTCATAGGATGCTGTGGGGGAGGTGCATTCGTCGAACGCAAAGATGATATCGGCGCCGATATTGTGCTGGATCTCCATCGAGCGCTCCGGCGTAAAGAGATGCTTCGAGCCGTCGAGGTGAGACCGAAAGGTCACGCCATCCTCATCGATGCGCACTAGGGACTTTGGCCCATCGTGCGCCACGGACATTTGCGGACTAGACGCCGACTGACGCGGACTGGATGCGGGCTCATTTGTGAATATTTTTAGGGTATTGCGTGGAGGGGTTCTATCCGCGCCTATCCGCTCTACATTTGCGGTAATCTGCGTGGCGTAGGGCTTGGAGAGTTTGGAGATTCCCGATCCAAGCGCTACGCCAAGGGAGAATACCTGGAACCCGCCGGAGTCGGTCATGGTGGGACCATACCAGTTCATGAATTTATGTAGACCACCCGACTTGCAGATAAGCTCGTCGCCCGGTTGGAGGTATAGGTGGTAGGTGTTTGCGAGCACCACCTCTCCGCCCAGAGAGGCCACCTCTTCTGGGGTGAGGGCTTTCACGGTCGCCTTGGTGCCGACTGTTACAAAAGCGGGCGTATTGATGACCCCGTGGCCAGTGGTCAAGATACCGGCTCGAGCAAGAGCGCCTTGTGCTTTTTTATCTATCGAAAACTCCATGATTGACAATCCTAGCACGCTTCTAGTAAATTGAGGACAGAGAGGACAAAGGAAAGGAGAGGAGAGGATTGATGGTCAAGAGAAGAAAAAAGACCCCACGAGTGTCGAACAGAATAGGTAGCTCGCTGACTCAGCGAGGAGGACGGGCTAGCGTGCAAACCCTCGACGTCGACTTCCGCCGTTTTGTCGTCTGGTTTGCAGGTCGCCATGACGGATGCCGGAAGGGATTCGTCTGGTGTTCATATGGATTGGTGGAGCTTCAAGAAGGCTTGGAGGGGGAGGTTTTTCGTGTTATTCTTTTGGACCTGGCTCTTGCTTTTGAAAGAGCGAAGTACCGGCGGACCCCACTGAAGCTTCAGGGCGGCAATATTAGTATCCGCGCCCTTCCGGACGAGGTGCACATTTTTCGAGGGTCGGGCCGAACTGCTTTGCTCTGGGGGCGCTTCATGAGGCAGAACTTCGAGCGACTGATTGAAGACGTAAGCGAGGCCTTTTCCGGACCTGTCAGGTCAACATAGACAGCAAACCCCGTACCCGCCCGAGGCAGGACTCGTCCTCGCGGCGGGTTCTTGTTTTCTATCCACACATAAACACTTAATGTTTATGTGTGGATAACTAAGGCAACTTGATAGCTTCTAAGTATAAAAACAGCGGAAACTCTTTTCTCGCGGTGTCCTCCGCCTTGGCGTGTGGTCCGAGCGCGCTCTTTTTGTGCGAAATCCACTCCTCGAGGCCGGTGACAGCGAAGCCACATTTGCGCAGAGCTTTTACGTACACCTGCAGAGGGCGGTGGAAGCTTATGGTCGTTTCCGAAAGTTTTCCTTTGCTGGGGGCCATGGCGATCTCTGTGTGTGATTCAGAAAGATAGCTATCCAGACGTCTATATTGAGTACTGCTCCCCACATCAAAACCCCAGCGGCTCTCTTTGGGGATACGAAAGGCAGGGTGGTTTAGAACTAAGTATAGAGAACCCATCGGTTGCAGTACTCGCTGGCACTCAAAGAGGGTGGCTTCAAGATTGCGAATATTCTGGAGGGCGAGCACTATTGCCACTTTGGCAAAGCGTTGGTCGGTGGAAGGGAGCCTGTCAGAGGGAGCCACTAAAAACTCTTCTCCATGAATGGCTTTGCGCTTAGCCAGAGCGATAAGTTCCGGGGCTATATCAATGCCAGTGACACTAGCGCCCGTTTCCGCGAAGCGATGTGCGAAAAAACCGGAGCCACAAGCAAGGTCTAGTACTTGTTCACGAGGTTGCAGAGCCATAAGGCGAAGTAAGTGCGGGAGAATCACCTTCATTTGGTATGACTCACGGTTTTCTACACTCTCTTCGTACCACGAAGCCACCCCACCCCATGAGGTACTTTGCGGTGATTGTCTAGCCTTTGATGATTTTCGTTCTGAACCGGAAGGTAGTGACTGTATGGACATAACAAAACAATACGCGACTCTTGTTGCGTCGTCAAACGAGCACCTAAGCATCTATGAATCTCTGAATCTAAGAGTTCCGACCCTTGTATCCGCTTAACTTCACCGCCTCCCAAGCAATGAGAACACCAATAATGACGACAGTCCAGCTTACCCACATTGGGATCACCCAGCCATTGATTATGGCTTCCCAGCCATAATAAAGTCTTACGGCATGGACAAGTGCAATCATGGCAAATAGGATGCCAGAGAGAAAAGCGTATGAACGAAGAGTGACGTGCATAATTGTAGTTTGATTAATTATTATCTCAAAGTATATCACTGCGATTCAATATCAAGGTGTGTATAAACAACAAGGGACTCCTTTGGACCGGCTAAACCAGCCACTAGCCACCAGTCCCAAGAAGTGGTCCGTGGGCCTGGACAGTATGCGTATTGTGGCGTACAGTAGAATGTCTGCTTTGCCTTGAGATCTGTCGGAAAGAATAGCTTAAAGACTACGTCGTATTGTATGGAAGTGCCAGATGTAACTCAACAGGAATTTCTGAATGCCTATGACCTATATGCAGACGCCATCTTCAGGCACTGTTTCTTTCGGACGTCTAATCGAGAGCACGCAGAAGATTTGGCTCAAGAGACATTTCTTCGTGTCTGGCAGTATTTAGAGCGAGGGGGAAAAATAGATAACATTAAGGCATTTTTATACCGCGTGGCTAATAATTTGGTAGTCGATGGTTTTCGCAAGAAACGTTCTAGTTCGCTAGACCGAATGCAAGAGGAAGGTTTTGATCCGGTAGACGACTCGCTTCCCTCGGAAGAGGTACGTCTTGACGTGGCGAGAGCCCTTCGTGTTCTTGATGAGCTTGAGCCACAGTTTCGTGATGTTATGACCATGCGCTACATAGACGAACTTTCTCCGCGGGAAATTTCTGAAATATTGGGCCAGACAGAAAATGCCGTTTCTGTGCGCTTGCATCGTGGCCTAAAGAGAGCGCGTGAACTTCTGGAGTCGGCGAGAGTCAGGGAGGGTGCCTTACTTGAAGCGAAAAGAGAACAAGATGAATATAAACAACAATCAATTAAACATGCAAGATCTTCTTACTAAGGTGAGACAGCACATTACTCTGGGTGAGCGCGCAAAGAGAAATGCGCGCATAAGAATCGTGTCAAGCATGTCTGCCGGTAATGCAAATAGCGACGTAGTTCCCACTTTGAGCGCGGTGAGTGCTCAACAGTATCAACAGTGGAGCGTCTTTTTGGGCTATCAAATGCTGGCGCGTCGGCGCGTTGTGGCCTTTCTTGTGGCGGCATTTGTTATTCTTGGATCAAGCGTTTCTCTCGCGGCGGCCGATGCCTTGCCTGGAGAAGCACTTTATGTGATTAAAAAGGACATCAACGAACCTTTTCGTAGAGCTCTTGCTGTAAGTAAGGAGTCTCGGGCGAAACTCGAGGCCGAGCTTGCTTTACTTCGACTAGAAGAGTTGGCCACTCTTGCGGAACGCGGTAGTTTAACTGTGGCCAATCGAAGCGCGCTTGAGGCCGATTTTCTCGGACACATGGAAAAAGTAAATGCGAGCGTTAGTAGTGTTGTTCAGGGACAAAAAGCAGGGGAGAAGGCTTTTTTTGCAGCGGAGTTTAACTCTGATCTAGAAATCTCGCTTCAGGTGCGCGAGAAAGTCCTCGCCTTAGTATCCGCCGGCAATGATGATAATAGTGTGGCGCAAGGAGATATTCTGGTGGCGCTTGTGGCGGTGCGAGAGCAACGCGAAGCGGTTGCCAAAGAGCGTATGAAAGCCGAGGATCTGGTGGTGGTTCAACCCGACCAGGTCGTTGACAAGATAGTGGTTGCAAAGATTCGCAATCTCGATACTCTAATAACACGTGCTGAAGAGACTGCTAGGCGCTCTCTCTTGGTTGCCGATACGGCGCGTGAGGAGTCGAGCGCGTACCTAGCTGTTGCAAAAGAGCTTATGCGCGAGGCCAATCTGAAGCTAGAGGCAGACTCTTCGAGAGAAGCATTCGGACTCGCCCAGAATGCCAAGCGTATTGCCACTGAAGTACTCTTGTTTTCCGAAGAAGCTAGTCGTCGTCCACACATTGCCACGCACGATCTCGTAACTGTGTCAGTCGGCGCGCGTCTTAATGAGGGTGTGGCCACGGGCACAAGCGCTCCCTCTGCCTCTGTTATAGGTGAGGCACCGCGGGATGCGACTTCTCCCACGGGGACTACTATTGTGAATGCCGTCCCAGCAGCCACTACGACAAACGCGCAAGCCACACCAATTCAGTCTGCAAACTTTGGAATAATGCCAGAAGCAAATAATACAGATAGTTCGTCTGACACAAAAGATAAACCGCAAAATGATGCGGATGTGGGGGCGTCGGTAATAGAGCTCGAAACGGTCCCGAAGGTAGCACCAAATATTCCAGGCAGTCTTGTGCCTTAGGCGAGACTCCCAACTCGTGCGTAATAAGACTGTGAATTACGAAATTGCCCCTCCCCCTGGCCAGGGGGAGGCTGGGAGGGGGTAGATTGGTGATACGTGGCTCAACCACTACCTC
>PCYI01000001.1:10865-12097 GCA_002774795.1 Candidatus Vogelbacteria bacterium CG10_big_fil_rev_8_21_14_0_10_51_16 | reverse complement strand
TTCGAGTACTCGGAAAACCTCTGAAAAGGTCTTGCGACTTGGGTCCCTGTCCCAAGTCTCACCCTGGCCAGGGGAGGGAATAAATCCGAATTTCGTAGTTCACAATAATAAGAATCGTGGCTTAATTAAACAAGTGGTGGACAATCTCGAAGCTTTGATTTGCTGACTCAATAACGGAATCAGCCCCGGTAAGTCCGCCTGCAATAAAAAGACCGGGGACATTTGTCTCAAAATGCTCGTCGAACTTCGGCTTACCGCCCCCTAAACTCTCTTCGACTTCAATGCCACAAGCGTGCAAAAAATCGAGTGGCTTCTCGTAGCCAGCGTGGATAAAAATGTGGTCGAAGGGGAGCTCTTCTTGCACCCCATTTTGGTGAATGACGACCACGCTTGCCTGTTTAATCTCACTTAGCACTGTTTCGTAGCGCACCCTTACCTGGCCGGCGGTCACCGCGGTCTCCAGGTCTTTTTTATTTCGCTCGGTGGCAGTCTCCGCGAAATGGTTTTTTCTCACTAAAAGCGTGATATGATTTTGCTCACAGTACTCAAGGGCGGTCTCTAGAGCGCTGTTACCACCGCCGACTACAATAATCTCTTTGTTTTGGTACTCCCCGTAGTAGTCCGTGGCGTAGGCCACTTTGGGGTTGTCCGCTTCGCCTGGAATGTGAAGTTTGCGTGGATTTTCAAAGGTGCCGGAAGTAAGAATGACATTTCTGGATTGGTATGTTTGCGTAACTGTTTTAATGGTGAATAGGCCATCCGTATTGCCGATTGTTTGCACGGTATCAATGATAAGCACGAGCCTCTCTTGCTCGGCCTGCGTGCGCCAGAGACGGACAAGATCGGCCCCGGTCAGTCGGTCTGGGAAGGTGAGAGCACCTTTCAGTTTTGCCGTGTTGCGACCATACTCATGGTAGAATTTTTTTTCCGCCATGGTGTCGAAGATAAGAGAGCCGACGGCGGATTTTTCCAGCAAGAGGTAGTTTATTTCGAGGCGCTTGGCTTGCAGAGCCGCCTCAAGGCCAGCCGGGCCGGCTCCGATGATTACCAAATCATATGTTTTTGCCAAAGTTTGTTTTTCCATTGAGTTTTGGCGGATAGTTGATAGAGTTACAGTAGATGCATTTAAGCATAAACGAAATTATGGCTCTTCGGAGTTTCTTGGGGTATTAAGTGTGGTTGCTCCCTCCCCTGGCCAGGGTGAGACTTGGGACAGGGACCCAAGTCGCAAG
>PCYI01000001.1:7299-10845 GCA_002774795.1 Candidatus Vogelbacteria bacterium CG10_big_fil_rev_8_21_14_0_10_51_16 | reverse complement strand
GTAGTTGAAGCACATGCCACCCCAATCTACCCCCTCCCAGCCTCCCCCTGGCCAGGGGGAGGGGAAATACCACAAGAAAGTTCGAATACCCGAAATTATACCACACTCTCATGTATAAAGAGGACAAGAAGCGTGTTGCGATAATTGGTGCCGGGATTGCCGGACTGGCGGCAGGGTATGAGCTCAAAAAAGCCGGGTTCGAGGTGTTTGTCTTTGAGAAAGAAAAAACTGTCGGCGGGCGTATGGAGACCAAAAAGAAAGGAGGATTCACTTTCGACACCGGTGCCGACTTCTTCGTAAATTGCTACGACCTGCTCTATTCGTACGCAAAAGAGCTCAATATTCCTTGGGAGTTTAGTGTCGAGGGCGGTCGCCATCGCATCATCCGCGGGGGAGTGGCGCATTACATCGACCTTTCGGGCCCTTTCGACCTTCTGCGTTGGAAGCTTCTTTCGCTAAGAGCCCGCGTTCGTTTTTTGTGGTGGGTGTTTACCCTCAAAATGATCCGCGGGCCGCTCGATTTCTTTCACTTGTCTAAGAACTCGTCCACCCTCACTACGATTTCCGCAGGGGAGTATCTTCGGACTCGAATTTCACCGGAGGTTGCCGATTTTATCGCGGACCCTTTTACCGGCATCATGAACTTTCATCGAGTCGATGAAATCAGTGCCGCGGCCCTGTTTTCTTTGATGCGAATGATGACCACCGATGGCGGTTTCCGCATGTGCTACACAAGGGGCGGAATGAGTGCCATTCCAAAAGCGCTCGCGAAACTCCTGAATGTGGAGACCGGGGTCACTGTAACCTCGGTTTCCTCAAAGGGAAGGAGTGTGGAGGTGGTCCACGGAGGAGTGGGCGAACTGTTCGATGCTGTCGTGGTGGCAACGACCGGAAATGTCGCTCAAAGGATAGTGAAGCCCTTGCCCGCAACCGCGGAGCGAATGTTTTCCGCTCTTCGGTACTCTGCCACCATGACAGTCGCTTTCGTGATCCCGGCGAACCTCTTTACGGACGGCACCAGACTCACTTATGTACCATTTGTCGAGAGTAAGATAGTTTCTGGTTACGACAATCAAATCAAAAAGAGCGCGGACATGGAGTTGCGGGGCCACTCGCTCCTACTTGTTTACTTATATGAGCACGCTATCGCGGAGCTTTCTAAAAAAGATGATGAAGAGTTCTTCGCCATCGTGCGCGAGGAGATGCGAAAGGTTTGTCCTGAGGTGCGCCATAACCCCAGCGTGCTCCAAGCGCACGATCTGAAGTGCTGGGCGCAAGCCATGCCGAAGTTCAGTCCCGACTACGTTGGCACCGTGGTTGCCTTCGAAGAGCAGGGCCAAGGTGAGAACAATATCTACCTGGCCGGCGACTATCTCAACTCCGTCTGGACCGAAGGCGCGGCCCGGTGCGGGAAGCGAGTGGCGGAGATGATCACTTCCCACCCAAAAAGCCTAGATATTCGTGCGAGCTAGGCATTGTCCGCATGACAGGTTCAATCTTTTGTTTTGAGACACCATTCTCGAGCTTTTCGTTCTATTGCCTCTGGAGTCCAAGGATCTTTGCCAATAGCTCCAATTGTGCGACCGGTTTCATCAACAACTCGGAAAAGATTATTTTCAACCTCTTCAATTTTACTAGTAGGACTCCATTCAGTGGCCTTCTTTTCAACAGCACCCCATCCAAAGACTTTTGCAAATCTTGGTTTAATGTCTTCCTCAGATTCTGGCAACGGCATGTCACTGTTTCTTTTTTCTGACATAGTTTTGTAGGTTAATAATGCTGATAAATAAAGTGCCGCCCGACCACATACTAGCAAATTGCCAGAAATAATAACTATTTCATATAACACCCACTCTTATGCAAAGTTTACGACAAAAGCTCTGCTTTTGGAAGTAAATTTTGCATAAGCGCTGTTATGCGGAGCTTTGCGGAGCATGACAGCGCTGTAAGCGCGGGCATTATGACGGAATGTGCGAAGCGAAATTCCGTCATAACGTTTCTGGATAAAAGAAGTTGGGCGTAGCCCAATTTGGACGAAGAAACCTGCAAGGTTTCGTAGTCTTTTATCCCGTGTTAAGTGAGTGCGTTAGCACCGAGCCAGAGTGCAACGTCCCGAAGGGCTGGCGAGAGTTCAAGCCCTCGCCGTCCTCACTTTTTAGCCATATCCTCCGTCAACTTTTAAAATACTGCCTGTAATATAACTGGCTTCATCAGAAGCTAAAAATAAAATTGCCTTGGCTATTTCTTCTGGTTTGGCAAAGCGTTTCAAATAAATTTTTTCAATTTCCTCTTCAACAAAATCTTTTGGCAAGTCTTTGTTCATTTCAGTATCCACCCAACCCGGAGCAATGGAATTAACTTGAATTTTTGGAGCAAGTTCTTTGGCCAAATCTCTTGTTAAAATAACAATACCTGCTTTTGAAGCGTCATAATCCATTGCATCGGGGCTAAAACTGTTTATGCCATTTGTTGAAGAAATGTTAATTATTTTTCCGCCACCTGTTTTAAGCATTTGCTGTGAGGCATATTTGCTACAAAGAAATGTGCCAAGCAAATTGACATCCAGAGTTTTTTTCCATTGCTCAACTGTTCTTTCAAAAAATGGAACATCAAAGACTATTCCTGCGTTGTTAACAAGAATGTCAATTTTACCGAATTTATCAACGGTTGCCTGAACCATTTTTTTAACATCCATTTCTTTGGAGACATCACATTTAATAGCAATTGCCTCTGACCCAATCTTTTCTATTTCATCTACAACAGCAAATGCTTCTTTTTCAGAGGAAAAATAATTAACCGCAACTTTTGCCCCTTCTTTAGCAAAAAGCAGGGCTGTCGCTTTGCCAATACCACCACTTGCACCGGTTATTAAGGCAATTTTATTTTTTAATCTCATATTCATGAGTATAAGTTATTTTAACAAGTTTAAAATACTTTCTAAAGTTGTATAGGCAATGGCTTGAATTTCGCTTAATGCCTAGCTCATGCGAAGTCCCCGTAGCGAAAGCGAAGGGGATTTGGGCCCTGCCGCATAGCGTGAGTTGTACGTTGCTTCGCTCCTCTATTATACCACTTTGCGTAATACAAGCGTTAGCCCAAATACCTCGTGTGAGGTAGGCATTGTCCGCATGAGCGGAGCGAAATTGCGGACAACGTTCCAGAATATGCGATGTTTGACAGCGGTATAATATGCCCGAAGGGCGACCGCTGGCAAATATGGGTGGAGTGACCAGCGGGAGCGAAACCGCATATTCTGTGTTGTACGATGTGCTAAAAACATTACTCAACATCATCTTTCGTGGCATCAGTTGTTATCATTTCACCTTTCTTGATATCACGGAGAGCGATGTCCGCCTTTTGTATATGATCTTGATATGTGTTCGGACTGTCAGAATGGTTCACATATCTTTCTGGCTCTTGGTAAAGGAAAATTTGGCCGCGATAAGAGTGAGTAAATTCCTTTTCACTCTCAGGTAGTTTTTCGTAATCCTCTTGTGATAGCGGTATAAGATGATACTGCACAACGATTTCTCCTTTTTTAAAATC
>PCYI01000001.1:6603-7280 GCA_002774795.1 Candidatus Vogelbacteria bacterium CG10_big_fil_rev_8_21_14_0_10_51_16 | reverse complement strand
CAGGATTATGAGAAGTTTGCGGAACGAAGTGGAGCAAATTTGGGAAAATGCCGAGCCGAGGCATTTTCCTCATAATCCTTGTTATACGAGGGTGAACGAAACGAAGTGTAGTGAAAGCGCAGCGTCCCCTTTAGCGTTTGAGAGTGTGCCGTTAATAGAATTCTCTGTATCTGAAAGAACCAGGATGACCTTTAATATCAAGCAACAAACTTTTATGGTAACCAAAGTGAGATGACTTTATGATAAAATTGGTCTTTTCAAATTTCTTCATCAATTTTTCATAAAGCTCTTTTGCGACATTTGGTTTAGCAATATTTTTAGATAAATGAACAAATGGAGCAATCATCAAATTGGCTGTCTTGACTTCATCAGCGGTTTTTAAAATCTCTTGATATAATTCTCCGAGTTGTTTTTCAGTATCTCCATTCTCAACACAGAAGAAAACAACGAGACAATTTTTCATATCTTCAGCAAGAGATTTTCTCTTTTCAGGTTCAATACCTTTAGGCCAATTTGATTTAGTAATCACTTTGGTTCCGAATTTATTAGCATGAAGTATTAATGCTCTCATATTTTATATAAAAAAGTTTGTTGCTTTTTAATGTTTCGCTTTGTTAGGCACACTCTCAAATGTCGTATAACTGGTTTATATACACATTGTTCTTGCATATAGTACA
>PCYI01000001.1:5986-6573 GCA_002774795.1 Candidatus Vogelbacteria bacterium CG10_big_fil_rev_8_21_14_0_10_51_16 | reverse complement strand
GCTTCGCAATTACAGTCCTAGGACAACGGAGGCATATTCCAGAGTCGCCAAGGATCTGTATAGTCATTTCAAGAAGCCGTTGCGTGATGTAAAGAGAGATGAAATAAAGACATATATTTCTTTAAAGCAGGCCAAGGGATTATCGAGCCAGAGCGTATCTCTCTATGCCAATGCCATAAATTTCATCTACCGCGAGGTATACAAGGTTTCCGGTTTTGAGGGCTTACGGCATCCGAAACGCACACAAAAGCTTCCTTCTGTGCTCACCAGGTCAGAGATCGCCTCCCTCCTTGAATCTATAAAGAATCCAAAACACAACCTTTTACTCTCTCTTTCATATTCCGCTGGTCTTAGAGTAAGCGAGGCGCTATCGCTTAGGGTGCGCGATATCGATATCGAGGAAAAGACTGTAATGATTAGAGGGGGTAAGGGAGGTAAAGATCGCGTTACCGTGCTTTCTGAAAAGTTAGTGGACGGTATTGTTTCAATCTC
Organism: Candidatus Vogelbacteria bacterium CG10_big_fil_rev_8_21_14_0_10_51_16; assembly: GCA_002774795.1. GTDB lineage: Bacteria > Patescibacteriota > Minisyncoccia > Phycocordibacterales > JACRKE01 > 1-14-0-10-51-16. Next base: position 6,081 of record PCYI01000001.1, on the reverse strand, counting down.
AGCGCTAAAAGAACCCACATCGCTCCTCTTCGAGAGCGAGCGGGGTGGAAAACTATCAACCGTTACTGCGCAGAAGATATTTACCGTTGCTTTAA
>PCYI01000001.1:4073-5967 GCA_002774795.1 Candidatus Vogelbacteria bacterium CG10_big_fil_rev_8_21_14_0_10_51_16 | reverse complement strand
TCCGACACAGTTTTGCAACACACCTTCTTGAAAACGGTACGGACGTAAGATACGTTCAAGAACTTCTAGGTCATGCCAATATCCGTACCACACAAATTTACACTCATCTTACCAACCCAGCGTTAAAGAATATTAAGAGCCCTCTATAGAATGTGGATTACGAAGTATGATTGATGGATTGAGCGCTATTCGCAAGAATTAAGTCGTTACTAAATGCCGCTATATGGATTCCAACAATTTAACGGTACAACAATTTAACAATGAGCCGGTGATGAGCAAACGTGTTGCGATAATAGGAGCCGGCATCGCCGGGCTTGCGTGCGCCTACGAGCTCCAAAAGGCCGGCCATGAGGTGGTGGTGTACGAAAAGAACGCTGATGTCGGCGGACGCATGGCCACGCGGGTAAAAGACGGCCTAGAGTTTAATCCGGGCGCCACTTTTTTGAGCAGGCATTACCACACCCTCCGAGACTATTCAAAAGAGTTTGGGATTGAGTGGGCGCCACTCGACGCTAAACGTACGCACCGCGTCGTTCGCGACGGAAAGGCCTATCCGCTCGGTCTTAAAAATCCACTCGAGGTGCTAAAACTGTCTGTGCTTTCGATGAGTTCTCGCCTTCGCTTCCTCTGGTTTTTGTTGAAACTTGCTCTGCAGAAAGTGCCGGGGGACTTCTTCGACCTTTCGACGACGCCTGACGAGCTTGATTTTGATAACGCGAGTCACCACTTACGAGAGCAAGTGGGGGACGAGGTTGTGGACTACATCGCGGACCCGTTTACGGCCACCCTTCATTTTTATCTTTCAGACTCGGTGAGCACGGCCATGATGCTCACGCTCTTGAAGTCGATGGTGGGGAACAGCGAGTTCTGTGCTGAGTATCCGCAGGGCGGGGTACAGGCGATCCCGAATGCTCTCGCTAAGACACTGATAGTTATAAAAAATGCCAATGTTGTGTCTGTCACCCCGGCGCAGGCCGGGGTCCAGGTGAATGTTGGTGGGCAGTTTGAACTCTTTGATGCTGTTGTGTTTGCCTGCCCCGCTCCAGCGGCAAAAGCCATGCTTGCGCATCCCACCCAAGCGCAGACAGAGCTTCTTGCCTCGGTCTCTTACGGCAGTACCATCACACTTGCCTTTAGGGTGCCGGTTGACCTATTTGCCGACAGCACCAACTGCATCTATGTGCCCTATGTAGAAAATAAAATCATCAGTTCTTGTATTTTTGAAAAGAGTAAAGGCCCAGCCCTTGTGCGCGACGGCAAAACGCTCTTCAACGTGTACTTGCACGACCAATCAGCAAAAGAACTGATGGGGAAGAGCGATGCGGAAGTTCTCGCCACAGTGCTTCCCGAGCTTGAGAAAGTCTGTCCCGAACTGCGTGACTTGCTCCACAAGACTGCCCTGTGCACAAGGGGGTTTGAGTTACGAAATTGCCCCTCCCCCTGGCCAGGGGGAGGTTGGGAGGGGGTAGATTGCAGAAATACGGCCAAAAATCTACCCCACCCTAGCCCTCCCCTGGCCAGGGGAGGGAATAAGTCCGAATTTCGTAATTCAAAGACAAGGGAAACTTGTGACTGCATAGCGCCGGTGCATTTTCATGATATCGAGCGGTGGCCCCATGCCATGCCCAAGTATCTCCATGGCTACGTGACGAAGGTAAAACAGTTTGTGCAAGACCGCCAAGGTGAAAACGGCATCTACTTCATCGGCGACTACATGAATAGCCCGTGGACGGAGGGCGCGGCACAATCAGGAAAGCGAGTGGCGGAACGAATTGCGCACGACTTACGAAGTACGACTTACGACTTACAAACAGAAAGCCGTTCGTAGGTCGTTGCTCAAGATGGATTTGCCGAGTAACTGCTCACAACCCCGAGTAAGTGTCTTTGCGAGGTA
>PCYI01000001.1:0-4044 GCA_002774795.1 Candidatus Vogelbacteria bacterium CG10_big_fil_rev_8_21_14_0_10_51_16 | reverse complement strand
CCGCCAAAGGCGGTGGCAAAGACGGAGCGAGATATGTTGTGCTAGTTAGCCGCCACTCGTTTTTGTGAGCAGTTACTTTGCCGAGACTAGACAAATCAGACCATGTATGATATCATTAAGATATACGTCGGAGCACGGTGCCCGACGGGTTCTTTTGCGGAAAATATACCGAAAAGGTGGTGATTCTGCTTGAAAAGATTGATGTTGCTTGATGGGGGCGCCGTCCGCGGAGCCTTCATGGGCGGGGTGCTCGCCGAGCTTCACGCCCAAGGCTTCGACCGCAGATACTGGTCGAAATACGTGGGCACCTCGATTGGGGGGACGAGCGCGGCCTACTTCTGTACCGGCCAAATCGAGCAGGGCTTGCGCTTCTTCACCGAGCACATGCCACTCGGGATGGTGCGGAGGAAGTGGGGAGTCGTCCCATACTTCGACCAGGAGTATCTGGAGTGGGCGTACAGGGAGTCACCCGACGCTCTGCGGGTCGACATTCTCAAGGTGAGGCAAGAGGAGGTGTGGATGCCTTTGAGTAACCCGAGAACCGGTATGGCAGAGTTTGTTTGCCTCAACCGAGCGCCAGACCCGGCCAGGGCAATGCTATTTGCCACCAACACCCCCATGTCCCACCCCCGCTTGCGTTCGGAAAGGTGTTACTACGATGGTGGCTTCACTTGCCAGCCACCAGTGAGCTTTCCCGGGCTTGAGGAGTTCGAGGAGATCTGGTTTCTCTCGCCGTATCTGTGGGGCCATCGGACAGGACATATGAAGTCGCTCGCCTACAGAGTGGCGAGTGCCGTCTTGGGTCTTTGGGACCCACTCGCGGCTCGGCTTCTCGCGGGAATGAACGGCCGCGAGAACAGTGCTCGCGTGGCCCTGGAGCGAATGAAGGACAGGATTCACATCATCTGCCCGGAGCTACCTTTGCTAATCAACTGGCGTTCGCAGGATGTTCCTGCAATAGTAGAGTACCATCGAGCTTGGTCGCACCGCCGCTCGAGTCCATCTGCGCGCGAACAGTATGATTTGAGAGAGGTTACTACTCTCTCCGGCCGCCGCCTTCGTCAGGGCGGCTTTTGTTTTACTGGAAACTAAAGCCTGTACGCCAGTGGGTGGACCTAGCCCCTCGCACTTGTTGAGGCTAGCTTTCGGGTATCCTCGATAAACTCCTTGTCAGTGGGGCCTTTGGTAATGTCGTAGAAGCGGTCGCCCGTGAGCTTAGCATAGAGGCGGATGCCGTTACTGGTGGTGCCGTAAATGCCGGCGTAGCCGGCGGTGGCATTACAGAAGTAGAAGTTCTTGAAGGGGGTCTCTTGTGGCAGGCGGCGCGGACCAATCTGGTGTGGTGTGCAGGGCTCGCCGTAGGCTGTCCCTTTCGGGGCCCAGACCCACTCTTCGTTTGTGGTCGGACTGCCGACCACCTTCACCACGATATGTTTGCGCAAATCGGGGACGTAATGTTTTTCCACCAAGTCTAGTAGTTGCTCGCCGAGAGCATTCTTTTTAGCTTCATAGGCCTTATAGTCTGTGTCGTGGAGCTCTTTCCACTCTTTGTATTCGGTGTAGGTACCCACCTCCATAATCTGATGACCAGGCGGGGCTACGCCCGGCTCGGTCGAGTGATGGGTAGGCATGGAGATAAAAAAGAATGGCTTAGAGAAATCTCCGGCGCCCTGCTCTTTCCAAATCTTATTCATATCCCACTGCTCCATGTGCCAGACGTTGCCGTTTGAGAGCCCGTACTTTTCAAAATCAAAATCTTTGAGGCCAAGGTAGACCATTAGGCTCGAGCCGGAATAGTCATAGTCGAGTTTCTTGCGCCAAGTGTCGGGGAACTTTTCGAGACCAATCATCTCGGCTGCTTTTTGAGGGTCCATGTTGCAGACTATCTCCCGTGCGGTGAAGGTTTTACCGTCTTTCGTGTGGACCTTAGTGATATGGTCACCATCTGCTTCAATGCCCGTCACCATACTCTTATAGAATATGTGACAACCGCGGTGCTCGGTAATGAAGTTGGCGATGCGCTCAAAATAATGCTTGTAATGCTTGGTGGGGTAGAAAGCGCCGTTGCCGTAGCCACAAAAAAGGCCGGTAAAAGCAAAGACGGAGAGCTTTTCAGGTGGGAGCATAAAGTCCGCCGCCTGGGCGCAGAGGACCGCTTGAGCCTCTTTACTCACCGCGCACTCATCGAACACCTCTTGCAAGGTCTTCTTTTTGTATTTTAGGAGAGTGAGGAAGCGCCAACCTTTCGCCATGTACTCCCACCAGCGGATTTGGTGGTCGGGAACGCGTACCATCTCGTAGCGGATGCGCTCGATGATGTTTAGGAAGCGACGCACGGAGTCTCGGCTACCGGGATAGGCCTCCTCGATGTTGTCCACGAGCTGGTTAAAGCCGTAGGGAATACCGACAATCTTTCCGTCCGGCATGGCCATGCGGTCGTAGCCGTCGGGGTCAAAAAGCTCAAAAGTAAGCTCACGCTCAAGTCCGATCTTTTTCAAGAACTCGTAAATCTGTCCGCCTTGGGTGTGGCCGGGCGGTGGCGGGTTGCATCCCCAGATGTAGTGTACTTGGGCGCAGAATTGAAAATCACCCCACGGAAAGGTGTGGGCGTAGCCGCCCGGGTATTCGTGGGCCTCAAGCATGCACACCTTCTTGCCTGCGTTCGCGAGAAGCGATGCCGCCGTCAGGGCGGAATTGCCGGTGCCGATAAAGAGGTAGTCGTATTTGAAATCATCAGACATGGAAATACTAAGCCAGTTTAGTTTGCGAGATAAGATGACAGTAAAACAAAAACAGCAATGAAATACAATGTTAGGGCTAATGCTGAAATGGGGTAAGCGCCCCTCTTGCTTGCTGAATCATTCCTGACTACCTTTATGTGGACGAAAGCAATTAGAGTTCCAAGGATAAACCATGCCACCATAACAATTACCAAAAAAGCGGCCACCACAAGCAACTCAAAACCGCCCGTAGAAGGCAGACTGATAATGTATATCAAGGTCAGTATGTATATCCCGCTTGATAACAATGAGGAAATAAATGCAAGACGAGTTATCGCCTTGGGGTATATGTCTTTCTTGCGAGAAATGGCAAGCGGAGAAAGGAAGTATAAAAATAAAAGAGAGTAAAAAATAATTGACATAATTTTGTAAAGCTTTCTGTTTTGCCACTAGAAGGGAAAATGTCTTTTATATCTCTGATAGGATTGTACAAACTGCGGACTGAACTGCTCGGGATTTAGGCGCAGGAGTGTCTCCATGTCTTGGCGGCGTACGCGGCGCACGTTTGCGAGCATGTGGCCGTTCGGCTTGACGTTGGCGTCGTGGACACAAAAAAATACGCACATATGGCGCTTAGTGCCGTCATTGAAGGTCTCAAAGGTGTCACCAAGATGCACGAGCTTGCTACTGTATATGGCGAGGTCGTTTACAAGCGCGCGAGTGGCCGCCTTCTCGCACGACTCACCGTGTCGTACTAATGTTACCGCCGGCGAGCCTAACTTGCCCTTGTAAATCTTTTTTGATAGGTGCTCCTCTGTAATGGTGGCAAGAAGCATCTCTCTTTCCGGAGTAAAAACATACACAAAGGCGTTCCGCAAAACATCGCGTCGTCGGTCCACTTGCGGCCATGGCTTCGCGCCGATTGGTTCGCCCGCATCGTTAAAAATATCCACATCGAACAGTTTTTCCTCGTCTTTAGTCATCGCTTGGATGTGCTACTATTATGATTTGTCTCTTTTGTAGCTCGGTTTTGACACACGTTTTGACACACATTGGTCTCGGTTAGACGCAGTTTTAACATTATAGACCTCGCAATCAAGAATGCAAACCAAAAGGAGCCTATCTTCTCTTTGGCATCAGGGCATAGTGCCAAGGGAGTGAAAGTAAATACCAGGCCTTTCGTCATTAGAATAAGACCACTAAGCATCTTTTTCCTGATTTCTCGCACAAAAAAGATAGCTCTAATACTGTGAGTTACGAAATTGCCCCTCCCCCTAGCCAGGGGGTGAGAAGTGGGTAGGGCCCCACTTCGCAAGACCGGAGC
>PCYI01000007.1:19526-29320 GCA_002774795.1 Candidatus Vogelbacteria bacterium CG10_big_fil_rev_8_21_14_0_10_51_16 | reverse complement strand
GTAACTCACAGTCACTCAGGGTGTGAGGTGTTGCGGAAACAATAACCCCCCCCGGCACACCAAGAGATGTGAGAGGCGTGCGCAGTGACGCAAACAAGGTCCGGTTTACGGCAAAAATTTTACTTTTGTATTCGCGCCTCTTCGTAAGTTCTTTTTCTCTGCAAAATGTTCCAGTTTTCCTATGTCGTAATAGCGATAGCCATTTGTGGTGCCACGGCGGGCTTTGAGCACCCCCTTTGAGTCCCAATTTCTCATGGTAGCAACAGATACATCTAAAAGCTCGGCCGCCTTTTTTATGGTTATACCTACCTTAGTGCTCTTGTGGTTTTTCAACATTTTATGGTTTGCTCCTAAGCACGGAGTGTAATATACTGTCAATCATGCCTTAGGCTATGGGTGTTTTCTATCGCTATCGAAACCCTTAGTGGCCCAGCTGTTGAAATCTTTTTTCAACTATCAATATCTTAACACAGTACAATACATATGACGACTACCGAAGAAGAGCGTGAATGGGGAGCGAACCAGGATAATGCCCCAGAAAGGAGGAGCAAGAAAAGTTTTTCGTCTAAACTTCGTGCATGGGGAGAGTGGTCCACCATCCTGTTTGTTTTCCTTTTGCCACTCATTCATGCCGCCGGCTCAACGATGCTAGACGTCTTTGTAAAGCGGGCGCTTGTACTCATTTTTGTTTTCATTGCGCTTCTGTTGTGGCTTACAGCCAAAACAGAAGAAGGGGAGTTTAAACTTACCACCAATCTCTTGAGTTGGTCTGCGTCGGCAGTCATTCTTTTTGGGCTACTGGCCACAGTTTCCTCTCCAGCCATTCGAGACTCATTTTTAGGAACGACAATAGAGGAGGGCACGTTCATGGGCATTCTTTTAGCATTCTTTGTTTTCTTTCTTGTCTCCACTTATGCCCGAGAGCGTCAAGTACTAAAGCGTTTGCTTGTTGCCCTCAGTTTATCGGCCACGATAATTCTGCTCGCAAAACTGACTCATTTACTACTCGGGTTTTCATTTTTTGGATACTTTGCAAGCCTCGTAGATACTCCTCTTGGCAAGTGGAACGATTTTGCAATTTTTTATGCTCTTGGGCTAATCCTCTGTCTGGCGGCCCTAGAACTTCTTGCGCTGGCACCTGTTATGAAGCGATGGCTTTGGGCAGGGGTTGTTTTTACGGCGCTCGCGGTTTTCTTAGTTAACTTTTCCCTGGCTTGGGTGTTGGTGGGTGTATTTAGTATTGTCACACTGCTTTTTAAGCTTACGCTTCATCGTCGAAGCGAAGAAGAGCAGAAACTTTTTTCTTTTCGCTCGCTTTCAAGTACTCCCAGTTTTGTTTTTATTGTCCTCTCGCTTATTCTACTTTTCGGCAATCAGAAAATAAACACGGCCGTGGTTGAGCCACTTCAGCTAGGCAGTCTTGAGGTGCGCCCGTCATGGAGTTCAACGTATCAAATCGCCAAGGCCACACTCGGAGAGAGCCCTCTTTTGGGAAGTGGCCCACATAGATTCGCCAATCAGTGGCTACTTCATAAACCGGAGGGAGTAAACAACGATACGTTTTTTTGGAACATTGACTTCATGGCCGGTGTCGGCACGATTCCAACCTTCATAATCACTTCAGGCATTCTTGGTTTTCTGGCTTGGCTTGTTTTTTTGGGAAGCATTTTGGTTGTAGGCTTTCGTTCTGTGTTTGCGAAGGCGATCCCCACCCACGAGTTGGCTTTGCGCTATCTTGTGTTTATCAGCCCCGTTTATCTTTTTTCGGTTGCTTTTGTATATTTTACAGACTTTTTATTATGGATCTATGCATTTGTCATGCTTGGTATTTTTGTTGCTTATCAACAGAAAAGAGTGGGCACCCGCGTATTTGTAGTAAGTGTATATAACCAACCAAAAGCCCGTTTCTTTTTCGCCGGTGCCATTATTGTGGCCCTCGTCGCAACTGTCGCAACAGGGTACATTGCCGGGCGGCGCGTTGTTTCGGCCTTTGTTTACCATAATACACTGGCTAACTACACCTTAAATGCTGATCTCCTGCGCGCCCAAACGTCCATGGGGCGAGTAATTGCCATAGACCCTACAAGCGATGTCTATTTCAGAACCCTAGCCGACGCCCACCTAGTAGAGCTCCAACGTCTTGTTTCCACCACAGACAACACCACATCCAAAGATTCGCTTAGAGAGAACTTCCAGTCGGCTCTTTCGCGCGCGATCACGAGCGCAAGACAAGCCACTGAGCTTAACCCGCTTCAATACCAAAATTGGATTACCTTAGCCCGCGTTTATGAGTCGGTCGTACCACTGAAAATAGAAGGATCTTATGAATTAGCTCTGCAATCGTATGAATCTGCGCTTGCCGGCAATCCCTATAGCCCCGAGATTCGTTTGCGGATGGCGCGCCTTGAGCTGGCTCGCGGAAACAGAGAAGAGGCTCGCAAGCGCATTGGAGAGGCGCTTGAAAAGAAGAGAAACTATACGGCGGCGCTGTTCCTACTCTCACAGCTTGATTATGCAGACGGCAATATAAAATCAGCTATTGCAACGGCGGAGCAGGTCGCCTTCTTGGCTCCACAAGATATAGGAGTGCTGTTCCAGCTTGGATTCTTGCGCTATCTAAACAGAGAGTTTGCCGGTGCTATTGAGGCTCTGGAGCGCGCGCGTAGCTTAAATCCTGAATATGCAAATGCCAAGTACTTCCTTGGTCTAAGCTATGATATGCGCGGTGAACACGCAAAAGCCATAGTGGAGTTTGAAGATATTGCTCGCTCAAACCCGGATAATGCAGAGGTGAAAAAAATAGTTGGGAATCTTAAGGCAAAAAAGCCGGCACTATCTGGCATCGGCGCTCCGGGAAATGAGCCCGGTATTCGTGCCGACTTACCCATCGCAGAAGATGGGCGGAGCGCAGAAAATGAATAGTATCATGAAAAAGTAATGCGCTGGCTTTTAAGAATCATGGACACAGAACAAAGCGGTCTCCATCAGGCCGCTTTGTTGCTTGGCGGGTCAGCACTTGCTTCTCAGATACTGGCCTTATTGCGAGACAGGCTTCTCGCGCATACTTTTGGAGCCGGTCGCGAACTAGACCTTTATTATACCGCCTTTAGAATTCCTGATTTTATATTCGTGGCGGTCGGGTCGTTTCTTGCCGTTACCGTACTCATTCCTGTTCTCCTTGAGCGAGAGCGAGTAAGTGGTCCCGAAGCAGTACAAAAGATGCTAGGAACACTGCTTGTATTTTTTGCCCTTTCGATGCTTGCTGTGACCGTTCTTGTTCTTCCGCTTATCCCTCACATACTTCCATGGCTCGCGCCGGGTTTTTCACCCACAGAGCTTGTGACCCTTCGTCACCTTACGTATGTTCTTTTGCTCTCGCCTTTGTTTCTTGGTCTCTCTAATCTTTTTGGGGCAGTCACACAAGCGCGACGTCGATTCCTCACTTATGCATTGGCGCCATTATTGTACAACCTCGGTATCATCTTGGGAGTGATCGGGCTTTATCCTATTTTTGGCATTTTGGGCCTTGTCTATGGAGTTGTGTTGGGAGCATTGGCTCACTTTCTTATTCAGCTTCCCGTTGTTGTTAAAGCTGGAATGTTTCCTCGGTTTGCGGGGATGCTTTCGTGGCAGGAACTCAAGCCAATTGTCAGTCGCTCGCTCCCGCGTACTTTGGCTCTAGGGAGTAATCAGCTTGTGCTAGTTTTTATTTTAGCCATAGCTTCGACGATGACCGTCGGCTCAATTGCAGTATTCAATCTTGCCTACAATCTCCAGTCAGTGCCACTCGCTCTTGTCGGAGTAAGTTATTCAATCGCCGCTTTTCCAACACTTGCCAGATTTTGGAGTGGGGGAAATCACACAGAGTTTTTGTCTTCGGCCAGTCGGGCCCTAAGGCATATTATTTTTTGGTCTGTGCCCATCGCCGCTCTTTTTATTGTTCTTCGCGCCCACCTTGTGCGCACCATCCTTGGTTCCGGCAGTTTTACTTGGCAAGATACTCGTCTTACAGCCGCAGTCCTTGCTGTTTTTACAATTTCCGTGGTATGCCAAAGCATTATTCAGTTGGTAGACAGGGCTTATTATGCTGTTGGCAAAACAAAAGAGCCGGTGATAGCAAAGCTTCTGGGTTCCGCTCTGGCCATAGCGGCCACTTTTATCCTTGTTTCCTGGGTGGAACTCGGGCCGATTTGGTTTAACGGGCTCACAAACATTCTACATATTGCTAATGTGACAGGTAGAGAGGTTGTCGTTCTACCACTTGCCTTTTCGATCGGCACGCTCGCTAATATATTCTTTCTATGGTATCTATTTGATGGGTCAGCTCCCCGTCAGGTTGTCTACGATGTTGGCCGCACTCTGGGCGACTCTTTGTTGGCGGCATTTTTCGCGGGCACGGCCGCTTATCTGGTTATAAGGTTTACTGCTCCGTATGTTGATTTGCAGTTTGCCCCTTGGGTATTCGCCCAAGGACTGCTTGCTGGGATATCCGGGATAGTTGCCTGCATTGTTGCTTTCTCGTTTTTGCGTAGCAAAGAGCTTGGCGAGCTGTGGGGCGCACTGCACAGGCGCATGTCCAAGATGGTGCCGGTGCAACCTGGTCCTGAGGATATGAAATAGCACATAGAGAGATTGTAAGAAAGCACAAAGCCTCGACGCTCTACCTGGTGGGGGGAGTCGGCACGTAGACCAAAAGCGTTAATTGGGGATGGTATAAATATAAAAGTTCCTTCATGTCTAGCTTTAAAAACATAAGAAACTTCTCGATTATCGCTCACATAGACCACGGCAAGTCTACCCTCGCCGACCGTCTTTTGGAGGCGACCGGCACTATTGAGAAACGCAAAATGAAGGAGCAGGTGCTCGACCAGATGGACCTTGAACGCGAGCGAGGCATTACCATCAAAATGCAGCCCGTGAGGATGGTGTACCATCCTCACCGCGGAAGTGACGCGTCCTTCGGCGTTAAGTCTGCGACCGTCAGCGGGCGTATCAATGAGGTTGAGCCATGTGTTCTCAACCTCATTGATACGCCAGGTCATATCGACTTTTCATACGAAGTCTCACGAGCCATGCAGGCAGTAGAGGGGGCAATCCTTTTAGTAGACTCAACACAGGGGGTCCAGGCGCAAACACTCTCTGTGCTTAGAATGGCGCGAGAGGCCAAGCTCACAATCATTCCGGTAATGAATAAGATAGATTTGCCTCTGGCCCAGATTAAGGAGAGTCGGGATCAGATAGTGCAACTGCTTGGCTGTTCTCCTGATGATGTCTTGGCCACCTCAGGAAAGACCGGCGAAGGTATTCCAGAGCTTTTAGAACGAATTGTGGTGGAGGTTCCCGCTCCCACGGTCTCTCTCACTCTAAATCTTCAGGCACTAGTATTCGACTTTGCCTACGATACTCATCGTGGCATGATCGTGTTTGTGCGTATTGTGGAAGGTAAACTAGAAGAGGGAGCCGAGCTTTTATTTTTAGGAGCAAAGGACAGTTTTAACGCCCTTGAAGTGGGTATTTTTGCGCCCGAAAAGAGGCGCACCCGCATATTGCAAGCAGGAGAGATTGGCTATGTGGTAACAGGCCTCAAGCGAGCGGGGGCGGCGCGCGTCGGTGACACTATCACCACAAAAAACAAACAAGCAAGCCCGCTCCCGGGATATAGCGAGCCGACTCCTATGGTGTGGGCCTCTCTCTATCCGGAAGAACAAGATGATTTTGGAGATTTACGCCAGTCTCTTGAGCGGCTAAAATTATCGGACGCGGCTCTCTCTTACGAGGAAGAGGCCTCTGGGGCGATCGGGCGGGGTTTTCGTTGCGGTTTCCTTGGGATGCTTCATCTTGAGATTGTTTCTGCCCGCCTAGAACGTGAATTCAAGATGCGGCTAATTGTCACCGCGCCAACTATTTGTTACGAAATAGAGCTTGTGGACGGTAGGCGAGAGAAGATATACGCCGCCACGCTTTTTCCAGAAGAGTCCCGCATCGCTCGCGTCTATGAAAGCTGGGTACGGGCCACGATAATCACCCCCCCGGAGTTTATGGGAGCCATCCTTCATCTTCTTTATGAACATGAAGCGGTAGTGGGTGCCACTTCTCTTTTTGGAGATAATCGCACGTCGCTTACGGTTGAAATGCCATTACGTGAGCTAATGCGCAACTTCTTTGACGAACTCAAGAGCGTGAGCTCCGGCTACGCCTCCCTTTCCTACGAAATCACAGACATGCGCCAGGCAGACGTGGCGCTAATGGAGGTCTTAGTGGCCGATGAGGTTGTGGGTGCGTTTGCAAAGATTGTTGCCCGTCGTCGCATCCGCGAAGAAGCTGAGGCAACAGTTGAGCGTCTGCGCGAGGTCCTACCCCGTCAGATGTTTGATTTTAAGATTCAAGCCCGAGCCCAGGGTCGCATCATTGCCTCTCGCTCTATGTCGGGGATGAAGAAAGACGTTACCGACTATCTGTACGGCGGCGACATCACCCGCAAAATGAAACTGCGAGAAAAGCAGAAGAAAGGCAAAAAACGCATGAAGGCGAGAGGACGCGTAGAAATTCCCCATGAGGTCTTTCTCAAGATGATGAAGCCCAAAGACTAATCTCTTTTGGTGAATATCGATTTACGACTTATGACTTAGGGACGGGGCAAATCTCGTAGGTAGCTCTAATACTTTGAGTTACGAAATGCGAGTTTTTCCCTCCCCTGGCCAGGGGGAGGGGCCATTTCGTAATTCACAGTCTAATAGTTCAGTAACTTAATTTCCGCGACCTTCCGCTTTAAGTCCGCGTATGTCCGCGAGGGCCGTTTTATCTATTTTCTCATTTGTGGCTTTATTGTTTAGAAAAAGTGACTCCGTGGGTGCGTGCCGAAAGTTCATTAAAAACGGCACTAAAAGGCAAATGGGAATGAGTACAACGCCACCATGCTAACTATGACCAGGATGGCAATAATGCCCCAAAAGAAATTAAACCACTGCCTGTGTCGTTTGTTTTTAAAAATCATAACGAATGATGTGTGTAGAAACGGAAAGTTGTAACTCAAAAGCACCACAGACCCACATTGCTACTAGTTTCTAACTCTTTTGCTTTCCTGCGTGTCAATGTAGTATAGTATCTATGTGAAAACCTTTCAAGGCCCAAGAGTCATGCACCATAAGGTCGTCTTTGCTATTTGGACCGGAGCTCTCATCTTGCTTGTTGTTTTGCTTAGTAAGGCGGTGTGGGGGATTTCCAGAAAAGAGCGAGCCACGGCTGCCACCAGAGCATCAGCAGATAGCGAGCTTGAGTATTTACAGGCACGTAAAAAAGAGGTGGAAGCAGAGGTTGTGCGACTCTCAAGTTCGAGTGGTCAGGAGGCGGAATTGAGGACAAAGTATCAAGTGGCGGCTCCTGGTGAGCAAGTGATCATACTGGTGGAGGAGAGAGCAACCACAACAGCAGACAAGCAAATCATGGATGCGGATTCACGTTGGCAACGCTTCCTTAAGATGCTTAAAAAGAGTTAAGGGGGTGTCTGTACATTCCGGGGCCCGCCCACAAATATTGCCATCATGCGCGGCTATCGTTTAGTGGCAGGACGCGACCTTCCCAAGGTTGAGATGGGAGTTCGATTCTCCCTAGCCGCATCGTAGAGAAAGTAATGCCAAACTTAGTGTGCGGGTAAATTGAGGTGGGAATTCGTCATGTCATCCGATAGGGCGCCCCGTCAAATGACGGGGCGATTCTCGCTATCCGCAATTAAGGTAAATGATCTGAATGAGGAGGTCGCTTTTGATGTATATCCACTGGAAACTATATGACCACCGCGTTTAAAAGACTCAAAGAAGACTTTACTTGCGAGCATTGCGGTCAGGGGGTACAAGGGAATGGCTACACCAACCACTGTCCGCGTTGCCTCTGGAGCAAGCATGTAGATGTTCACCCCGGTGACCGCGCTGCCGACTGTGGCGGGCTCATGCCACCAGACTCCGTAGAGACAAAAGCGGGGGAGACTATTTTGATACACCAGTGTCAGACCTGCGGACACTGCAAGCGTAATAGTATCCAAGCGGGAGACGATTATGATACAGTAATAGCCGTATCGCAAAAGCCTGACACTTAGAGCGACAACTCTAACTGCTCGCAGTGTGCAATTTCCAAGACCGTGAGTTACGAAATTACCCCTCCCCATGGCCAGGGGGTGAGAAGTGGGTAGGGCCCCACTTCGCAAGACCGGAGCGCGACGGCGCGATGTGGGCTCGCGGCCTAGGCGAGCACGCCGAGAGCTGTGAGGTTGGGAGGGGGTAGGTTGGTGATACTTGGCTCAACCACAACCCCACCCTAACCCTCCCTACGGGAGCTGTACACCTTTTGGCTCTTTTCTTCGCTCCACCTGTCCCGACCGTAGCGTCGGGGCTCGAAAACAGCTCAAAAGGTCTTGCGACTTGGGTCCCTTGCCCAAGTCTCACCCTGGCCAGGAGAGGGAATAAATGCGAGTTTCGTAATTCACAATCCAAGATGTCAGACGTACGCCAAATAGGTGTCCTCTGTCCTCGTAGTTCAATGGATACCTGCCCGCCAGTGCCCGTGCCTCTGTAGTTCAATGGATAGAACGGCCCCCTCCTAAGGGGCAAATAGAAGTTCGATTCTTCTCGGAGGCACAGGCCTTGGCAGGCGGGGACCGGCTCACTCCTAACGAGCTGATATAGATTCGATTCCTATCGGGGAAATCTTGATGTATGAATATGGTTCGCCGCCCAAAGCGGTTTACGAAACTCTCCCTCCTCTGCCTAAGGGGAGGGCTGGGGTGGGGTGGGAGAGAATTATGTACCAGAAACCCTCCCCTTAGGCAGAGGAGTGAATAAATACTACTTTCGTAATTCAAGGTTAAACAACGCTAATTAAGCCATATATTATAACGTATTTTGCCAATTTGACTTCCCTAAAGATATCCGCTATACTAAATATGTTGTAAGTACTTCTCAAGCCCCTGTTTTTTGCGTCGCAGGAGATGGGGGTCCCGTCACAAGTGCCGGGGCTTCGACTGGGTAAGTGTCTGCAATGCATTAATAAGTGGGTGCGCTTGTCTCGTAAAGAGTACATGTGCGCCCCTAGTTGGGAGGCAACTCCCCAAGTTTAGAATGGCGAAAAAGCTATATGTAGGCGGTGTTCCTTACAGCACCACCAACGATGCCTTGCGAGCACACTTCGCACAGGCGGGCGCGGTTGATACCGCGGACATTATCATGGACCGTCAGACCGGTCGCTCTAAGGGCTTCGGCTTCGTCGAAATGGCGACAGACGAGGATGCTCAAAAAGCGATCGAGATGTTCCACGGGAAGGATTTTGAAGGCCGTACTCTTACGGTTAACGAAGCTCGACCACGTGAGGAACGAGCCCCGCGCACTGGAGGTTTCCAGCGCAACGACGACTCTCAACAGTCCTGGTAAGAAACTAAGACACATACCACAAGAAAACCCTCCTAATGGAGGGTTTTCTTGTTTCGTAAAAAAGTATTGGTGCTGGAGGCCGGTCTCGAACCGGCGACCCTTCGCTCTTCAGGCGAATGCTCTACCAACTGAGCTACTCCAGCGTTTTTCTCAAACAGTGCAGTATCGTATTAAATCAATGAACAGAAGAGCGAAGGGGACCCTTGTCACGAGTATTTTCCTGCTGGAAAATCTCGCGACCCCACCTCGCGCCGTCGCGCTCCGGTCTTGCGGTCGGGGCCCTACCCAACCTCACTCTTCAGGCGAATGCTCTACCAAAGCCGACGCTTCGGTCGGCTCCCCGTACCCCCGCTACTGCGGGGTGTCGGGGCTGAT
>PCYI01000007.1:6291-19518 GCA_002774795.1 Candidatus Vogelbacteria bacterium CG10_big_fil_rev_8_21_14_0_10_51_16 | reverse complement strand
CGGCGGCGCGAGGTGGGCTCGCGGCCTCGGCGAGCACGCCGAGAGCTGTGAGGTTGGGAGGGGGTAGTATGGCTCTAAACCTACCCCACCCTAGGGCCAGGGGAGGGAAAAACTCGCATTTCGTAACTCAAAGTCATATGACGTGTGACATATGACTAATGCCCCGACGTTATATTACCAGAATAGCCACAGATAGACAATTCTAGCGTTTGAGCACTTGGAGGAGGTCGCCTATGCCAGGAATACCACTATTAGCACTCTCCTCATTTTGGCTGATGCTACCCTGAATATTGTCGTAAGCTCCTATAACCGCGTTAATATATGGCTGGATAAAGTAGTAAGAGAGGGCTATGCCTCCTAGTATTACAAACCAGTACAAAAGCCTAAAAAAAGAGGCCCAGCGAGCGGAACGGCGCATGCCAATAAGAAGCTTGTGGTTTGCTTCTGTAAGCTCAAGGTTTCGCTTTAGTAGTACTTTTACGTCCTCATCCATATGGTTAAAGAATTTAGTAAACCGCCTCACTACTACACCGACTTCACTTTTAGCGCGCGCTTTTTTTCTTTATTTATCTTTGGCAAACGAATTGTTAGCAGACCGTTCTTCTCTATTGCTTCTGCTTCGTCCGCCTCCACTTCCGCCGGCAGGAGAATCGTGCGTGAGAATGAGCCCCAGTAGAGTTCTTGAAAGAAATAGTCCTCCTCCACTATGTCGTCATAACGCTGTCGCGATCCGCTCACAGTCACTATTTCGCGTGAAATTTCTATAGATAAAGTCTCCGGTTTTACGCCGGCAATCATCGCCTGCACGATAATCTCATTTGGTGTTTGGTACACATCCACGGCAAGCTGGCCAGAGTCATCCGCCCCGCTTTCTTGCCCATCGCCTTCAAACGAACTAGTTGGAATTTCTAAGGAGTCTTCCTCGACAGTAATGGCCGGAATAGTTCCTGTTATTCGCTCAAAGAATGACTGTTTGCGCTTAAACATAGTGGTGGCAGATAAACGAATAATGTTATTGATTGCAAGATGGCTGAAATAAGGCACTGGACAGGGATCAGAACTCATTCATAACGACTCTTTTTCCAGTCATCAGCTTTTAAAAAGAGCCTTTACTTTTTCAAAAAAGAAAATAAGCATAATAATACCAAGCCAAACAAGAGAAAATACCGCAAGAGTGAGTGGCTGTTGTCCTGCAGACTCTAGTTGCAGTATAAGCAGATTAAAGATTGTGTGCAATGCCGTAGCTGCGAATAACCCCCCAAGAATATATTCAAACTTGACTATAGAGGACTTATAAAATGAGAACGCAATAAACGCTCCCACTGTCGCCGAAGCAAGGACATGTAGCAGACTGGCTCCTACAAAGCGTAAACTACCCGACAGAACGGTCACCGTAGCAGGAAACTCCGAAATAGCGCCAAATATAAAGAGAGCGTTTTCCGCGGCCGCAAAACCAAGAGCGGCCGTGATAAGGTATATCATGGCGTCCACGGGCTCATCAAAAGCCTTGTTGTGGCGCATGGCCGCGTAGCTGGCCGCCCAGTATTTCACAAGCTCTTCAGAGGCCGCCCAGAGAGTCACACGAATAACGCCGGGCGGAAAAACATGTGCCAAAAGAAGCTCAAGATGTAAAGCAACAGCCACCGAGCCCATTCCAGCCACAAAAGCGAGGGCGATTACCCCTTTTGGCTCGGGATGAATCTTGTCCTCCTGTAACCAGAATATCAGCCAAAAAAGAGCAGGCAAGAGGCCTCCAATAAAAGAGTATATGATTGCAGATGAAAGAGTTAGCTCTGGGGCCACGGTTCAACCATGAGAAGCGACTTACCTTCACGCAGAATCTGCCAGATCTCTTCAGTAACGAATGGCATAAAGGGGTGCAAGAGCTTCACTGATGTTTCCAGTATAACACGCAGGGTGTACTGTGCCGACTGGCGGTTGTCCACACGGTCTTCCGCGGAGCCGCCTGGCGAAGCGGAATCTCCTTCCCGCAATCTTGGTTTCATCTCTTCAATAATCTTATCAGCAAACTCATGCCAGATGTAATGGTAAATCTCCTCGGCGGCGAGATAAAAGCGATTGTTATCCATGTGGGCCGTGATACTCTCGACAGCGGCCCGAAGATTTTTGAGAATAGCCTCGTCGCCCGGGGTGATACTCCTAGGTTTTGCAGTCTCTTCCGCGCTGTTGTCGAGTACGAATCTGGCAATATTCCAGAGCTTGTTGGCAAAATGTTTTTGACCCTTAACCTTGTCTTCGCTTAGGGCCAAGTCTGTCCCAGGAGTATTGCCAATGACGAGCGCCATTCGCAGGGCATCAGTGCCAAACTTGTCCGTCAGCTGGCTGGGGCTTATGACATTCCCCTTCGACTTGCTCATTTTTCGGCCCTGAGCATCATTCACTAGACCGTGCATATAGACCGTGTGAAAGGGCACTCTTTTACTCAAATAGAGGCCGAAAATGACCATGCGGGGCACCCACTTGAAAACAAGGTCGTGGCCGGTTTCCATAATGTCTGTGGGGTAGTAGGTACCGAAGTCTTGGCCATCGGGGTAGTTGGTGACCAACAATGGCCACTGACCGGACGAAAACCAGGTGTCAAAGGTGTCGGCATCCCTGCGCATTGCCTTGTCACACTTTGAGCATTTTGGTGTGGCGGCAATATCAAGCTCGACATGACTTGTGCCGCAATCATCACAAAGCCAGGCGGGAATGGGGATGCCCCAGACGATTTGCCTCGAAATATTCCAATCAATACTGTTTTCCATCCAATAGCGGAACACCTTTTCTTGGTGGTCGGGGATAAAGGTGAGCTCTTTTTTGTCGAGAGCCGCTATGGCCAGCTCGGCTAGCGGTTTCATTTTCACAAACCATTGCTCCTTTACCTGTGGCTCTATGACCGTATTGCACTTGTAGCACTTTTTCACAACATTCGTGTAGTTCTCATCCACGCGCGTGACGAGCGCCTTGGACCGCAGTTTGTCCACTATCTTTTCTCGAGCATCACCAATCTTCATACCGGCAAGTTCGCCCGCTATCGGCAGTAGACGCCCCCGCCAGTCGATTATCTGTTCGCCGTCCAGATTGTGCCGCTCGGCAATTTCAAAGTCTACCTGCGAATGGTATGGGGTGATGGTCATGACGCCGGTTCCCATCTCCATGTCGTTAGCCTCATCCTTGATGACGGTCGCCTCGACCGGCCCGTTAATCCACTCCAGCAGTATCTTTTGCCCATGTTGGTAATCTTTGTAACGCACATCATCGGGATGCATGGTGACGTACTTGTCGCCGAACTTTGTCTCGGGACGAGTGGTGCCAATCTCGAACGGGCCATATTTGAAATAGTAAAAAGGCGTTCTCTGCTCCTCGCTAACGGTCTCCACGTCGGAGAGTGATGTCTGGTGCTTGGGGCACCAGTTTATGATTCGCAAGCCCCGATAGATAAGGCCGTCGTCGTACATTTTTTTGAAAGTCCGCTGGACTTCAGCCACGACGTCAGCGTCCAGGGTAAACTTTTCCCTCGACCAGTCGCAGGAGGCCCCCATCTCGCGCACCTGACGCTCCATGTTGCTTTTGTTGGCAAGAGTGAAGTCGAGAATTTCTCGATAGAGGTCCTCCGGCTCCATGTTAAAGCGGGAGCGACCCTCTTTTTCGAGCTGTTTTTCGTAGACCACCTGGGTTTCAAAGCCGGCGTGGTCGGCCCCGGGTATCCAGAGGGCCCGGTAGCCTTTCATTCGGTAATATCTTGTGAATATGTCCTCGAGGGTAATAAAGAGTGAATGACCGGCATGAAGGTCGCCGTTCGCGTTTGGCGGGGGCATGACGATAACAAAAGGCTTGCCAAGCTGATGCCGTTCCGGCAGATTGTCCGGATTAAAAAAACCGCTCTTCTCCCACATCTTGTATATGCGCCCTTCGGTCTCCTTGGGGTCGTATGGTTTTGTAAGTTTCTCATTCATAGAGCCATATATTAGCAAGCTTGACGAGAGGGGACAAGTAAATAAATAAGCACCATGGCGACCAGAGTATTTTTTGTTAGAGAACTTCGCCCCTTTCCTATTTTGGTACAGCTGTACCAAAATAGGAAAGTAAAAGAGGACATTTGTTTACTGAACGTCACCAACACCCCCGAGCCGGAGTTTGCCGACTGCCTCGAGGGAGGCGAGCGGGTCGGCGGGGGAGTCAACAAGAGAGCGAATATATCCTGCGGCGGCAATCATGGCGGCGTTGTCGGTGGTGAGAGCGCGGTCGGGCAAAATACACACCGCCTCCGGGAACTCGTCTGCAAAAACCCGTGTGACTTCTCGGCGCAATCGGGTGTTGGCCGCCACGCCTCCACCGAGTATAAACGTCTTTGCGCCGGTTTCTAGCATGGCCATGCAAGTTTTAGCCAAGAGTACCTCCACCGCCGCTCGCTCAAACTCGAGCGCCATGGTCGCTCGAAACTCATCCGTAACCTGCTCCTCTTTTTCCAGACGATAACGCACGGCCGTCTTCAGTCCGGAAAAGGAAAAGTCCAGGTCACCGGAATTGATCATGGGTCTCGGTAGGGACACGAAAGAGGGGTTCTTTCCGCGTTGTTCCGCATCCAGTCCGCGCTTGTCTGCGGTCATCTCTGCTAATGCCGAGATGGCAGGTCCGCCCGGGTAAGGGAGTCCTAGCAAACGTGCCACCTTGTCAAACGCCTCGCCGACCGCGTCGTCTCGAGTTTCTCCTAACACCTCGTACTTGCCCCACGCGCTCGCCACATCAAGTTCCGTATGCCCACCAGAAACAAGCAGTGAAAGTATGGGAAACTCCACCTTTGGAGTTTTGTGCTCTGTGTTTTGTGTTTTTTCATGAAGTAGGGCAGCGAGGATGTGTCCCTCCATGTGATTCACGGCGTAAAGGGGCTTTTCCCAAGCACACGCGAGAGCACGGGCGAAGTTCACCCCCACCCAAAGAGCTGGCTCCAGTCCCGGGCCTCTTGTAACGGCAATGGCGTCTATTTCTGGAGGGGCGATGGACTGAAGCAAGGTTTTAAGCGGAGGAATTAGGTCAGGTTCGCGAGCTAGCATCGAATCTAGAATTTGGAATCTGGAATCTTGAGTTACTCCAGATTCTAGATTGAATATTCCAGATTCATTGTACAATCCTGCCCCCCGCAGTGCCTTTTCCAAAACCGGCACCAGGTTGCGGGCGTGCTCTCGCTTGGCGATATTAGGCACCACACCGCCGAAGCTCACATGCTCCTTGATTTGCGAAGAAACTACAGACGAGCGTACCTCAAAAAGCGGCGCCTCAAGGCCACCGCTCCCTTCAACCACCGCTACGGCGGTCTCGTCGCAACTCGTCTCAATACCAAGTATTTTCATTGGTGCGCGGTGTAGGGATCGAACCTACGGCCTTTCCGATGTCAACGGAATGCTCTACCACTGAGCTAACCGCGCGCTATATAATTTTCGCAAAATACTCTACTAACATACAGCAATCCTTGTCACATTACCATTGCTGCACTTCTAGGCCCAAAAGAAGATCAAAATCGCAATTCTCACAACGGGCGCCAAAAATAACCCTAGGAAAAATAGAGAACCTTTTCGGTACTCCCTTCGGCAGAGAATTAAGCCGTAGAAAAATTGTGCAAGTAATACAATAAAAAACAACGAGAAAGCAAATTGGGAAGGAGCTTCCACTTCAGCTCCCCACGAATAGGGCAGTAAGGTGGGGAAGGTCATTGCAACCAGGAATAACGGAGCAAATCCGAGCAAAAAGCTCTTGTACATATTTTAGTTAGTCTAATTGATTACTTTTGACCCCACGGGGAATCGAACCCCGATTTACGCCGTGAAAGGGCGCCGTCCTAGCCGTTAGACGATAGGGCCAAAAATGACAAACGCATGGAACCAAAAGAAAATGCGAAATGCCAAGAGTCCAAATGATAGCACGTTTACGCGAGTGTGAAAAGTTGCTAATATGGGCTGTTGTAGTCTATGGTCTCTGCCACCGTGGATAGTGGTATGCCTACGACAAAAAGGAGAGGTGGCTGAGTGGTCGAAGGCGCCGCACTCGAAATGCGGTGTACGGGCAACTGTACCGGGAGTTCGAATCTCCCCCTCTCCGCCAAAATTGAAAATCCGAATTGGAAGTCGAAATGGGGTCGGCGCGAAGCGCCGTCTGTTCTGCATTCCCCCCAAAAAATCCTGATTCTGCAAGGATTCGCCACGCTCCGCGTGAGATAAGCCAAACGTGCTAGAATTGAAAATAAAAATGAAAAAAGCGGCATTCATTTTAAATTTCTTTAAAAGCTGGCGAGAAGTAGGCTCTATCACACCTAGCTCAAGTTTTTTGACAAAAAGGATACTAGCCGAGATAGACTTTAAAAAGAGTAGCACTATCGTGGAACTTGGCCCTGGCTCTGGGCCATTCACCAAGGAAATTATCAAGCGGATGAGTCCCAATAGTAAGCTTATTATGTTTGAGACAAACACGGATTTTTATAAAGAGCTTATAAAAGTGCGTGATCCAAGAGTAGTTATACATAATGAATCAGCTTTGCAAATGCAGAATTATTTATCGGGAGAGAGGGTGGACTACATTGTATCCGGAATTCCCCTTAGTAACCTTGAGGTGTCCCATCAAAAAGGTTTACTGCGTAGTATATACTCCGCACTTTTACCCAAGGGAAGATACCTCCAGTTCCAGTACTCATTGGGAGCATATAAAATGATAGAAGGCATCTTTAATGATGTTTCTCTTCGCTTTGTTCCGCTAAACATCCCACCCGCATTCGTTTACTCGTGTTCAAAAGGGCCTATCGCAATTAAGATAAACTAGCACAAAAACAGCCGCCCAGTGAGCGGCTGTTTTTGTGCAGTGCTATTTTTTACCTCGTCTAAGAAAAGCGGGGACCGAACTCCATTCATCAGCATCCTCCTCGTCATGCTCCTCGGGAACTGTTTCCGCGCGGACAACGGGCGTATGTTGCTGGGGGCTCGCCGGAGTCGGCTCCGGTTTTCGCACTCGTAGGCTAGTAGAAAAAGATTGACGAATAGTTGCCGGTTCCTCTGCTTCTACCGTCTCTTTCTGTGTAACCGGTTTTGGAGGAATGTTTAAAAGAGGCCTAGTGTGGTTACTCGGAAAACCCGAAGCGATAACGGTAACCTTAATCTCGTTCTTTTTAAGTTTGTCGTTATTAATGGCACCGAAGATAACTTTAGCCTCCTTGTCGATGGCCTCCGTAATAACCTTAGCGGCCTCTTGAATCTCAAACATGGTGAGGTCTGGGCCACCGGCAATAGCAAAGAGGACCCCTTTCGCGCCCTCAATAGAAATATCAAGAAGAGGGGAGTTTATGGCCGCCCTGGCCGCCTCCTCCGCGCGTTTCTCACCAATGGCCGAGCCGATTCCCATCAGAGCCGAGCCTGTGTTTTGCAGAACGGCACGGATATCGGCAAAGTCTAGATTGATGATGCCCGGGGTGGTGATGAGGTCTGAAATACCCTCCACGGCCTGACGCAACACTTCATCACACATTGCAAAAGCAGATGTGCAGGCTGTGTTTTTGTCTATAACATTTAAAAGTCGATCGTTCGGGATAACAATCAGAGCGTCTACTTCACGACTCAACTCTTCGATACCCTCAAGAGCCAAACGCATGCGCTGGGCTCCCTCAAAGAAAAATGGCTTAGTGACCACGCCCACCGTGAGCGCTCCTTGGTCTTTGGCGGTCTTGGCTATTACCGGTGAGGCTCCCGTGCCTGTCCCACCTCCCATGCCGCAGGCGATAAAGACCATGTCCGACCCTTTGATGATGCCCTGGATCTCCTCGATGGTTTCTTCGGCCGCCTTGTGTCCAAGGGTAGCATCCATGCCAGTGCCTAACCCGCGAGTAAGATTCTTGCCAATGTGAATCTTTTTTGGAGCGAGAGAATGATGTAGGTCTTGAGCATCGGTATTCATGGTAATAAACTCGACCCCTTTCACCTTGGAGTTTATCATGTGGTTGACGGCGTTGTTGCCGGAGCCGCCAACTCCAACAACCTTAATGCGCGCGAAGGCTTCTATTTCTGGGTTAATTTTGGGCATGAATGCTGGTTTATTATGAGAGATAAGGAGTCATCTGCGTAAGTTAAAAACAAGAAAACCTATGAATTTCACTATCATAGCAGATAAGGTACCGGCCCACAAACATAGTATTTCTCTACTTTTATGTTCTAGTAAAGATGTCTATTGGAAAACCTAAACCAATGCCAAGCCTGTCCCTCAGCAAGGCAGACTGTCCTAGGGCAAAAACTTTTCTATGCCCGCGAAAATATTTTTCCATAGAGTAACCAGACTATTCTGACGACCTGATTCAGGGGATTCGTTTGAGAGCCCAAATATACAAAGACCGAAAGCAACGCCCCAAATCGGATCCTTCGGGGCCTGCTCCGATGGCTTCTTCTCTTCGTCGTCGGCACGACTTGCGCCTGGAGTAGCCAAGACAGCCATTTTTACCGGCAAACGCAGACTAGCCTTTGCCAAGCCCTCTATCATATCTAAACGTGAACCTCCACCCATAAGGACTATGCCGGCAGGCAAAAGAGCGCTTCTTCCAATCTTCTTTAGCATAGACTCGACAAGCTCAAAGATATCTGAAAGACGGGCACTGATAATTTCATCAAGTTTTTTACGAGCAGTCACGCTATGTTCACGATGTTGTTTCAGCTCCTCCGCCTCCTCTAGTGCCAGCTTCATTACAAGTGCTATGTCGTTTGTAATGTCCCCGGAGCCAAGAGAGAGGCAATGAAGAGCTACGGGCTGATTTTCTTCGTATACCACAGAAGTGACAGTCTCGGCTCCGATATTTACAAGAATAGACCCGACCGTGCGTTCTAGCTTTGTAAGAGCAACAAGGCTTGCGGCAATAGGGGAGGCCGCAACGTCTTCAACGCGGACGCCGGCGGCCTCGACCGCTTGGACCATCCGCTCTAGGTGTTGCTCAAGGCAGGTTACGAAAAGAGTGTGTACCTCAAGAGATGAACCTCGCATTCCGAGTGGTTTACCAAGAATCTTTTTCCCATCTATTTTGAAATAAAGAGGGACAGTATGCACGATGTGGTGGTTGGCGTTCTTCTTTAGCGTAGACTCCGACAGAGCGATTACGCGTTCTATGTCAAGAGCCGTCACCTCTCCATCGGCTTTCGCAATAGCAATTGAGGCGTCATTTGTTGAAGAACCAAGAGTAACACCACCGATAGCGAGATAAACTTTCTTAATGGAAACCTCCGCCTTTCTGGATGCTTGGGTTAAAGCAGAACCTATGGCTGTAACCACATCCTCGAAAGAGTCTATCTGACCACGCCTAATGCCTAAAGACGGCACGCTCGCGGTTGCTAGTACGTTTGTGTCTCCCGCATGAGTAGCCGAAACCACCACCACGCGCACGGTAGCAGAGCCGATATCTATGCCTGTGACAATTTGCTTTCTCATTTTTGAAATAAAAAAAAGTATAACGTGATGACTCGGTCACGTTAGCCAAAATCCAAGAACAAAGAAAAAGCCCCACACAGGGCCATGATAACACCACATGAGCAAAAAAGCGTGTGGAGAACTAGGGTGTTTAGAGAGGTCCGGCAGTTATGTGCCACTTGCTCTAAACTTTCAACCCATAAGCCAATCAAGAAAATCGACGGAGACAAACTTTTTTAGAGCAGTTAGTTCCCGCTTTTCCATAATTGTGCCATGCGCGTAACCCTTTAGGTGTAGCATGCCGTGGGCGAGGAGATAAAGAAGGTAGTCCGCTAATCTTGCTTTTGCCAAAACGGCTTCCTTTCTTGCAAGGGGCAAATTCAATAAAAGCTCCCCCTCGTGAGCGGACAGAGCGAAGCTCAAAATATTTGTCGGTCTATCAACTCCTCGATAAAGAGAGTTAAACTTTCGAGATACTGCATTGCCCACCAGAACCACGCTTAGATCATACTGTTTTCCAAGAATTGAACGAGACAAGCTCTTAGAATCCCTTTCAGGAATCTCTGCTTTGATTTTGTATACAAAAGAAATTAGACCGGGGGCAACGGTCGACGACTGACGCTTATTCAAGCCAGACTTATCTACGACCCCTGCCGCGCTTAGATTTTTCTTCATTCTTGCCGAGCCTCTTAAGACGCTCAAACTCTTTGCGCTTTGCCATTCGAGTGATGGCTGATTTTTTTTCTGCATACTCTGATTGTGCGCGCTTCGCGTATCGGAGAGAGCGTGCTCTACGCAAAATACCCGCATCCTGCACGCGCTTCTTAAAGCGACGGATTACGCTCACGTTAGTCTCGTTTTGGTTTTTTGCAATTTGGATAACCGGATTTGCCATATTATTACTAGTCTAGCACGAATAAAGTTCTTTTGTCCATTATATGCGGAGCTTCTTTAGATAGTCAGCAAGCTTGGACACCTTTACTACATCCTGCGATCGATTGTCCATGTTTCTTACGATGACAGTGTTGTCGATCACCTCTCTCTGGCCGAGAATAATAGCGTAGGGAATTTGCAGCTTCTCAGCTGTGCCGAGCTGGCTTCCCAGACTGTCCTTTGAGAGGGAGTGCACGACCGACACTCGACCCTTGCGCAAGACCTCTATTACGTTCATGCTTTTAAGCTTAGCCTCAAATCCTAGTTGGATAAAATACACTTTTGGTTTTTTTATTACTCGCGGCATCAGCTCGACGCGATCTTCCGCCATTAAAACTCTGTCGATGCCGATTGAAGAGCCGACACCGGGAACGTCGCGCTTGCTACCAAGCGTCCTTGCAAGATAGTCATATCGGCCTCCACCGGCAATGGTAAGAGGGGTATCGGCTTGAATACCGGGATTAGCAACTTCGCCTAAAGCCACTTCTGGTGGTCGCGTCTCCTGCTGAATCTCAAAAACAGTACGAGTATAGTAATCAAGGCCACGTACGAGCGTGCTATCTATAACGTACTCAATTCCGAGGCTTTCCAGATACTCCAACACCTCCTTAAAATGTTTTTTACAAGGGTCACACAGGCTACTTACAGACTGAGGAGCTTCAAACTTTAACGGGGCACACTGTGGCTCCTTGCAATCTAGAATCCGCAAGGGGTTTGATTTCAAGCGAGCCTTACAATCTTTACAAAGCTGGGCTTGGTGTTTTCGGTAGTAAGCAATAAGCTCGCGCCTGTATCCGGGCCGGCAATCTTTATCGCCAATGCTATTTACCAATAGACGCAGATTCTGTAAACCTGACTCACGCAAGGAGAGCATGGTGAGCTCAATGACCATCGCGTCCGCGATGCTCTTTTCGGTTCCCAAAATCTCAAGGCCAAACTGATAAAACTCCCGCCATCGACCACGCTGGGGGCGATCATAGCGATAGCAGGGCCCTGAATAGTAGAGCATTACCGGCTGAGTCTGGTTTTGCATGCCTTGCTCTAAGTAGCTTCTCATAACCGAAGCGGTAAACTCCGGCCGGACGGCAAGCACATCCCCACCCTTGGTTTTAACCGTATACATCTCTTTCTCCACAATGTCACTAGAAATACCAACCGAAGAGGAGTAAACCTGTGCGTCCTCAAGTAACGGTGTCACTATTGGCTTGAAGCCATAATAAAGACATATCTCGGTGGCCTTTTCAATGAATCCGGTAAGTTCGTGTACCTCGTGGCCAATTCTGTCACGCATGCCCTTGGGCACCTGAAATGGGGCGTTTGTCTTTGTGCCTCCGATCTTTGTTTTTGTTTTTTTTGTGGACACCATATCGGATTGTTTATTTCAATGTTTAAAAAAGCAAATCCGCCAATAGCAAGCAAGCCTATAGGTTTTAATCAAATGAGACTGATTGAAAAAAGTTCTCCTCAGAGTATCTAAAAAGTCTAAATCGTTAGAGACTCATAGGTGGCATTCTCTCCCGGATGTAAATCAAATTGCGCAAAAGGATAGAGGCGCAAAAAAGCCGACCCCACAATATGGCCCCGAGTGATGGGACCCCACGCGCGCGAGTCTGAGCTCGCGGCCCGATTGTCTCCCATCACGAAATACTCACTCTCCCCAAGACGCACAGTTACGTACGACTGTCCCATAAAGGTCAGATACGGCTCCACAAGCTCCTCTGTAATGTCACTATCCTTGCTGGTAATAAAAACACGACTGCCCTTCACCTCGACTGTTTCTAACGGCAATCCTACGATGCGCTTTATAAAATACTTGGAAGGATCTAACGGGTAACGAAAAACAACCACATCGCCGCGTTTGGGTGGCACAAAGCGATAAGACAATTGATCTACTACCAGATAGTCTCCACTAGAGAAAGTTGGATCCATCGAGCTTCCGTTTACTATGAATGGTTGAGCAACAAAGTAACGAATGGGTGCCACTATTGCAAAAGCAAGTAAGGTGAACTTGACGATATCGAAAAAGAATAGTCCTGTGCTAGCACCGGGAGCCCTCTCTTGTACTACCTCTGGGTCTAAAATTGGGTCTAAATCGTCCATATATACTCATTTTACACCATAAATCTAGTTTGCGCAAATTAGGTAAATCACAAGGATGTCGGCCACGTGCCAGCATCAGATAATAGTAGTGCGTCAAGGTAAGCTCTGTGGTTCTGTTTGTAATATTGGAGAAAAAGAATGATATACTGTATCTCAATGAAATACACAATTATCGGCTTAGGTAATCCCGGAGAAGAGTACGTAAACACTCGGCATAATGTCGGTCGCATGGTCGTAGAGCGTTATGCAAAGATAAGTGGGGCCTCAGTCTGGAAGTTTGATAAAAACAAAAAAGCAACCGTGTCAAAAACAAAGACGGGCCGTAACGAAGCTACTCTGGTTCTGCCGGAGAGTTTTATGAATAACTCCGGCGGAGTGGTTAAACAGTTTATGACCTCTCCAAAGATGACGGAAAGAGCCGTGGTGGTTTATGACGACATCGACCTCCCGTTGGGCGTAATTAAAATAGCCTTTAATCGTGGCTCCGGTGGTCACCGCGGACTTGAGTCAGTAATAAAATCACTGCGGACCAGAGATTTTGTGAGAATCAGAGTGGGTATCGCCTCTACCACTCCTACCGGCAAAATAAAAAAACCAAAAGGAGAAGAGGCCGTCATCAAGCACATCCTCTCCAAGATTAGAGCAAAAGACGAGATGCTCTTTAAGAAGGTTGTCAGTAGGGCGGCAAAGGCGGTAGAGCAAGTTGTCACACACGGCCACGCCAAGGCGGCCTCTCTTAATGAGTTCTAAGGCCATCCACGACTA
>PCYI01000007.1:0-6251 GCA_002774795.1 Candidatus Vogelbacteria bacterium CG10_big_fil_rev_8_21_14_0_10_51_16 | reverse complement strand
GTTTACCTCGCCACCGCTTATAGCGGGGCCCCGCCAAAGGCGGTGGCAAAGACAGCAATTTGCGTATGTCCTAGATTAGTTAGTGAGCCGACTTACTTTAGGTCACTCTCTTTTGAGGAGTCCGGCTGGTCTTCTTCGGGTGTGTCGTCCGAGGTAGTAGCTTTTTCAACAGGCTTGCCTGTGCGACTTAATGCCATGCGTTGCTCTTTTGCGTCAAAAAGAGTGATGGTAAAGTCGTATGTTTTACCAAGAGCAAGTTCTGTGCGCAGTTTTTCGGCTGACTCAAACTCGGATACGTGAATCAGTCCAGCGATACCCTCTTCCACAGACACAAGAGCGCCGTGTTTGTTATAGCGAATGACAACACCCTCCACCTTGGTGCCTTTTTTGTACTTCCCTTCAGCTTTCTTCCATGGGTTTGGTTTTAGAGCCTTTATCGAAAGAGAAAGCTTGCCGTCCTTTACGTCTATTACCTGAACCTTCGTCCTGTCTCCGGCGGCATACAGCTTGCGAGGATCTTCGACGAGAGCCCAGTCCATTTCTGAAATGTGAACCAAACCCTCAAGACCATCCTCAACTTTGATAAAGATACCGAAATCCACAGTACCAGTGACTTCACCGTCTAAGACATCTCCAACCGCATATCTGCTCACAAGCTCGATTTTTTCCTTCTGAACGCCACTTTTTTCTGAAAAAATCAGCTTGCCCTCCTTGGGGTCGGCCGCAATGATGGAAACAGCCAGTTTCTGACCAATAAGACTCTTTAACTCAACCAAGATCTTGTCTTTATCGCCATCGGAGACACGCGGGTAGTGCTCGCTCTTTAACTGAGATGCTGGCAGAAAACCGGCAAGACCCATCCATTCCAAGATGAGGCCTCCCTTATTAGCATCTTTAACAGGTATCTCTATTATCTCTTTTGACTTTATAGCCGTTTCTGCGTCCTTCCAAGAGGCCGCCTGGCGAGCCTCTCTAAGTGATAGCTCTATATAGCCATCACCGTCCTCAAACGGCTCCACCACCTTGGCAGAAATAGTGTCGCCGACGTTAATCTTTTTTATCAGGTCGCGAGCATTCAAATACTCTCTGCCATAAATAATACCCGTCCCCCAAGGGTGGATATCTACATAGACAGTAAGTTTTTTCTGACCAATCACCACTCCCTCCACAATATCCCCGGGGACAGGAGGACTGACAGACAACTTGACCACCTCATTCATTGCCTCAGATGTGCCGACGGAATGAGTTTCTGAGTTTTTTTTATCAAATTCAAGCAAACTCTGTGTACTAGCGATACCTCTATTGTCTTCTACCTCCTTCTCCTTTTCATGATTCGATGCTCCGGAGGCCGTAGTGGCCAGGGTTGTTTCATCTTTATCCATATAAATATTCGCTCGTTGCCCATGCGCGATATAGGGCCCAAGAAAAACTCTTGGCTGGGGTTAGGTTAATTAAGCGACACTCATCTGACTAGACTGGTAATGATAGCTTGTTTTGCTCTTTTTGTCGAACTGTATTGTTTTAGGAAAAGTTTGCGCTATAATAAATAACGCATGAAGTTTTTTACACAGGCTACAAAATACGCTACCCCAGTATTTGTCACCGCGTTGACGGCACTGATTATCCTGACACTTTTTTTAAGGGATCGCCCAAAGCCCGATAACCGTGAATACTTTCGCGAAACGGCGACTGTTGTGGTCGCCGAGACCACCATTACCGCCAAAATAGCAGAAACCGCCGAGGAACAAGAGCTTGGGCTAGGTGGTGTACGCGAGCTTGCCGACGACGAAGGAATGTTGTTTGTATTTTGGGACGAACTTCCACAAGCATTCTGGAATAAGGGTATGCTCATGTCGTTTGACTTGCTTTGGGTTCGCCATGGGATAGTGACAGGCGTAGAGTCTAACATCCAGAAAGAGAAGGAGGGGGTTCGCACTGTTTACTCCCCCGAGCCGATCACTCACGTCCTGGAGCTTGGGGCAGGTTGGGCTCGGCGACACGGCGTGAAGGAGGGAGATAAAATTGTAATTACTAGATTGTAAACACGGGTCTCTGTTCTGGAGCATTATTTTTGTCGCACTGGAGTTTTGGGCCGACTTTTGCTAAAATAAGACAAATCTATGGTCATCACCTACTACGGTCTTGCCGCGTGCAAGGTCCAATACAGTTCCACTGTTTTGGCCTTTAGCCCTGTCAGCAAAAAATCTTCATACCGTGCCTCCACTTTTGGGGCAGACCTGGCCCTGATTGCCGTTAATCATCCGGACTACAACGGTAGAGACCAGGTGGCGTTTGGATCTAAGGAACCTTTTGTAATCGATGGGCCGGGTGAGTATGAAGTGAACGGCATCTATGTTCGTGGTTTTGGAGTATTACAAAAAAAGCCGAAAGAAGAGGGTGGCACCATGCGAGTGAACACTATCTATTCAGTGCTGTTTGAAGGAGTAAACCTTTGCCACCTCGGCTGTCTCGATAGCAAAGAGCTCGCTCCGGAAGTGACAGAGTCTCTGGGTGAGATTGACGTGCTATTTTTGCCTATTTTTAAAAACACACTCGATGACTCGGTGGCATCTAAACTGGCAAACACTCTCAACCCAAAGATTGTCGTACCACTCTACGACGATCACGACACAGGAGAGAAATCATTATCCCAATTTCTCAAAGAGAGCGGTAGGGGAGGGCTGAAGCCGGAAGACCGACTGACGCTTCGTAAAAAAGACCTTGAAGGCAAGGTGAGAGAGGTCGTTCTTCTGGAACCCAATGGTAAAACTGCCTAAAATAAACAGGCATTCCTTTTTACTTATAGTCTCTTTGTCGCAAGGGTGTAATGTTTTTTTGGGTTGCACACGGCATGGCTAGCCATATGCTATTTGTAAAAATGACTCAAAACGCTTTGTTAAACTTCATGGAGCGCCAGCAGAAAAGGCCGCAACGATCAAGGCAACGTATCTTGTATGGCCTCATGGCCCTTGCCATGTTTTTGTTTGTTAGTTTTTGGTTTAGTATGTTGCTTGTCGACCTTGAGCCAGGAACTAAGGAACTGGCCGTAAAGCCAAACGTAAGTCGCACCACAGAAGCCAAGTTGTTCTTTTTAGAGACGAGAGAGATATTCAGACGAGCCCCCAATGCTACGAGCATTTAGCTCCTGCTCTTCATGCCAAATCAGTGCTGACAACGCAAAGTTTTTGTAAACATCATATATTATGACAAAAAATGACAAGGCGGAAAGCCCCACACCAGCATCTCCGGAAAAAATAGTGCCGACAGGGATTGTCTCTGAAATGAGGACTTCCTACTTAGACTATGCCATGTCGGTCATAGTGTCTCGTGCCTTGCCAGACATTCGTGACGGCTTGAAACCGGTGCACCGACGTATTCTCTTTTCTATGCATGGACTCGGTCTTTCTCACACCGCTAAGTTTCGCAAATCGGCTCTTATTATTGGAGACGTCCTCGGTAAGTACCACCCACACGGTGACCAAGCGGTTTATGATGCCATGTCAAAGCTGGCCCAGGATTTCAGTACTCGCTATCCTTTGGTGACGGGACAAGGAAACTTTGGAAGCATGGATGGTGACCCGCCAGCCGCCTATCGTTACACCGAAGCGAAAATGGCTCGCATTACCGACGAGCTAATCCGCGACCTTGAAAAAGAGACAGTGGATTTTGTGCCGAACTATGACGGAAGGCTAAAGGAGCCCAGCGTTTTTCCAACTATGCTCCCAAACCTTCTTTTAAATGGGACCCTTGGTATTGCTGTCGGCATGGCCACCAAAATCCCGCCTCACAATCTACGCGAAGTGATGGGCGCCCTAATCCACTTACTAGATAATCCACAGGCGAGTACTGACGATCTTTTGGAGTTTGTGCAAGGCCCGGACTTTCCTACGGGAGGCATTATTTTCAATCGCGCTGACATCGCTCATGCCTACGCTACTGGTCGGGGCGGGGTGGTCGTACGCGGCGAAGCCGAGATAGTGGAGACCAAAGCCGGGGCGTATCAGATTGTCATTTCCTCCATTCCTTACCAAATTAACAAAGCAGACTTCATAATGCGCATGGCGGACCTGGTGCACGAGAAAAAACTGGAAGGCATACGTGACATCCGTGATGAATCAAATAAGGAGGGGGTGCGGGTGGTAGTAGAGCTAAAACAGGCCACTAATCCAAACATAGTATTAAACGCTCTTTACAAGCATACCGACCTTGAGCAAGCCTTCAACTATAATATGCTCGCCCTTATCAATGGTGAGCCGAAGACGCTCTCGCTTAAGCTTATGCTTGAAGAGTTTGTGGCCCACCGCAAGGAGGTCATTCGCCGACGAACAGTGTACGACCTGCGTAAGGCCGAGGAGCGCGAGCATATTCTTCTCGGTCTTAAAAAGGCTCTTGATTTCATCGACGAGGTGATAAAGATTATTAGAAAGTCTAAAGATGGCCCTGAAGCGCATGCGGCCCTTATTGCCCGTTTTAAATTTTCTATCTTGCAGGCAACAGCTATTTTGGAGATGAAGCTTCAACGCCTGGCTGGTCTGGAGCGCAAAAAGATAGAAGATGAGCTCGGCGACACGCAAAAATTGATTGAGGAGCTAAAATCCATTTTGGGAAGTGCAAAGAAAATCGCAGCCATTATTAAGGCGGAGTCGGTGGCTCTTTCCGATAAGTACGGTGACGAGCGACGCACAAAGGTGATTAAGCACGGCACGAAGGAAATAAAGACAGAAGACCTCATTCCAAACGAAGAGCAGGTTCTCGTACTTACCTCCGGCGGCTATGTGAAGCGCACCGACCCAAAGGAGTACCGCAGTCAAAAGCGCGGGGGTGTGGGCGTCATCGACCTAAACATCAAAGAGGAGGACTTCATTACCCGTTTTCTTACGGCCGAAACTCATGCGAGCCTGCTTTTCTTTAGCGACAAAGGAAAGGCGTACCAGATAAAAATGTACGACCTGCCCGAGGGTAAGCGAGCCACCAAGGGTAAGTCCCTTATGAACTACCTTTCTATAGAGTCAGGGGAAAGAGTAACCTCCCTCCTCGCCATGCCGGGCGACTCTAAAAGGGAGAAGTCGCTTTCGCTCATGCTGGTTACCAAGGCGGGAGTTACAAAAAAAGTGGCGGCTGAATCTTTTCGAGAAGTGCGCCGGAGCGGCCTCCTCGCCATTAAGCTTTCAAATGATGATGAGCTGATTGCCGCCCGTTTCGTCGAAAAAGGAGATGAGCTCATTGTGGCCACCGCAAAAGGACAGTCTATTCGCTTTAAGGAGTCAGACATAAGGGAGATGGGCAGGGTAGCGGCCGGAGTGCGGGGCATGAAGCTCGGTAAAGGAGACTACATTGTGGGGGCTGATGTTGTAAGCAAGGGAGACGACCAATCAACTTTTCTCGTGATGACAGAAAACGGCTACGGAAAGATGACGGCTCTTGAGAACTACAAAACGCAAAAGCGCGGTGGAAGTGGTATAAAGACGGTCAAAGTTACGCCAAAGACGGGCAACCTGATTGTCGCCCAAGTGGTGGGCGACGAGGAGGAGATCGTGGCCATCTCCAAAAACGGTCAGGTGATTCGCACGAAGCTCTCCGAGATTCCTTCGCTCGGCCGACAAACGCAAGGGGTGCGTATTATGAAACTCCGCGGGGGAGACACCATCGCATCATTGACTTGCTTGTAGAGTCGCGGTACGACTTACGATTTGGAATTCAGGATACATGAATGGTTATTCTTAAATCATATGCCGCAACTCCGGTATTATTCTATCCTCTATCCACAACCACCACTACTGTATGTGGCCGGAAGTGCGCTACAATATACAAATGCCGGATTTCATGGACCCCAGCCAGATTATAGCCCGCCTGGAATTGCGCGAGGGAATGCACGTGGCAGACTTTGGCTGTGGTTCTGGTCATTTTACATTCGCGGCGGCTAGGCGCGTGGGTCATAGTGGCAAGGTGTTTGCCATAGACGTTCAAAAAGAGCTTCTCGAGCAACTTGCTACAAAAGCATCGAACGAACGAGTGGGAGCTATCAAGGTTATCTGGGGCGATTTTGATGAGCCAAGAGGTAGCACTCTCGAAGACAGCTCTCTAGATGCGGTAGTCGTTTCTAATGTGCTATTTCAAGCTGAGCATCGCGAACAGCTTGCTAGTGAGGTGGTGCGAGTACTGAAACCACTGGGGCGTGTCTTAGTGGTCGACTGGTCTGACTCATTTGGAAACATGGGGCCCGTTCGAGAGCAAGTTGTGACTGAGGAGGA
>PCYI01000012.1:16672-18175 GCA_002774795.1 Candidatus Vogelbacteria bacterium CG10_big_fil_rev_8_21_14_0_10_51_16 | reverse complement strand
GCGTGCTCACGCGACATCGCTCCGGCTCGCACAAGTGTGAGAAAAAGCAAAGCAGTTTGCTTTTTCTCCCTTGTGCGCCTGCCAAGACTCGAACTTGGGACCTCGTCATTATAAAAGCAAGTGAGGATTTATAAAAGTGAGTCAACATTCTCTCCTTTGTGCGCCTGCAAAGACTCACTTTTATACAATCCGAACGCCGCTTTTATATGCTCTGCATATCAGTGACGCGCTCTAACCACCTGAGCCCCGACGCTCGCTTCTGGCGAGGTGGGGATCCCGACTTTGGGCATTAGCCCGAACGTCGGGGCTACAGGCTATCGTTCGACCATGTGTGCGCCTGCCAAGACTCGAACTTGGGACCTCGTCATTATCAGTGACGCGCTCTAACCACCTGAGCTACAGGCGCACACATGATCGGACTATTATCGCTCCTTCATGCTTATAAAACCATCTCTAATAATCTTTTCAATGTAATCTCGCCTCTTCAATTTTTTCAGTCTTTTCTCAATGTTTCGAGCCTCGAGAAGAGTTTTGTACTCTTGATCAAATGCCAGTTCGAGTTTTCCCATCTTGCTTGTTGACGGCGTATGCCCTCCCTTGTGATGTAGAACTCTATCCGCAAGATTAGTCGAGCTTCCAATATAGTAAAGCCCATTTTCACTTTTCAAGATATAAACCCAAGGCATATTCAACATAATCCTAGATACTCCGTCTAGTCAGGCTCGAGCTCATGACTTTTAACATTTTTCACAATCCCACAACCCTATAGACACTCACTCATTTCATATTTTACCATACCAAATAACCGTCCGTCTTTCAACGTCGGCTTTTTTACTCATTGCCATAGAGACTGAGAAACTCTTTCTTTTGTTCCGTTCATGGTTTAGTGATTTTTCGATAAACACTAACGAATCCATTTTTAGCTCTCGGATCAAGAGCTGCCTCGTACTTGTGATACGAAGCAATCGACGCTGTCCTATCGTTAGATAGGACGATTTCAATTGAATAGTTCCACGACCAGCTTCCGCTAGCCGTGCCTTGTTACGACTTAACCCTTGTTACCAAGCTCACCCTGGACCGACATACATCGATCTTGAGGTGCTCCCGGCTTCCCTGGTTTGACGGGCAGTGAGTACAAGACTCGAGAACGTATTCACCGCAGTATAGCTGACCTGCGATTACTAGCGATTCCGGCTTCATGGGGTCGAGTTGCAGACCCCAATCCGAACTGGCGCCGGCTTTCTAAGGATTGGCTCCGCCTTACGGCATTGCTTCCCGTTGTACCGGCGATTGTATCATGTGTGTAGCCCAGGGCATCAGAGGGTCATGCTGACTTGGCGTCATCCGCGCTTCCTCCCAGCACTTTGCTCATGAGGCGAGCAAAGTGAAGCATGAAGTATTAATCTCTAAGCACGAAACAAATTTTAATGCCCCAAAAAGAGAAATCCTAAAAGGAGTCTTTTTTAGATTTCTTATTGGGTGCTTTAATATTGTTTCATACTT
>PCYI01000012.1:0-16646 GCA_002774795.1 Candidatus Vogelbacteria bacterium CG10_big_fil_rev_8_21_14_0_10_51_16 | reverse complement strand
ACACTTGTAACACACGACACGGGTTGCGTTCGTTACCCCACTTAAGGGAACAATTCAAACCACGAACTGACGACAGCCATGCAACACCTGTCCAGCCGTCCTTGTGAGACTCAACTCCTTTCGGAGAAGATTCGTCTGGATGTCTAGCCCTGGTGAGGTTCTTCGTTTAAAATCGAATTAAACCACATGATCCACCGCTTGTGCGAGTCCCCGTCTATTCCTTTGAGTTTTAGCCTTGCGGCCGTACTTCCCAGGCGGATAACTTAACGCGTTAGCTTCGCCTCTCAGAGGGTCGATACTCCGAAAAGCCAGTTATCATCGTTTAGGGCGTGGATTACGAGGGTATCTAATCCTCTTCACTTCCCACGCTTTCGTGTTTCAGTGTCAGCGGTGCGCCAGTGTACTGCCTTCGCCTTTGGTGTTCCCCATGATATTAACGGATTTCACCCCTACACCATGAGTTCCGTACACCTCTCGCACGCTCCAGCGGTGCCGTTTCTCCCGCAGATTCCCGGTTAGGCCGGGAGTTTTAACAGGAGACTAACACCACCACCTACACACCCTTTACGCCCAATGATTCCGGATAACACTTGGGGTCTCTGTATTACCGCTGCTGCTGGCACAGAGTTAGCAACCCCTTATTCATGAGGTACTATCGTGTGACATAAATGTCACGTTCTCCCTCATAAAAGGTGTTTACGTCCCTAAGGACTTCATCCACCACGCGACGTCGCTCCGTCAGACTTTCGTCCATTGCGGAATATTCTCGGCTGCTGCCACCCGTAGGTGTATAGCCCGTGTCTCAGTGCTATCGGTGGGGGTCAGGCTCTCACCTCCCCTACACGTCATCGCCTTGGTGGGCCGTTACCCCACCAACAAGCTGATATGCCGCAAGCCGCTCCCATAGCGATAAATCTTTACCCCGCCAAAGGCGGGGACCATCAAGTATTACCCTATCTTTCGATAGGCTATTCCTGACTATGGGGTGCGTACTCACGTGTTACTACCTCGTCTGCCACTCCCACATCACGCGAAGCGCGATGCGGGAAAGCACAAAGTCCCAAAGCACAGAACTCCAAATAATGCGGTATGCATCTTTTTGAAGTTCGGTGTCATTTGTGTTTTGTGTTTTCCTGCATCACCCTGCGGGTGATGTGGGCGTTCGACTTGCATGCCTTATCCACGTCGCCAGCGTTCATCCTGAGCTAGGATCAAACTCTAAGTTAAAGACACGGAAACATGCAGAATGACAACGATCTTCGCCGATGAATTTCATCCGCGCCAATCTGTGTGCATTTTATCCGCACTAATCCGTGACTTTGTAAGAACGGAACAAAAGAAAGAGTGCCAATGTTTATATTGACCATATTGTTCGTCCTCGCACTTTCATTCCTTGGCGCCAGCGGTGGCGAGCGCCAAGGTTCTCTATGTCTTATATGCGCTAATTGTCAAAGGCCTAATCGTGACTGAAAACCACCCTTTCGGGTAGCTTGGAGAGTATAGCAAACAGGAGGCAGGAGTCAAGCACAAAATACCGTGTTCTGCTTCATTGTTTTATTGCTACGTTGTTGAGCGCGAACACAGAAACGCATCAGCGTTTATAGTAATTTAACAATGCAATAGTTTAGTAATTATTTAACTTCCCTCTGCCTCTCCTCGAGAAAAACCAGTAAGGGGCTCGCGAAGAAAACAGAAGAGTAGGTACCTGCGATGATCCCGATAGAAAGGACCAGCGCAAAAACACGAGTAGACTCTCCTCCAAAGAAATAGAGGGCGAGCAAAACTACAAGAGTTGTAATGGAGGTGTTCACCGAGCGCGCCAATGTCTCACGCAGACTTTTTCCAACGACTTCTTTAAAGTCTGCGCTAATTCTTTCTTTTAGATTCTCGCGGACGCGGTCAAAAACCACAATCGTGTCGTGTACCGAAAAGCCTAGGATTGCCAAGAGGGCGGTCACAAACAGGATGTCCGCCTCAAAGCCTAGAAATCGTCCGAAAATGACCATGACCCCCGTCGGCACCAAGACATCATGTAGCAAGGTTACGACTGCCGTAAGACCGTACTTCCACGAAGCAATAGGGGCCGACACATGTCTAAACGCAAAAGCAATGAAAAGAATGATGAATCCAAGTACGGCTACAATGGCTATCCAAGATTTTTGTCGCAACTCACTGCCAATGACCGGACCTATAGAAGTGAATCTCTCTAGTGCTACTTCACGGGCGGGTTCATCGCTCGCAAGCCCCGCTCCCGCTAGCGCCGCGAGCACGCGCAGCCGCGTCGTCTCGTCGATTTCCTGTAAGCGCACGACCATATTAGTCTCTCCCGATGGTTGAACAAGTGCATTCGCGAAGCCAAGAGTCGTGAGCGCTTCTCGCGCTTCGGAAACGGTTGGTCGCTCCTCCGCGACGTAGCGAACCTCCAAAAGGGTGCCCCCGGTAAAATCAATGCCCAGCCGCAGACCCCAAACGCCAAGAAGGGTCACCGCCACGATCATGAGGAGAAGGGAGAGACCTAAGAAAAAGTTTTTGTGATTGATGATAAACATAATGTTACAATTGAAAACTGACACCTGACAATTGACCAAGAACACATACACGCTCTGGTCAGTTATCAGTTGTCAGTTGTTGCCTATTAACTCCTTGGCCGAAAAGAATCTTAGTTGCTTTTGTGTCGGAAACTTTGAGACTAAACAGAAAGGCGCGAGTAACAGTAAGAGCAGTAAACATAGAGACCAAAACCCCTAACCCAAAGGTAAGAGCGAAACCTTTCACCAAGCTCGTCCCGAGCCAAAAGAGGACCACGGCTGTAATCATACTCGAGATGTTCGAATCACGAATCGACAGCCACGCCCGCTCAAAGCCTTCGGCAAGAGCGTCCGAAACAGCACGACCTCGACCGAGCTCCTCTTTAGTGCGCTCAAATATAAGTATGTTTGCGTCCACCGCCATGCCAATTGACATTATAAAACCGGCGATGCCGGCGGCGGTGAGCGTCACCGGAATAAGCTTAAATAGGGCGAGCATGAAAGCCACATAGACGGCAAGAGAGGCGACCGCGACCACGCCCGGCACCCGATACCAAAGAGCAAGAAAAAGAGCCACCAGCAGAGTGCCGTATATGCCCGCCCAGATGTTTTTCTGTAGAGCGGCGTCACCCAAAGTCGCCCCTACCGACTGGGTTGAAAGAAGAGAGATTGGGACGGGCAATGCCCCGGAATTGAGCCTACCCACCAACTGCTTCGCCTCTTGAGGAGTAAAGCCACCGCTAATCTGCGCGCGACCACCGGAGATTGCCTCTCTCACAACCGGAGACGAAATGGGGGCCCCGTCTAAATAAATGGCGACACTCTTGCCAATATTTGCCTCGGTAATCTCTCGGAAAAGTTTTGTGCCCTCGCTGTCGAACTGCAAGGCTACCACCGGCTCAAAACTCTGCTGGTCAAACTCCAAAAGGGCACGGTCCAGATAGCGTCCGGAAAGTGCCGTTTCTACATAGTATGGGTCATTCCGAGCTAGACCAAGATCAACCCCACCTGGCTCTTCTCCGGCGGTGAGAGCCGCCTGCACCTTTTCTTGGGCCGCAAGGATAGGAGTACGCTCCGATTCAGGACGCTCTGTTTTAAAAATCAAAAGCGGAGTGGCTCCGATTGTGGCTATAGCCTGGTCGATGTCCGTCACCCCCGGGAGTTGGACCAAAAGCCTCCTGCCGCCAGTCGAGCCAGTCTCTGTTTGCACGACCGGCTCCGAAACTCCAAGAATATTCACCCGCCTTTCAATGATGTCTCGCAAGGCGTCCATTGATTCGTCCACCTCTCCTGCAGGCAAAGCAGACACATCGGCTTCGTAGACAAGCTCCACGCCGCCTTGTAAATCAAGCCCAAGCCTGAAAGGAAAACCGCCAAAAGTACCAGCTGGGGCTTTTTCTGAGGCAACCACAAAGTACCAGAGAAAAATCCCCAAGAGGATAAAAACAGCAGACCAAATTCTCGTTTTTGTCATAAGTTCGTCTAGTATACTGAACCGGCAGAAAAACACAAAGTGGCTTTTTGATAGAACGGTGCCACACGGCCAAGGAGGACTTTTACTGTTTGGTTGCCAAAGTGATGAGATTTTTGAAAAGCATGGCCACGGTGAGTGGTCCCACCCCGCCGGGAACGGGTGTGTAGAGGGTGGCTTTTGGGGCGCAGGTGGCGTCTATATCTCCTTTCAGTTTTCCTTCTGCATCGCTCGTACCAACGTCTACTAACACAACCCCTTCACGGACCATATTGGGCGCGATGAGCCCGGGTACACCCGTGCCGGAAATGATGATGTCTTGGTCATGAAGCGCGTCAGTAAGGTCGTCTGTCTTTGTAAAGATATCTACCAAGGCCCCTTCATGACGTAGCCAAACAGAGACGGGTTTGCCCACCAAACGACCGTAGCCGATTACTGCCACCCGTCGTCCTTGTAATTCCACATGATGCAAGTTAAATATCTCGGCAATCGCCGCCACTACCGGAGGAGCAACGATGGATGTGCCGTCAGCAAAGTTATCACAGGCGCTTTCAGAAAGCACATCCACGTCATGCTCTAGAGAAATACTGTCAAGAATAGTGTTCGCATCTAGGGTCGGTGGCAATGGAAGCTGGACGATCAGTCCGCGATGCCCGCCCCGTGGTCCGAGTTCGTCAAGAACTTTACGGGGCTCCCCCTGTGCCGAAAAGCTCAACCGTTCTATGGTCGCGACCACCTCTTCCGTCGATGCTGACGCTGATAGTTGCTCATGAATAACTCCCACCCCGATGGCCTCCCCGAATCTCTTTTTAACTCCTACGTAACGTGATACCACGGGGTCGTCCCCCACCTGCACAATCCCCAAAACCGGCGGCTCCTCAAAAAGCGCCACCTCTCGGGCGAGCTCGGCTTTTATCCCCTCCGCCATTTTCTTACCGTTAATGATCATTGTGTCCAAATTGCCCCGCACCCCATAGGACTGCCCTTTGCAGAGGGCAGTCCTATGGGGATATAACATCCTCATCAAGATACGTAAGCCAATCGTGAATGAAAGACT
This sequence comes from Candidatus Vogelbacteria bacterium CG10_big_fil_rev_8_21_14_0_10_51_16, assembly GCA_002774795.1. GTDB lineage: Bacteria > Patescibacteriota > Minisyncoccia > Phycocordibacterales > JACRKE01 > 1-14-0-10-51-16. The sequence goes on along the minus strand of PCYI01000012.1, from coordinate 11,590 downwards.
TGAAATCATCAACTTTCTGAAAGTAGTCCGGAAATGGCTCCCGATTCAACAGCACAGCCTCCTTCCTTTCCACACCAATATAATCTTGGTAGCTGGAAAACGGATAGGATTCCAGAAAACGTTTTGCCCCTGCCAGGTTCTTTATTCCCATATCCTTCCATTTAGGCTCGATAAGCTTAATGATGTTCAATGGAATGTACGCATACAAGTAATGCAAGTAAGCATCATCGTGCGCATGTTTTGCTCGAAACCTGCCGTCAAAAAGAGCCCCCTGCCGTTGCGCCTTTTTATTGAAGTACATGGCATATGGAGTAAGTAGTTTAGACATAAAGGTACTAATGCCGTGCTCTTGTTTCTCGTGCAGGAGCAAATGCACGTGATTTGGCATGCAAGTATATTTTCCGATATCTACGATAGTATCTTTCCGCGGTATTTGATAGACAGACACTCCTCGGGGCAAATCGCGGAGCACAATACGTTCGGAGTTATTCGCAAGATACAGGAGCTTTTGAAAGTAACGTCTATCATCATCGTCGAGAAAGATTACCCGCTTATCTACACCACGCGTATACACGTGGTAATATTCACCCACAGCAAAGTTGAACTGTCTCTCCATGTACACATGGTAACATAGGACCGCCCTCTGCAAAGGGCAGTCCTATGGGGATTACATGCTCGGAATGGGGAACCGCGCGCAGAGGGCTTTGACGTCGCTGTGGACTTTTTTGAGCTCCCCACTCCGCTCTTTCAGAGCTTCGCGGGGCGCGCCCTCGGCAATTTTAACTGTCTGTAAAATCAATTCGGCAATCTTCTCCATTTCGACCTCCTTCATACCGCGGGTGGTACAAGCGGGCGTGCCGAGGCGAATACCGGACGGGCGGAAGGGCGGGTTTACATCATCGGGGACGGCGTTTTTGTTTAAGGTGATGCCGACAGAGTCGAGAAGTTCCTCCACCACCTTGCCATCAAGCCCCCAGGAGCGCATACAGTCGACGAGCATCAAATGATTGTCGGTGCCGTTCGTCACAAGCTTGGCCCCGCCCGCCATCAACGCATCGGCGAGTGTTTTTGCGTTCACGAGAATCTGCCGCGCGTAGCTGCGAAACTCCGGCGTGGCCGCCTCGGCAAGGCAGACCGCCGTGGCCGCGATCTGGTGCATGTGAGGCCCGCCCTGCATGCCGGGGAAAACAGCGCGGTCAATCAGAGTAGGTAGGTTCTCGATGGTCTTAGCGGGGGCCTTAAGTGGGCTCGACACCTCGCCGCGCGAGAGAATCATACCCCCGCGCGGGCCGCGCAGAGTCTTGTGGGTAGTGGTGGTCATCACGTGAAAGCCGTAGTCGAAGGGGTTCTTGGCCACCCCAGCGACGATGAGCCCCGCAATGTGGGCCATGTCGGCCATAGCCACCGCCCCCACTTCGTTCGCAATTTCTGCAAACTTGGCGTAATCATACTCGCGAGGGTAGGCCGAGAAGCCGGCGAGGATTATCTTCGGTTTATGTTTAAGAGCAAGCTCTCGCAGTTCGTCATAATCAATCTCCCCCGTCTCCACGTCCTTCATTTTATACCGCACAAAGTTGAAGATTTTGGCGGCGAAAGTAACGGGCGCCCCGTGGGTCAAGTGCCCGCCATGAGAGAGGTCCATGCCGAGAACCGTGTCGCCCGGCTCAAGCCAGGCCGCGAACACCCCCCAGTTGGCCGGGGCACCTGAAAGCGGCTGAACGTTCGCGTGGTCGCAGTGAAAAAGCTCTTTGGCCCTTTCTATGGCGAGACTCTCCACCTCGTCCGTAAACCTCTGACCGCCATAGTAGCGTTTACCCGGAAACCCCTCCGCGTACTTATTGGTAAATATGGAACCGAGCGCCTCTTGGACGGCCGGCGAAACGTAGTTCTCCGAAGGAATGAGCTCTAGCCCTTCGGCCTCGCGCTTCTGCTCGCCGGCAATAGTGCGATAGACGTCGGGGTCTTCATTTTTAAGAAACTCGTAATTCATGTTTATAGACTATGGCGTAAAATCTTCACTTGTCATTTTCTCGAGCCTACGGCAGATCTCCCGTAGGTATGACATTTTCCATTTTTGCAAAAGCATACCTCCCCTCGTCCTTCGTGAGTGCGTCTCGCGAGCTGTATTGGTAGGCGAAGTGATACTTGCGAGTAATCTTACTCCCATCGACGGCAATCGGATAGCAATAAAAACGCCATCCTCCTCGAGAGGTAGGTATCTTGCCCCAAGTGACGTGCCAAGCGAGCGCAAAAGCCAGACGGACCATCCATGGTCGCACAGAAAGCTTCTTGCGCCCAAAAATAGTGGCCATATCATCCGCACGAACAATATCATCCGGACTGATGTTGAAGACCTCGTAACGGTCGACCACCTTGCCAAAAACAAGCAGTCCGACAATGTCGGTGACATCGTCTTCGTGAATATACTGCCGACACCATTCCGAGCTCGCTATTGGCATTGCAAACAACAAACGCCGCAAAAGAGTCATGAGCGTGAACCTTTTTTTGTGCTCAAGGCCGATTTGTTCGTCTGGGCGGAGCATATAGACGAGACCCTTTTTGCCCATCATATATCTCTCCCTTGGCCCCGCGATGGTAGCGGGACGTAGAATAAAAACCTGGGTCTTTTTGTCGGATGCCAAGTATCTCTTTTTCAAAAAGACTTCAGCCTCTTTTTTCTGTACGCCATAGCGAAACTCTTTCTCTCGAGGTGGGTCGTTTTCTATAAAACGATGCGTTGTGGTATTTGTGGGAAAAGCACCATAAGAAGAAATGGTGCTGAAGTAAATTAACTTTTTGACTCCACCTTCAAAACAGTAGCTGGAAAGCTTTTCTACTGCGACCACGTTTTGACGATACTGCTTCTTGTCAAAAATATAACTGTCGCGGATCTGCCACGCGCAATGAACCACCACCTCCGGAATGTCAACACCGACCTTTCCTTGCCAGCCATCCGCAGACAAATCCTGCTCTATCCAGCGAATCTTTTTGTTATCTTGCAGAAATCCCGGTCTTGGGAGCAGGTCGATGGCAATAATCTCTTGCACATCGGGAACACGCGAAAACTGATCGGCAAGCATGCCGCCAACGTAGCCCGCCGCACCTGTTATTAAAATTCTCATTTAGATGATATTCGACTTACGACTTACGACTTACGAATAATATACACATTTACCGCTTCTTGCACTACTCCGTATTTCTTCTACATCGTAAGTCGTATATCGTAAATCGGCTTAGAGGCCGCTCCGCGAGAGAAGGGTCTTGACTGTGCGCAATAAAATCTTCACATCAAGCCAAAAAGAGCGATGTTTTAAATAGTAAAAATCATAAGTCAATCTCTCTCGCGTTTCCTCCGTAGACCGTGGAGGAAGGTCTTGGTTTATTTGCGCCCAACCCGAAAGTCCGGGCTGAACCATGGTGCGCACACTATAGTATGGAATGTCGTCTGCCAATCTTTTTCCAAGTGCGATGATATCAGGTCGTGGGCCCACGAGGGAAAGATCGCCAACAAGCACATTCCAAAGTTGAGGTAACTCGTCAATCCGGGAAGCGCGGAGAATGCGACCCACGCGCGTTACGCGTGCATCTTTTCCGGGATTACCCCACTCTCCATTATCGTTACTACTCATGGTGCGCAGTTTAAGCGCTCCAAAAACTACACCGGCAAGCCCAATGCGTTCTTGGACAATAAACACTCTGCCCCCATCGTCTATCTTTATGGCAAGCCAAACAAAGGGGTAAACGACGAGCGACAAGAGGCCAAGCATCAATGCCACCACAATGTCTGTTGTCCTCTTCAGTAGAGCATAACCGCCGTGCACCTCAAGAGAACCATACTCAAAATACCACTGCTCATTCACTTGAGAAAGCGGCACGCGGTCAAAGAGATTTTCGTACAGCCTGTCTTTATCAAGAAGTCGCACATTAAAAAGTCGGTCGAGGCCGAGCTCGGCAAGAGCTCTTTGTTCGGTCACACTATGTTGCCGGAAGATAATCGCGCTTATGGGATATGAGCCCATAACTCGTCTAACATCAGCCGAATTACTTACCGCAAGCACTCTGTGCAGGGTATAATCGTAGCGATGATTATCTCTCAATTCGCTTACTAACTCTTCCGTTTCCGGGCCATCTCCAACCACAAGTAAATGCTCCGGTTTTCGTCTCAACAAACGAGGCACTATCAAGATTCGCCAAGTTAGTATAAAGATAAAGGAGAGTGCCAGGTCTATAAAAAGATTGGTTTTAGGAGTAACTCCAAAACGAGGAATGAAATAAAACACGAGGGCGGCAACCACACTGTTCCATACTTGTGCCTGCAAAATGGTACGTGGGAGGGTGCGCTCTCTTGCTACTGTTAGCTTACCGTAGAGATTGAATATATAGTATCCAATAATCCAGAGAAAGAAGACTGGGGCAAAAGCAAGGGCGTGGGTAATCAGTAATCCTTCGCCCACAGGACCACCATAGCGAACGGCAAGTGTAAACCACAGGGCGAGCACCATAGAAATAAGGTCACCCGCCACCAGGACAAACAGTTCTGTTTTGCGACTGATAAACATATCGTATCTAATATATTACCACAGATGGATTCTTATGTCCACAGCATGGTCAGCCGACTCACGTCCCGAAGAATTCGTTTTTCATGTTGTCGCGGTGAGTGGCCCTAGCGTAGCGTCGCATGCTCATTAATATACCGAGGCCCATGAACTCAGTAAGCAAGTGGGAACCACCATAGCTCATGAATGGCAAAGTGATACCGGTGACAGGTAGAAGTCCGACATTCATGCCAATGTTCACCAGGATGTGGCTAATGAAATAAATCGCGAGCCCCATACCAAAGAGCATCTCAAAATTTGTAGCACCTCTCGTCGAAATAATAAGAATGCGGCCAATAAGCACTCCGTAACAAAGCAGGAGTATTAGCACCCCGACATACCCCCACTCTTCGGCAAAAGCGGCAAAAATAAAATCTGTCTGGTACTCTGGAAGAAACTTCAATCGCGATTGAGTGCCGTGCCCGACCCCCTTACCCCAAAGCCGCCCCGAGCCGACGGCAATCTGTGACTGCAGTGCGTTATAACCAGTCCCCCTAACATCACGCAAGGGGTCGACAAAGGTAAGGATGCGCTCTTTTTGATAGGGCCTGAAAACAAGTGTCCACATGATTAAAAAAGTGCACGTCCCTAATCCAAATAAAAAGAGTACGTATCTTTTTGGGATGCCGGAAACCAGTACCATGCCAAACCAAATAAACGCCAAAATCATCGCTGATCCAAAGTTTGGCTGTAACACAATCAAAAGGAACGGTACAAAGACATAGACTCCAGACACAAAGACGTGCCTGATGTTGGCAATTTCAACGTGACGCCGAGAAAAATACTTGGCAAGTAATATTATAGAAAGAAGGCTGGCTAGGTCGCTCGGCCCAATAGCAACACCTCCCAACAAAAACCATGCCTGAATGCCCCGCACTGATTCGGCTACGAAAAGCATGAGTAAAAGTGTTACCACGAGGCAATAGAGACCGAAAAGCACCCAAGGTCGCTTTAAAAAACGCCAATCTACTTGCGCGGCAACAAAGAAAACAGCAAAGGAAACGGCTATCCACAGCAACTGGCGTTCGGCAAAGTAGTTCTCCGCCGTAAAGGAGTTCATCGTAAACCATCCCGCGACAAGAATAGGTAGCACCGAAGCTACAAGCCACCAATCAATATGAGCGAAAAAGCCACGCAATGTTTTTTTCATATACTACTCTCTTGGTACATGAAGGTATACGTTGGAAGAAGTGACCGGTCTTTCAAATGAAGCGGGCCAAGTAAAAGTAACCGCCTCTTCCGCAAGGGCACCCAGTCTGGAAAGTTTTGTCGTACTGACACCAAGAACGTTGCCGGAGGCATCGTCAAGGACGGCAGTCGCCACAACCTCTTTGGCAACGAAAGCGGACTCGTTTTTTATAACTCCCGTCAATCTTATACCCTCCTCGACAGTAATGACCGGATTGACAAAAGAGAGGCTCGCAACTCTTCCCTTTCCCGCGTTTTCCCAAACAAGAGCGCGCCCCGGAGAAATCTCTAAAAACGTGCGGGCGACATCTCGCTCTTTTACATCCAGTAGTGGCTCAAATAAAACAACCTTCTCGCCAGGCAATAAAAAAGTGGTTCCTGCGCGCTCGGCCACAAGGCGATCTTTTTTGTCATAGACTATGAAGCGGTAAGGAACAACCCTGGCTTCAAAAGAAGTGTTGGGATTCACAACAAGTGCCGCGACGTCTACATAGCCGGCTCGCACGGGAAAAACCTGAGACCAGAATACTATCGGTACGCTTGCAAAATCACGACAGACTAGTTCGCAGATGCCACCACAATCAACCCCTTGTTCGTCTTGATTTTTGACTCCGTCAAAACAGGTAGGTTCTGCGCTACGAATGTACCAAGTTCCCAAAGAAGCTACAGATAAAACCACTAAAATGGTAAAAAAATAAGAGAACTGTCTTCCTCTGCTCCATGACGACATATACGCTATTATAGCACGGGCTTTATGTTTTATGTCACTAAAACACAACCGCTGGCAGCTACTCCGCGATTCCTCTCACTGCCGAACGTGGGTAAACACGCGCCTCGTCGGCATTTTCAATACTGTCCGAATCATTCCATAAAAAAGTGACGGGCACAGTATCTCCTCTGGCCAGCTGGTCAAGATAAGTAGAAGCAACAGCCAGAGGTATGGCATCTTTATCAAATAGCACGGCAATGGCCTGAATACCGAGGGCGTCAACGGCCGAGGGATTGCCCACTTGAGCAACCAAGCTAGGCACACTACCGGCACCGATAGCCACGTCAGAAACAGACAGTACCGGACGAATAGGAGTCTCTGCTCGACGCCACTCAATCTCGTAATTAGGGCCCTGGAACTGAACATAGCCTCTTATTGGTACGCGGTTACCGGTCACAATTCCAGGCTCATAAAGAGCGAGCACTTCATCAGGATTTATAAAAGTGTCGCCCTCGCGCTCGGCAATAAGCTTGTTTTGGGCATCGTAAAGAGTAAAGCGATACTGTAAAGCGGCAACGCCGTGACCCGCATTAGGATTCACGAGAAATGCCGCAACGTCATAGGTACCATTACCGGATGGAAAAACCTTACTCCAGCCAACCGCAAGGTCTTCTACCTCAAAAGGGCATACGCGATCACAGACACCGCCACAGTCAATACCGCTCTCGTCTTGATTGCGTATGCGATCCATACAGGTTGGTTGAGGACCGAAGCGAGAGTACGCTCCAAAACCAAGACCTCCGACGATAATAACCAAAAAAGCCAGGTAAGTAAGCTGGCGACGCACCACCCACCCCACGCGTGGCGCAGTGGTGGTTGCCACATTTTGCAGAGGAGGAGAATTCGTCTCGGAGGGGCTGGTTGGGTCTTTCTGCAGACCAGAGGCTGTTAGCTCGGAATTTGTAGGTTCCATTGCTACATCATAGCAACAAACCAAAAAAGCCCATAATGGGCCACTGTGGACACGGGCAGAAAAAGAATCAAACGCTGTGTGTTGGCGGCTAGCTACTCTCCCTCCAAAGAAGTACCATCGCCACTACGGTGCTTAACTACTGGGTTCGGAATGGGACCAGGTGTACCCACCGCGTCAAACCACCAACACACAGAATTCGATAGACACAAATTGATGGCTGATATGTAGAGGCGTGTCCTTTACGCCCCGAGTAAAGAGCTTCGAAAAGAAGTGGCTTCGAGGGCAGGCTTCGAACCTGCATCCAACCAGGTGACACTGGTTACTCTACCGGTTGAGCTACCTCGGATAGCCGATCTCTTTCCACATATCAACCATCAATCTTTGAAACTTGAAGTAAGAATTGTCTGCGTCAATCCGCGTTCAATCCGCGGACATCTGCGGTCCGCCATGGGCGGACGTCGTGGTTTACACATTTCCTAATAGGAAACTCGGCTTATTAGTACGCCTCGGCTCAACGCATTACTGCGCGTACACCTAGCGCCTATCAACGTGATAATCTCTCACGGGCCTCAAACGAGCACTAATCTTGGGGGGGGCTTCTCTCTTAGATGCTTTCAGAGATTATCCCGTCCCGACATAGCTACCCAGCGGTGCCCTTGGCAGGACAGCTGGTAGACCAGAGGTCAGTTCATTCCGGTCCTCTCGTCGCTTTCAGCCGAACATATTTCATGTCCTAGGCTTTTTCTCACGTGTCACCACGTGCGCAGACTATATCTTCACCCTCCACCAGTGAAGTGGGTCGGGTGTCGGCGTGTTATTCATAGCCCATGAGCTACAAATCTCGTCTATCCGCCTTGTGCGAATAGACTCAGTCGTTACGGGGTCAAACCTAAAATCTCAAAGAGCTCCTTTTGGCTTCTCTTCTTTTTGGTGACATAGTTTTCTTGCTGTATGACCAACATTAAAGAAACCAGCTGTTTTAACTCTTCTTTGCTTAACTTACGCAATGTCTTCTCGCTAAGTAACGTACAAGCCGTATGCAACGCCCTTGCTTGTACTTTTTTGAATCGAGTGTACGGCAGTAACTCACGAAGGAGGTCCCGCACCTGTACAAATCCATTCACCCTCAGCTCCGTCATGCCATCATTTCTTTTGGAAAGATAGCCGATGCGAAGAATCTTCTGAATCCACGCTAGGGATTCATCGTGCCGACTGTCTTGATAGAGGCAGATGGTTGCCATAAACCGAAATTTACTTGGACCATCTTTTCGTTTTTTGAGTTGGAGCATCAAGCTCCCGTCTCCATCAAGAAAACCGGCAATGTAAGCTAAATCAATTGTAGATCGACTTCCCACGGTATTGTCTCTAAGTTATCCTGGTCCTCAAGTAAATTGTACCATTGTCGAAGGACCGACGACGACACTGGTTATCAACAGACCAAAAAACTTCGAGATTTCACCGTTATTAGCCAAATTGTCATCCCGCATTACTGCGGGAAGTAGCAATCACTTTACTAGGAACAAATCCCCTCAATGCTCCACGCCTGCAGTAGATAGGGGACCAACCTGTCTCACGCTTCTTTTCACGCATTACTGCGTGGAATGGACTGAATCATCATCTCAGAGAGATGGTTAGTGTACAGTCTCTACAAGTTTCTTTCTCAGAGAAAGAAACTCTCGGTATTGTCCTTCTACATCAAAGAAGGATTCCACCGATTTTACTAACTTAATCCATAAACATCACTGCTTATGGCCGCCGTGATTATTCAGATTGGTCACTTCACGCACACATTTACCTCTAAGGGTTCAGATTGTTTAAAAAATCAGCGACTTACGATTTACGAAGTACGACTTACGAATGCAGCAGATGCATTTATCGTAAATCGTAAGTCGAATTTCGTTAATCGTGACCCCCTAAACGGTCTGAACCCAGCTCGCGTAACTTTTTAATTGGCGAACAGCCAAACCCTTGGAAGCTTCTCCACCTCCAGGATAAGTTGAGCCGACATCGAGGTGCCGAACTCCGCCGTCGATATGGACTCTTGGGCGGAACCAGCCTGTTATCCCCAGGGTAGCTTTTGTCAGATGATCTTCAGCCGCGTCTAACACGGACTGTCGGTTCACTATGTTCTGCTTTCGCACCTGCTCGACATTGACGTCTCACAGTCAAGCTGGCTTTTGCCATTGCACTATCGGCACGGTTTCCATTCGCGCCTAGCCAACCTTAATGAACTCCTCCGTTACTTTTTGGGAGGATAGCGCCCCACTAAAACTGCCCACCAGGCACTGTTGCCGTACGTTTTTACCGTACAGGTTAGGCTTTACACACGTACAGAGTGGTATTTCACTGACGACTCCACGCCACCCAAAAGCGACGCTTCAAAGTCTCCCACCTATGCTACGCAGTACACACATAAAGCCAATACCAAGTTGCAGTAAAGCTCCTGGGGTCTTTCCGTCTAACTGCAGGTAAGCGGCATCTTCACCGCTATTGTATTTTCACCGAGCTGTGTCCCGAGACAGTTCTCCAGTCGTTACGCCATTCGTGCACGTCGGAACTTCATGTACCTCCTCACCCGCGCGTGCGCCGGATGGGATTCCCCTCTATTTTCATAGAGGCACTGACTATATCTTCATCTGAGAAGAGGTCGCAAACACTTCAGATTTTGCATATCTCCGTTTGCTGGAGCTATTCATCTGACATGCGATATCGACTATTGCTTTGAATCCTTCAGTGTGAAGGTGCTCAGATCTTCCCATACGTTCGCAAATATCTGCAAACAAGAGAAAATCTTTCTGTTTTGCGGATTTCAAAGGAAAGGCGAGGAAGTGCGGAATTACTTTTGAAAGTAACTCTTTTAAACTCCTGATTTCATACTTTAGTGTCTTGTCTCCGTAATCTCTACGAAGAAATCCACATGCGAAGTGCTCCATCATCAGATCCAAGACTTCACGACGATCATAGTTTTGACCAACCGCAAAACTTGGTTTTACTTCCCACCCCATATTAAGCTTCGGTCTCTTTGAAAAAGAAACGCAGAAGCAACCTTCTCCATCAACGTAACCAGAAATATAGTTCGACAACTCTCTTCTTAGCGTCGGCGTATTATACTCATCCATAATATAATTATAGCTGAGTATCTTTGTCACCGCTAGTTAGCGGTGACTCCAGTCGATACGGGGTTAATCTCTTTCGAGACAACTTCCCACGGTATTATCTTGCGTTCGACGTTCTCTCTTGCATAGAGAACTCCCGCGAGGACTTCACCGTTATAAGCCGAATTTGTTCGTGATGTCACCATCACGACGAGCAATTTTCTTACCCGACAAGGAATTGCGCTCTTCGATTCACGAAGGACCATGTCTTCATCCGTAATTTTAGGCTAAATCATTTTATAAACAAAATGATCGCCCAAACTTTTGCAAAGCAAAAGTTTTAGGGAGCGGGGCGTATGGTCTCTCATATGAGCCCCGTGCATACGTTGTGTTACCACAACGCTAGGTAGCGACTTTATTAATGACGTATTTTGCTTCTGTTTATCACACTTCTTACAATCGTCCCAACTCTTTCACCACTATTGACATATCTTTATAATATGTATCGTAGTGAAACCTTAGGACGATTATAGTTATCGCCGACATTCACCAGGGCTTACAACGGACACCATGCACCTCACTCTCGCTCGGTGCCGCAGAATGACGCAGACCGAACGCAGAAGGTCGCGAAAAAATACCGATACATTGCTGTATTTTGGTATCTTTCCGCGTTCTTCCGCGTATAGTCCGCGATGTTCCACGGTGCATCGAACGACAGTGAGATGCACAACACCATTGTTTGACCTTCTGGCATTGGTCAGGCGTCACCCCCTATACTTCCTCTTACGAGTTCGCAGGGAGCTGTGTTTTTGATAAACAGTCGCCAGAGAAACTTTCGCTGCGGCCCCCGCATCACGCGAAGCGCGATGCGGGAAAGCACGAAGCACTAATCTCTAAGCACGAAACAAATCAGAATGCTCCAAATCGAGAAAAGAGAGACGGAATCCGTTTTTAGATTTCTTATTTGGTGCTTTGATATTGTTTGTGTCCCGACGTTTGCAGTCGGGATCCCGTACTTTCGCCCTTGGCG
>PCYI01000006.1:89626-100414 GCA_002774795.1 Candidatus Vogelbacteria bacterium CG10_big_fil_rev_8_21_14_0_10_51_16 | reverse complement strand
TGATAGTCTTCGAAGGCGGTGGCGGGGGCGGTCACGCTGCCCGCAGCGATCTGCACCCCTCCCGCTTTTGCTATGGTGATAGCGGCATTACTACCTGTGGTATGCACCGTATCTGTAACACGAGCGGAATAGTTGATGCTGTTTCCCGAGCCAGTATAGAGCCAAGCCCCGTATGCGTAGTCGGTATTAGCGGGGAGACTACTATTAAAGAATTGCGTGGAGGTTTGATTGCCACTGATAGAGCCGAGGTGATAAGCGCGACAAAGGCCAGTGCTCGTAGTACAAAAGTTTGGTAAGGTTGAGGGTGGGGTGATCGGCAGGCCGGCAACGTTTGATGCTCGAAGCACGACCAAGCCATTACCATTGAGACTGCTCGCGCTACTGATAGTGACAATGGCGCCCCGGTTTTGCCCGTTATCCTGGTTGGTCGCGTTGAGAGAGAAGGATGGGAATTGAGCCGAGCTGGACTCTCCCACAGCAGTACTCCCCTCCGCCCAGAACTCCTTCAAGCCGAGCGACCAACCCGAGCCGTCATTTACGCGAGTGGTACTCAAACGCACATAGCGGGCGTTTGTCGCGGCCAGCGGAACGTTGCTTGCGGTCCACGTGTATTCTCCCAGATGAACCGGTGTGACGTAGTTGACCATACTAGGCGGGGTTGAGTATATGGTCGTCCACGTCGAGTTGTCTGCAGAAACCTGAATTGCATACACAGAAGGAGAGGCGGCCGGGTACGAGCCGGGGTCCCAGGCTATTCCTTTCCATTTTACCGCAGTGATCAAGCGCGGGGCACCAAAATCAAGCTTTATCCATGCGTTATTGTTCGCATCATCCACCGACTTGTTTGCAATCCACCAGGTGCTCTCGTTGCCATCCCCAGCGTTTGTGGCCGGATAGTTGGCGGCGGAGGCGCTCGCGGTCACAGTTGCAGTAAGTCTGTTGTCGTTTTCATCACCTTCTTCGCCTACACTGTCTTCATCATCGCCCCCGACGTCGCCACCGGTGGCAGAAGGAGCCACTTGAACTTGGGTAGTGTTGCTGACTTGACCCGTGTTGTGGAGATTGTTACAGGTGACATTAAAACTATATGTGCCCACTTGAGATAAGGAGACCAAGCTACTATTGCCAGAGGCGCCGTTCGCTAGAGTTGCCGCCGTGGTACTTAGTATCACCCCTCCTTGGGGATTGATGCCGACCACGCGACAGCTTGCGGGAGTGCCGGTGTTCGTCCAGGTAAGATTGGTGCGGGCCGGCTCTCCGTTGGCCGGTAGCTGAACCCAGGCAGGATTGGCTGTAACGGTAGGCACGGCTCCCGCTCCCTCGCGGACAAGCTTGACGGCGAAGTAGACTGGAGGCACAAGAGAGTGCCTGTCAGCATCATAAAGCTCGAACACCACCGTGCGAATGGGGTCGCTTGCGGGTGGAACGGCAACATAAGTGGATGTCTCCAAGGCGGTGGAGTTCACATGCAAGGTCGCGGAAGTACCGGCGGCAGGGCTCATGGTGCTCGCGGTCTCTGCATCATGAGCTCCCGAAACTTGCCAGTAGCGAAATGCGGGGTAGAGAGTGTTGTTGTTTTCTGCCGTAAGCAGTATTTCAAACATGGCACCAGTACGCAGGCTATATGAGCCATCTTGAAGAGGCGTTATGGGGCGGACACCACGCTCCCACACTCCTGAAAGGACCAGACTCGCGGGTGGTAAAGTGTTGAAGTCGGCGACAATTCCCCTACTCCGTGCGTACCCGTTCACCAAATATCTATCGCACGCACCCAGGCGACCATTTGCTTGCACGTAACCTAACCCCATGCCAACACACAGGGTCGTCTCATCGTAACGAAGATTTTGCTGAAATTTTTTCAGGGCAGTCTCTGTTTGTCCCCCAAAGAATCCTTCTCCACCCTGAAGCTGGCTTTCTGTAAGAAGGTTTTTACTAGCTAGTACCCGCTGGAGTAAGTAGACCTCCTCATTGCGCCTGTGGCGCAACTCTATTGAAAGATTGCTTGTGTTCGCAATATGAGTCGTACTTGCGGCCACGTATTGAGGAACGGCGCTTGGGGCCAAAATAATAGCTCCGAAAATAAACAAGAATAAGAACCTTTTTTTATTGAGCATGTTAAATGTTGCCAGAAATGACGATGTCTAGCTATTAAGTGTTTGATAAAAAAATACGCTTCGCTCGCTCCTTCGCCTCCAACGGCCCAACCGAAGCGAAAACTAAGAACAAGCAACGTCAGTATACGTCACGTGACGCTCATCACAAAACCTCTTATCCACACCTTACGGCGCACATCGAGATCCTGATGGCCAGCCAAAAAACCTAAAGTACGAGCACACGGACGCTTGCAAAAAACCATCGACTCCCTGGCGCGTATTCTTTTTTTTCTTCGCCTCATTTTCCGCTTGTGCAGTTACGCTACCTAAGGCACGGGGAGCACTTCCCTCTTGTGGTAAGGGCGGAGGATTAAACTTGCCCACGAGGGCTAATACACCAAGTTCGTTTACGTTTGGAAAAGCGCCCACCACTATACTATTTTTGGAGTAAACTAAGACCTCGCTTCCAGTTACGGGTCGCCATTTGCCGTCTTCAGCCAAACGATAGACACCCAGGCTTTCCTGCTCCCAGAAAAAACCGGAGAGCTCTGGGTCATTAAAAACGAAAGAGACCTTAACTGGGTGAGCGAGGAAAACGTCTTTTACTTCATCGTAGGGTAAGACCTGGAACTCACCGAGCAGGACTTGTCCCAAGACACCATAGCCACCAGGAAGCGGGGTCTCGGCCAGAATCCGGCTAATCTCCTCGGGATCTTTTACTTCTATCGAGACGCGCGCGTCGACGACAAAGGAGTTTTCTTCAAACTCAATGATAATCGAGCCGCCGGGGAAAGCCACCGTAATCGGGGTCTTGGCGAGTGTGTCATTTTTGTCTTTGAGAGCCATGGCGGACAGTTGCCCAGAAAGACGCCTCGCTTCGGCTTTAAGAGCCGGATAATCAACCTGCTTATTTTGAAACAGCGAAAGAATCTTTTGAAGAATCTCTTCCGCAATCACAATTGGATTAAAGCTGTCTTTCTCTTTATCTTGATAGTTGCCTTCTCCTGCTACCACAGGATCGCTGTCGGGGGCAGTTTCTATATTATCTATGGTGCTCACACTCTCCGCGCTCTTCACACTATCGAGAGCAACCTCATCCGAGGAGACGGAGGAAACACTTGATTCATTAAGGTTAACCCCTTGTAGGTCTACGTTGGAAAGCTCATATCCTACCCGCCCTTCGGACTGCTCTCCTACTCGAGAAAGCGACGGTGCTTCGTCGCCGGTAGTGGCGCTCGAGGCAGAGATAGGAGAGCTCGACCTTTCCACAGTACCCGAAGTGCCTGGCGCAAGCTCCGCGGACTCTAATCCGCCCGAGGGCGACCCATCTCCTTCTCCGCCTAAAGACGACGGTTCTCTTTCTGGAGCCTTTTGCGGGGTGAGCGCGGCAACAATGCGTTTTATAATACTCTCCTTTTGTGGAGGCGAGGCAACAGTGCGTCGCGTCGTCTGTGAAGTTTGGACAATGGTACCACCGGACTGCTCTCTTAAGCCACCAAGCTTATCTGCTTCATTAAGAGCAACCACCCAGCCAAGCTTGTGCTCTCTGGGGTCGGCGGGCGCACGAAGACGGATGTTAACCACATGACTCTCTCCGGGCGCCAGCGAGACTGGGAGGCCAGCCTCACTATCATCACTCCAAAGCGACGCGTCCGTACTCGGGTCGGGCAAAAGACGGTACACTCCCGCCGGCCAGGTGACTCCCCCATCATTCTTTATGAGTACTTCCTGAACAGCTTCTTCGCCCGGGAGAAGTGGCGCACTGCTTTCTCCCACAAGAGCAGAGATGGCGGCGGCATTTAAAGATATGTCTGCCACCACGACGCTAAAGGTCTGTCCGTTTGCCCCGGGTTTACCGTTGGGACGACGCGCTAAAGTAACAGTCGGAGTGATTGCGCCAAACTCTTCTGAAATCAGCACCTCCGGAGCGTCGAGAGCCAGCCCCCAGGTGTAACTTTTACCTACCGAGTCTTCAGATATATCACAAAGTAGGGCGAGCTCGCTTGATTCTCGCACCTCAAGTGGTGGAGCAAAAGACACAATGACTCTCTCTGTTTGCTCGTCCGACCCCTCGGGAACAGCTTCTGTTCTTCCCGCCCCGACCATTTCACAGCGCTCCAACCCGTCTGCCTCTCCCGCCCGTGTTAGCGCCAAAGTCGACAACAAAAAAACTCCTTTGCTTTCTGAGGCAATCCGATAGCGAGCCATAGCGACCCTTTTTGTCCCCGCCGCGATTGACTGCGAGCCAAAGCTTGACTCGAGGGTGATGGTAAACGGCGAAGAGGCGGAGGCTGTTTGTGGAGAAAATAAAACTGCTACAAGCAGAGAGAGCGTAGTAAGTTGCAGAAACTTAGAGGTCACTAAGGGAGACATGACATTTAGATTAGCTCGTACCATTTGTCTCGTTCACCGGCTCCGACTCGTTGGTCTCCTCCTCCGTCGTCTTCGTGAAGGTGTCGTTCTCTTCTACCACTACCGTCCGCGTCACCTCCTTGGCCTTATTACCGGCGGCGTCAGTGGCGTTGTGGGTGATGGTGTAGGTGCCGGGGGTTTTAGTGTCTACCGTGTCTCCTCCTACTTTGATACCAAGATTGTCATCCTTGTCGTCCGTGACAGTAGCCCCCGGGTCAAGGAAGGTGTCGCCCTGCTTGATAGTGGCGGGGTCGTTGCCGCTTAAGGTGATGACGGGGGGCTCGGTGTCAGAGTCAGAGTCAGAGTTTGTAGTTTGTAGTTTGGAGTTTGGAGAGGAGGCGTGCTCGACTTCCTGTGAGCGGCCTTCTTCTCGTGACTCGTGACTCGTGCCTCGTGCCTCTCCGGCCTTGCAAGCCCCTGCCGTCACTTTGGGAGCATTGTCGTAAATGGTCAAGCATGTCGGCTCGCCCGTGAGTTCGTCGTAGAGAGTAACACCCACGGGAGTGGTGGCCGTGCCGACCTCGAGCGCTGAGCGAGCGTAAACAAGGTCGGCCTCAACCTTTCCGGCAAAAATCTCGGCAAGGCGGTTGGTGGCCGTAGCAAGCCCACCACCAACTCGCGCGGAGATAGCATCCACCTTGGCGCTCAACTCCTGAATGGCCTTCGCGAGCATGGCGGTGAAGTTGGCATACTTAACGTTCGCTGGGCGGCCGCTCGTGTCGAAAGCAACCAAGCGGGGGTCGACAAGCTCCACCTCTTCGGCGATAAAACCAATCTGACGGCCTTTAACGCCAATATCTTCATTGTAAGTAAAAGCTACCGGCCGCATGGCCAAGACGGCAGCCAAGCCAGACTCAAGGCCAACAATATCATGCTTGAAACGCTCGGAAGAGCCGGTACAAGCGGCCCCGTCGCTGTATGTTACCTGCTTATTGGCATCCAAACACAACGCTCCCGCCCCGGCCCCGGCAGTCAGGCCGTCAAATCCTACCGTCCCCGTGACCGAAAGCGTCCGCCAGGGGGTAGTTGTTGCCAGGCCGACGTTACCGGTCGTCTTGTTAATCTTAAAAAACAGATTGCTTCCGTTGTCACTACCAGATGTATTTCCAATAACAAAACCACCCTCCAGATGCCCAGCATCTGTACCCGCCCCAATAATCCAGTGATCGTCGTTGTCATTACCATAACCAAATTCCATTATGGCATTACCACTGGGCTGATGAATGGAAAGGTGAGCATCGGTGGTAGTGGTACCAATACCAATTTGACCTGATAATCCTTGTAATATAGTAACCCTCTCACCTGGTCCGTCCAGCGCATCATTAAGAGTGGTAAACGAAAGAGACCCGCTAACCGAACCGGGGCCAACAATCCAATGTTTTTCATCAACTGCTCCATTGGTATCGGTGATCGTTATACCCTGAAACAAGCCTCCGGTTCCCGCAACCTGAAGGGGCGAAAATGGTGTCGTTGTACCTATCCCGACGTTGCCTGTATTTGTAAAAACCACGCGGTCTGTGAAGTTCCCCGGTGACGCCGGATCACTGGCCGAGCCGAAATAGAGACTCTCGTCCGTCTTGATAACCATCCCCCACGCATCAGTCGTGATGGACTCTATCATATGAAAACCACCACCATAGCCATCCCCTGGTTGCTTGAGAGTAAGCTTAGCGGAGGAGGTGGTGGTGCCGAGACCAAGGGTACCCTGTACGAGCAGGCTGTTTGTGCCGGCGACAGCAGTGTCGTAACCCGCCCCCACGGTCATGTTTCCTGACACCGCGAGCTTCGAGCCTGGCAAGGATTCACCAATGCCAACATTTCCTCCGTTCGTTACGATAAAGTCGGTCTTTGTCGAAGAACCAACGACAAACGATGGACCGGCGATGTCATCTGGGTTAACAGAGAGAAGACCCCATGGTGTCGTAGACCCCACTCCGACGTTGCCGTTGTTAAAATACGAAGAGCTGTTTGAGGCAAGCCTAACACGAGGATTATTTACATCAGAATCATAGTTTAAGAGCATGATAACCTCACCATCATCACCGGAAAAAGGCTTCAGTGAGAAAAGCTCTTCATACTGCACATTTCGAACAACAAATCCTTCGTCTGAGGTTGCCGCAATTGTAAAGAGGTCTTGCGGAGTTGTTGTACCAACGCCAAGATTACCACTAACAGCCGCACTGCCGGAGACAATGAGCGCGGAGGTGGAAGCTGTGCCATTTACCGTCAGGCTATTTGAGGCATAAAAATTAGTAGTGGTGGCGTTCGTACCCGTGGCGTTTGTGAAGGTAAAGTTCTGCAGAGTAGTGGAGCCGTACACTAAAAGAGCGCTGGCGAGCTCTGATGTGAGCGTGTATGTGGACGACCCTCGAATAGTGGAGGTGGCCGTGGTGCCGACCGAAATATAGTCGAGGGCGGAGAGAGCCGTCGAGGAGGCAGCGGCAAAGCCAGAGGCGCCCGACACCGTGAGGGTGCTACCAAGTGAGACTGCGCCCGAAAAGGAGCCGGTCGAAAAAGAGGCGCCCATGCCCGTGAGTGCGCCGGTCATAATCTTGGAGCCATCAAGCTTCAGATAAACGTCGGGAATGGAGGTGGCCGGCTGAACCACATTTGTACTTCCCGAACTCACGAGTGCGAGTTGAGACATGCTTGTCTGCTGGGCGCTCAACTGCTGGGTGACGCTCGTCTGCACTGCCGCCAACTGCTCTTGCGACACACCGGGCTGGATAGTGGGCAGGGCGGCCACCTTACCTTCAACGGCAAACAGCTTTGCCTCAAGCTCTGCCTGCTCTGAGCGAAGCGCGTCCAGCGCCGCCGTATCCGCACCCTGTTCTGTGCGCCGAGTAAGGTCGGCGAGCTGGCTAAGCACTGCGTCATAATCTTCGCGGAGTCTGCTCTTTCTATGCACCACCACCGCCGGCGCGCTCGCGAGCGAAGCGTCCACCGCCAGTGACTGTTCGGGAGTCCAATTTGCATTAGCCTGAGCCGCCTGTGAGGTACCAGGAGGCCGAGCCTCGTTGCTAGTGGCGACGGCCGCTCGCTGTGGCAGCCTTGCCACCAGCCCGGAGCGCGGTACAACCAAAAAACCGACGGAGCTCACGGCGAGGAGTGTCGAACCGGCAAGCACCAAGAGACCAGAGAAGCCTTTCATCTTTAGAGTATAGTGGATAATGGGGTGGAATTGCTGTGGATAGCGGGTTTTACTCTGGGGGTAGCAGGTAGCAGATATGGTGGGTAGCACGCATCCGGGTGCGTGCTCATAGAGATTAGCTTAGCCAACTGCCACTTTCCAAATGCTACAAATCACAATAGTCCGTCGCGTCAGGAACCTCTTCGCAGTATTCGACAATCATCCGAGGAGTTCCGGCTGCTTCCGGGGGCGGCACCGCTTCAGTTGGGTCATCTTCATTGCTCGACACTTGAGGGGCGGGCTCGTGCTCTGGGCCATCGGCAGGCCCGCTACTCGTCTGAACTTGCCGAGTAGCGGGAGCTCCACCTCCGCCGCCGCCAACACCGGTTACTGCTTGAATGGTCCTGCTGGCCCCCTCTCGGAGGCGCTCAAAAAATCCGTTCTCGCTTCCCGTTGTAGCCGACACTTCATTACGAGAGAGCTCGACCACAAGCGCGAGGGTTGCCGGCTGTTGTAAGAGTTCGCCTTGGCGGTCGTCGAGGACGGCCACATACCAGCTTAAGCGATGAGTCCGCACGTCATTGGGTGCTACAAGCGAAACAACAACGGAGGCCGTCCCACCGGGAACAACCCTCTCTCCAAGCGAAACTGGAGTAACACCCCACAAAGCAGTGTCGTTATGACTATCCGGGATAAGCACGTAGTTTCCGGCCTCCCATGTTTCCGCCCCATCGTTACGCACCATCACACTGACCGCGAGCGTATCGCCGGGAGCGAACCGTCCCTCTTCACCAACAATTCGCACCTCCGCAAAAGAGGCGGCATTGAGTAATCTTTCAGGAAAAGTAACGATAAAAGTCTGCCCATTCAGGCCGGGCCGGCCGTTCCACTGCCTGGCCAGCTCTGTGGTCACCGAAAATGTCTCGCCGTCCGCGCCCGTGAATACCGCTACGGGCGCTATCCCCCATCGATAGGTCTGTCCGACAGCATCACTTGCAATATCGCAAAACAAAGTAAAATCATAGCCAGTGTTTGGGGCAAACACATACGGTACCTCGAGGTCAGCGCTTGTCGGGCCGGCTTCAATGTCGATGAGATGGCGGAAGTCGTCGCCATCCTCAAGCAGACAACCGGAAAGCCCTCCGGCAGCCCCCTCGAATGCAAGCGGAAAAGATACCAATGATAGCGGCGCATCGACAAGGCCGACCTCAACCCGGTATCTGGACATAAGGACACTGTCGGTCCCGGCGGCGATAGATTGCGAACCGAAAGAGCTCATCAGGGTGACGGCCACCTCACCTGCGGCACCATCCGCCGTCGCCGGCGGTGCGCCTTGTGCAAACACTGAAGCTGAAGCCAGCGCGACAAAACCGGCAATCGCCACCGCAAATATGGTCTGTTGCCGAATAGCCTTTCGAGCTAGTTTTCCCAAAGTGCGTGCGAGACGAAGGTGAAAAAACGGAGTAGTAGCAGGGCTACCATGAGTATTTTTCACCGAGTCGCAGTCGCACTTTGGGGAAAATGGCCGAAATGGATATTCGGCAACAGGCCCAAATAAAGGGGTGCGCAACATAATGAGCTCAGTATACTAGCCCCAGCCGAGAGTTCGAAGTGGAGAACGTTATTCAACTAAAGAGGCATGAGGTACGATGTTCGAAGTACGACTTACGATTTACGATTTAGGAATTAGGATTTAGGAATGAGTGCGTTATTCGTGCCTCGTAACTCGTACTTCGTAAATCGCACCTCTTAACTTACTCCCCAAAGCGGCGATTTAAGGTCTCTGCTGTCATCTTCCCAAAAGTGCCTGTCCCCCGCTTAAGGCCAATCGGCTCCAAAATCTCTGCGCGATACTTTTCCTGAAAATTAGCGAGGGCGGCGCGCGTGCATGGGCCGAAATTGCCTGAAATCGGGCAGTCATTCTTGCTTCTTCCATCTGGCGGATACAAACCCTCGAGCGCGAGAGCGGCTTGAAGGGCGAGCACGCCCTCTGAATCACGCGCGGGCAGAGAAAGCGACTCTTCCCAGCGATAAGGTAGGATGCTTGCTATGCCCGGAGTCACCTCGCTCGTTTCTGTCGTAAAAAAGTCTACTAAGCCCCATTCTGTCTGGTGAGCGAGCTCTTTTAGGATGACCGCTCGCACCGCCCGGTCGAGAAACTGACTTTCATAGATATAACCGTACTCAATCAACAACGAAGCCCTCTCCTGTGAAGCATTCGAGCCGACAGCGATTAGCTCCTGGTCCTCCACGATGACCCCCTTCTCAAGAGGCATGTCGCTCGGGGCAAAAAAGTGTGAGAGGCGAGCGGCGATGTTTTGCGCGAGAGCCCTGCTCGCTCGGGCATTTGGCATCTCTTTGTCCGGCACATATATGGCAAAGCCGGAGTACTTGCCGACCTGTCTTGGGCGACGTCCGGCATAGTCATTCCAGTGGAGATGAAGAACGATATCGATGCCGTTATCGATGGCGTATTTGTTTACCGTATAAAGGTCAAAGGCGACCCGCGAGGGCGCGTCTGTCCGCTCCACGGCCACGTGCCGCTCTACAAAACCCTGCTCGACCGCCTCTCGAAAAATCTTTCGCTTTTCCTCTATAAAACGGGTAATGGCCTCTCCCTCTCGCTCTTGATATTCAGCAAACCATTCTTGGTATCCGCCATCTTGCTCTCTTCGCGTGACCGCCACCGTAAAATCAGGATTACTCTCGAAAACTCGCGCCAACCCATAGGCCATTTCCAGATTTAAGTCACTCTCGGACAAGGTGCCAAAAGCGGTGCCAGAAGAGATGTTATCATGGCCGGGTACGACGAGAATGGAGATGGGACGTTTGCCGTAGGCATCTCGCAGGGCTTCGGGAGTGGTGGTCTCCGCGAAAAATAAGCCGGCAAACTGGCGCAGGCCGTCCATGCCGCCGCCGGCCAAGATTAAGATAAGGAGTAAAAGTGTGATAACCCCAAACGCCACCGATGCCCACGGAAGCTTGTTTTTTTATTAGGTCGGCTCATTTCTTATACTTTGAGCTACGAAATGGCTTCTCCCCCTGGCCAGGGGAGGGAATAAATACGCATTTCGCAACCCACAGTTCTTATAGGACTTACGCAAAACACTGTTTTCGTCTTTGCGAGCGCTCTGCGCGAAGCAATCTAGGTTT
>PCYI01000006.1:77081-89609 GCA_002774795.1 Candidatus Vogelbacteria bacterium CG10_big_fil_rev_8_21_14_0_10_51_16 | reverse complement strand
CGCCAAAGGCGGTGGCAAAGACGCCATTTTGCGTAGGTACTACATTACTTAACTCCGCAATCCGGCTGGCTTTATTCTATCGGCTGATTTTGGAGCGGATGCTATCGAGCGCTCTCTGTAAAGCGGAGAGGATTGAGGCCATTTGGGAGTTTGCGGCACTGTCCGTGGCCGTGAGAGAAGTAACCGTAAACGGCATTTCGTTGCTTCGCAAAGACCTGCCCCGGCCGATGGTGACCGGATAGGTCCCCCCGGTAAGCGGGTTCGCGGTCGACGACATGCAGGCCTCCCCGCAATAGTATGGCCCGTAGGCGGGCACATCGAAGTACCAGCCGTTTACCAGCTCGTCTTTGAGATATGCCGTCGGTTGCATGCCGTCCCCCGCGGACCCGAAATAGACGGCATCACCCACAGCAATATGCTCGCCGTTCACATACACCCGCGTGCCCACCGGCCCGCTGGTAGGCGAAAACTGGGTTACCTGTGGCACCCCACCGGTGATAGCAAAAGGGCCAGCCGACGTGATGACGTCGCAATGGCACCCAGGGGTGACGAGGCCGAGATAGTAGTCACTCCCGGGCGCGGCCATGCGGATGTCATTCGTGCTCCCGTTCAACGGATAGTAGGCGCCCACCTGCCAATTGAATTCATAGGTATCGGACTGCCCAGCGAGATAGCCGAGTATCTCGCGACTACCATCGGCGCGGAAACGGTAGAGCTTATAGCTCCGCATAATAGAGGTCGGCTCGCTTTTGACGACGAGGTAGCTTCCAAGCGCAAGCTCGTTCTCTCGGTAGAAGCTGTTTAAGATAAGCGGAGTGCGGTTCATGTGCGTGGTGGCACTCTTGGTCGCCACCACCGCCCCGGAGGCATCGAGCAGATAGAGGGTGAAGTACACCGGCAACGACTCCGCCGCGATGTTGCTGGTGGCATTCAGGGTAAGCGAGCCGCTCCTCTCAAAACCGAGATGGGGCAGGTCGCTATGCGGGATGGCCGAAGTACGGCAATAGTCGCCCTCTTTGGTGCGCAATCTCACCACAGATGGACACTCGACGAAGAGCCGCCAGTGGTACTGGCCGCCACTTGGCCCCGCCGTCCGCTCGAACGAAATATCAATACTACCGGCCGCCGCCATGCTTGAGGGGACGGAAAAAGAGGTAATGGTCGGATGCACAGGTGCGGCTACAGTACGAACATTCACCCTCTCTGTGGAAGCAAGAGTATGCCCGACTATTCGCCCTTGACTATCCGACATATAGGCAACCGCGCCGTAAACAAATGAACCAGTGGAGCCGGTGGGAAGCCACCTATCCTGGACGGAGGTCACGGAAGCATCCACATTGGTAACCACACAAAGTTGATCGGCAGATGTCATGCCGGAACATGAGCTGGGCCATACCGCGGCTCCAGTCTGGTTCATCAACACTAGGTTGCCCACCAGTAGCTGGGGTGGATTTGAGCTCGGGTAGTTATCTTGAGCGCGCAGGACGAGATAACCGTCCGGCTTCCCCTCTCTAGGTCGGCTCCATGAAATGTTTACTAGGCCACCACCACTTATAAGCGTGTTGACGATCGGGGGGCTGACGATGCCGCCCGAAATCGTAAAACCGGCCCGACTTCGTACCGCGCCAGCTCCGGTACCATCAGAGCGTGCTCGGGCCA
Source organism: Candidatus Vogelbacteria bacterium CG10_big_fil_rev_8_21_14_0_10_51_16 (assembly GCA_002774795.1). GTDB lineage: Bacteria > Patescibacteriota > Minisyncoccia > Phycocordibacterales > JACRKE01 > 1-14-0-10-51-16. The sequence continues at coordinate 87,950 of PCYI01000006.1, read as the reverse complement.
CCCACACGTACCAAGGAGACGCGAAGGTTGCCGCACCGAGTACGTTAGTGTTCCCGGTCTCGTCCGCACCCACAGACCACAGAAAGCTGTTGCCGGTAACACTCTGCGCCACAATACTACCCTTTCCGTTGTTACTATCACTGATGTAGACGTTATAGCGCGTACCGGCGGGAGCATTAATGTCCTGCCAAGTAAGAAGTTGCCGCGCCCCTCTTTGTAACGCTGTCGCGCTACTGGGAAAAGGCACACTTATGGAAATAGCCGAGTCGTGCAGTTCGCGCAGGGTAAGAGTGACACTATTGCTTCGACAGTTCGCCCCGCTCGCGCACCTGTCCGTGACCACATTGACACGATATGTGCCGGGGGCGGTGTTTGCGGCAAACAGACCGCCCCGGAAGGTGACGTTGTTTTCTGTCGCCGTTATGTGGCTACCGATTTCTCCCACCTGTCGGCCTTGGGTATCATAAAACTCAATTCTCACCGTGCCGACCAGATTGAAGCCGTTGATGGTGAAAGTGGTGGTCTCGTCACCGCTATCGGGCGTAATACGATTGATGATAGGGCTGGCCGCTTCGCCGATTATAATGGGCACCGGCCGACTGCACACGGCAACGTTGGTGGAGGGGTCTACGCGGTCGCGACAAGCGAGCAGATGGTGACTGCCGGAGGTGTAGGTGTTCACCGTCCAAACAAAGCTCCCGGTAGCGAGGCCATGAGTACCAAGCCCCCACCTGTTAGTCTTGACGACACCATCCCCTGTGCCCAGCCAAATACCGACGGTGTCGGATGGGAGCAGGTTAAAAGACGACCAAGCGATAGTCATTCGCTCGCCTTGCCGCACGCGGTTCGTCTCAAATGGAGACGGCATATCGATGTTGATAGTCGGAGTGTTGTCCACCACTCTCATTTCTTCGGTGCGCGTTTCGGGCGGAGTGGTTACTACTCTCTCACTCGCCTGCATGCGCACCAACTGCTCTTGCAACATGGTCACCTGGGCCATGAGCGACTGCAGGAGCGCAAGCATTTCCGGAATGCCCATCCCTTGCGCCCGAGCGATTGTGGGCACCGAAAGCACCGCGAGCACCATAAACCCAAGTAGATATTTTTTCATGAAATTCGGCAAGTAGTTATAATAATGTGTAAAAAAGTAGCGTGTTGCCCCCATTGAAGGAGAAAATTGAAAATGGAAATCTCAAAATGGAAAACTTCATTCAGCTCACCGTGCTTAAGTTCTTGTGCGTATGTGTATAGATTGTTAATTTTTATATTGCGTAAGGCAAAGAGGTTGCCACGCAACTTTTCGTTGTCATTTTCTCGTGCCTTCGGCAGATCTCCCGTAGGGATGACATTTTGAGACCTGCCTGCCGGCAGGCAGGTTTCCATTTTACATTCTATCCATATTTATGTCATCCGGCAAGACTAAACTCTGTGAGAGCATCCTTAACAACACCATCCTCTACTTCGAAGCCTGGGCGATAGACAACCGGCTCACGGTAGTCTATGTCTTCAAAATAGGCCAGTTGGACGCGACACAACTTTTCATTGTACATGGCGCCGAAAAGTTCCTTGGCGCGCTCGGTAACATCATCAATTGTATGATAATCACGTAGAATGAAATAAAGGTCAACATAGTCCTTCCACTTTGCGCGTTGACCCATCGCGAACACTTTCATGGCCGCCAAACTTAACAGATCGGGAATATTTATAATGTCCTCAAAATGCTCTGAATATCGAACTGGATACGGATAGTGGTAAAAGGTCAACTTCACTTCGCCGACCTTGAGATTTATCTGTCCCGCGTCTTCATATGAAATAGCAGCTTGGGGACACAGTTTTTTGATTTTGGAAGTAATCGTACTATTTCTGAACTCCTTTTCTGAAAAAAGGTCGAAATCTATAGATTCGCGGTGACCGATGTGCAAAGCAATCGCGGTGCCGCCAACCATGCCGAACTGTTCGCCAAATTTCTTAATGACGGGCAGAAGATCAACTTGCTCCCGAGTAAGAATTTCAGTGTGCATAGCGGTCAAAGTAAAGTCTAAAATAGTGGGTTATTTTAGGGTAGTAGTTTGTTCGTGAAAGTTCCGGCCGTGTCCATTCACGAAAAACTTCGGCTGTACGCTTAATGCCGATTATAGAAAAAAGTTCTTTTACGGTCTCCCAGTCGCCGTAATTCAAAACGGCCTCTACCACCGCCCTTTCGTCAAGTTGGTCGTAGGCGTTGGTAGACCAGAAAAGCGTCTTATGCTTGCGCGCAAAATCTCCGAGCTTCATAGCTTGTATTATACCATTAAAAACTCGCAATAACAAAACAGTCAACAGCCGGACACGTCGTGTCTGGCTGTTGATAAAGAGCAATCATGACTAGTTTTTTGCCTTTTCCAACAAATCTCAACTTATCCACAGATTAACAGTAAGTGTCCTCCTGTGGATAAGTATGGGGTGGGAGAATTTATCTTCGAGCCTCAATAATATCCTTAGCCACATTAGGTGGCACAATAGCATACTCTAAAAATTCCATGGTGAAGCTGGCGCGGCCCTCCGTCATAGAGCGCAGAGTGGTCACGTAGCCGAACATCTCGGCCAGAGGCACCTTGGCGCGCACGGCTTTGGCCTGACCGCGGTCGTCCATGCCCTCTATCTGGGCACGTTTAGAAGAAAGAGAACCGGTGACATCACCCATAAACTGCTCCGGAGTGACCACCTCTACTTGCATAATGGGCTCGAGCAAAACCGGCCCCGCCCTCTTGGTGGCATCTTGAAAAGCAAGAGAGCCGGCCATCTTAAAGGCCATCTCCGAAGAGTCTACGTCGTGAGATGAGCCAAAAGTGAGCTCTACCGATACATCCACCACTTGGTAACCGGCCTGAATACCGCGCGAAAGAGCTTCGCGCACCCCTTTTTCCACCGCCGGAATAAACTCGTTTGGGATAACTCCGCCCTTGATGGAGTTCACAAACTCGAAATGCTGTTCGCGTTTTACGTTTTTGGCGATCTTCGCGCCCTCAACCAGTGCTTCAAGGGGCTTTACCGTGATGACACAGTGGCCGTACTGCCCGCGACCACCAGACTGCTTTACGTACTTACCCTCCGCTTCGGCTGATTTTGTGATGGTCTCTTTGTAAGCCACCTGTGGACGACCGATGTTTGCTTCCACCTTAAACTCACGCTTGAGACGATCTACGATGATATCGAGATGAAGCTCGCCCATGCCGGAGATGATTGTCTCGAGAGTCTCCTCGTCAGAGGAAACCCGGAAGGTGGGGTCTTCGTCGGAAAGACGCTTCAAGGCCATGCCCATCTTTTCTTGGTCAGCCTTTGTTTTTGGCTCGATGCGCATCGAAACCACCGACTCGGGAATAACTATCGATTCGAGAATAATAGGATGGTCTTCACTACAAAGCGTGTGGCCGGTGCGCGTGTCTTTTAGGCCCACCATAGCGGCAATCTCGCCCGCGTACACTTTTTTAACCTCCTCGCGGTCGTTCGCGTGCATGCGTAAAATACGCCCCACTCGCTCTCGTGTGCCTGTGGTGGCATTGTATACATAGGAGCCGGACTCTACCGATCCGGAGTAGACACGAAAGAAGGTAAGCTGGCCTACATATGGGTCAGACTGGAGCTTAAAGGCGAGCGCGGCAAAAGGCTCGCTGTCATCGGCGTGGCGAGTAATGGTCTCATCAGTCTCGGGATCAAGCCCCTCGGCCGGGGGCACTTCGAGCGGGGAGGGCAGGTAGTCGACGACCGCATCAAGCACAAGCTGAACACCCTTGTTTTTAAGAGCGCTCCCGCAATAGACTGGGACAATCTTATTGGCAATAACCGCCTTGCGCAAAATAACCTTCAAGCTCTCGATGGGAACCTCCTTGCCTTCGAGGTAGTCGCCCATAGCCACCTCGTCTTCAGAAACAATTCGCTCAACAAGCTCGTCGTGGTACTTTTTAGCATCTGCCTTTAGATTTTCTGGAATCTCCGTCTCGACAATGTCAATTCCCTTCTCTCCCTCAAAATGGTAGGCCTTTAGGGCGAGTAGGTCGATTACGCCTTCATGCTTATCCTCTTCACCTATTGGAATTTGCATGCGCACGGCAAACTTGGTTAATCGATCGAGGATTGTCTTGTAGCAGTATTCAAAATTAGCTCCAGTACGATCGAGCTTATTTACAAAACAAAGTCGCGGCACCTCGCCCTCGTCGGCATAACGCCAATTTGTTTCCGATTGAGGCTCCACGCCGGCCACTCCGTCAAATACGACAACAGCGCCATCAAGGACGCGCATCGAGCGCCGCACCTCAATAGTAAAGTCGATGTGTCCGGGCGTATCTATAATATTGAAACGAAACTTCTCAGAAGGATCACTCTTATCTACCTCGCGCGATGGTGTCCAAAAAGCCGTAGTGGCCGCTGAGGTGATAGTGATGCCGCGCTCGCGCTCCTGCTCCATCCAGTCCATAACGGTATCGCCCTCGTGAACCTCGCCGATTTTGTGCGAAACTCCGGTGTAAAACAAAATGCGCTCGGAGACGGTTGTCTTGCCGGCGTCAATATGCGCAATGATACCAAAATTACGAACGTGGCTTAGGGGGGTGGTACGTTGCTCCATGATGTAGTAAATGATAAATGTGAATCGCTGTTGTCACGTAAGCACTAAATCGTAAGCACGAAACAAGCACTAAATCCAAAGCCCTAAATACGAAACGGGATTCGTTTAGATGTTTTTCATTTAGTGCTTGTAATTTGTTTCGTACCCCGACGTTTGCAGTCGTGATCCCGCACTTTCGCCTTTGGCGAAACGTCGGGGCTTCAAATTTCGTGCTTCATGCTTGCATGATAGAAGAGCTCTGCGGTTTTATCATGCTTTTACCACGCAAAATGCGCAAATGCTCGGTTCGCTTCCGCCATCTTCATGACATTCTCGCGCTTCTTAATGGCCTCGCCTTCGTTTTTCGAAGCGGCGATAAGCTCTCCCGAGAGACGCTTGGCCATGGGCATGCCCTTTTTTGCCCGCGCGGCGTCTATGATCCAACGCATAGCAAGGGCGAGCTTACGCTCTGGGCGCACTTCACGAGGCACCTGATAGGTGGCACCGCCAATGCGGCGAGAACGCACTTCGGCGATCGGTCCCGCGTTCCGAAGAGCGGTTTCGAAAATCTCGAGAGCGTTGTCGTGTTTAAGCTCTGACTTTATATTCTCGAGAGCTCCGTAAACAATGGCCCTGGCAACGTTCTTTTTACCTCGCTCCATGATGTAGTTTACAAACTGCTCAACAACCACCGACTCATATTTATAGTCAGGGGAAAGTTTGGGTCGTCTTTTGATTGGGCGTCGCATGGTTTAGGCTCTAGGCTCTAGGCTCTAGGCTTTAGGCAATTCTGAATCTCAGATTTGAGTTTTCTACTGCCTACTGCCTACTTCCTACTGCCTGTGTTTATTACTTTTTCGATTCTTTTGGTCGCTTGGCTCCGTACTTAGAGCGGCCACGACGACGTTTCTCGAGGCCGGCAGAGTCGTATCGCCCGCGGACAATATGATAGCGGACTCCGGGCAAGTCTTTTACGCGACCTCCGCGGATCATCACGACCGAGTGCTCTTGGAGATTATGACCCTCGCCCGGAATATAGGCTGTCACCTCCATCCCGTTAGTAAGACGCACGCGAGCAATCTTACGCAGGGCTGAGTTTGGTTTCTTTGGAGTAGTGGTCTTTACCACCGTGCAGACTCCACGCTTAAAGGGAGCATTGTAGTAGGTCTGCTTGTTTTTATGTACATTAAAACCCTGCCCCAAAGCCACAGAGCGGCTTTTGACTTTTACTTTCTGACGAGGCTTTCGTACAAGTTGATTTATGGTGGACATAGGGATAGGTAGTAGGAAGTAGGAATAGGAAGTAGGAAGTAGGAATTCCTAATGCCTAGCGTCTATTCTGCGTGGATGAAACTATAGCAAACCAGGTGCACTTGCGCAAGGATATACTATCTAAAAAAGCGGGAAGCCTGTAATAAAGCGAAAAGCCAAGCCAGATAGTAGGCCCAACAAATTTCCACCAAAGAAGATCAAAAGAACTATGAGCAAAAGAAAGTTCTGGCGCATGAAGTTCTCTATATACTGAAAGCGATACGGGAGGAGAGCAAATAGAACCCCAGAGCCGTCTAAGGGCGGGATGGGGATAAGATTGAAGACGGCCAGAAGAATGTTTATAAAAACAATCAAAGTGAGAAAGCTGGCCGCCGCCCCATCTACCAATCCAAAACGGAGCGTCAATCCAAGAATAATGGCAACAAGCAGATTGGAGAGTGGCCCCGCCGCCGCCACGTAAGCGGGACCCCATTTCCCCACTCGCAAGTTATACGGGTTGTATGGCACCGGCTTCGCCCATCCAAAAGTAAAGCCAAAGATACTGGTAACAAGTGGCACCAGAATCGACCCGACTGGGTCAAGGTGCCGAATAGGGTTTAAGGTGAGTCTCCCCGCCATCTTGGCGGTGGGGTCACCCAAAGCATATGCAACATAGCCATGCGACACCTCGTGGATGACGACAGACATAATGAGAACGGCGATGGCAAATATAATATCAATCCCTTGCATACTGCTTCTTCACATGATAACATAACCAAACTCTAGGGCATAGGCCGTAGGGCACAGGGCACAGTAATAAAAAATATGCCCTACACCCTAAGCTCTACGCCCTCACACACTATGTCTCGCATCTGTCCCACATGCAATAAAGGTTCTCTTATGGTCGGCGGTTACCGCAACGATGTTCGTGCAACCAAATACCAGCCCATCGGTAAGCGCCGCAAGTTTCCCAATCTTCAGTGGGCAAAGCGCCCAGACGGTGCTCGCGTAAAGATATGCACTACTTGTATGCGAAAGAACAAGCAGCTTGAAATCAAGGCAGTCGGCAGTAGTAATAAGTAGGCAGTAGCGAACACAAATTCTCCTCTTGATTTCAACATACAAAAAGTCCCGTAAGGGACTTTTTGTATGTGTTTTGCATTTTGAATTTTCTACGCCCTACGCCCTAGTTCGAGCCCTACTTCCTACTGCCTACCCCGACGCTCGCCTCAAGCGAGGTCGGGGCCCCGACCAAAGCGTCGGGGCTGCCCGTAACTACAGCGCCTTAAACATCACCATGATGGGCATACCGTTTGCTCCCAAAAGCGGTAAGTCACGCGAGAGACTAAAATCTTCAATATCACCATCGTCACTATGCAACATGACATAGTAGACACTCCCCGCCTTAGTGCCCCTAAGCAAATTGACCCTAACCTCTCCGGTGGCCGGACCGTATGGCTTAGCCCCCAAGATGCGAGCCGGCACGCCATTAGTCTGCTCATGTACGACCACCCATCCGCGGCGGTCCATGCTGACCAGGGTCTTCACAGACATGCCGGCCGACTGGTCGAGAGCGGTGACCGCGCTTGTAACACTCGTCTCTTGGGAGACTGTTGTCACCACCGCACCATTGCTATCTTGCACAACCATATCACTATCTGTTGCGGAAATAATATCGTTCGTCTCAGCCGTCGACTCATTTGGAGAAGGAGCACCCATCTCTTCGCCTACTTCTTCGGCCTCTTCGAGCTCTGTAGCATTGCGTTCCGTAGTGAATCGCCCAAACCCAAAACCAATTATAATCCCAAGCACCGCCGCCAAAACGACTTTATTTGTTTCGCTCATGCCATTCATAAATCTATTCTAATTAAAAGAGGGGTCATTGGTGCAAGAATGACTAAGCCTCATAAATATTGCTAATTTCGCCATTATAGGCCTGTTCCCCAGTATGTAAAGTTTCCAAAACGACAAAATATGTTACGGTTTTTTAGAAAAATGTTATCATTTTTCAATGGTATTTGCGCATTACGAAAGCCGAGGGGCGAAAGGGCGGGGGCCCTAACGCTTGCCTCGGCTGTTTCCCCTCTTTAAGGGGGCGGTGGCCAGCGGTTAACGCTGGTCGGGCGTCGTGGTGGTGTAAGGGTGCTCGGAGCAACCCTCCACCCCATCGGCGATGACCTTCCACTTCGGTTGCATTTCCCGACCAGGTTCGCTTGCCTGGCAAAGAGACTCCCCTGACGGCCCTGGGATAGGGTCGTCATTTTCGTCTCTTATGTTGAGAATACTAATCATGGGGTCACCTCCTATTCTATGCTACAATCAGCATGCTCCCCTTTTCTGATTGTGTCCACTTAGTTATCCACCACAAATGCACAAACTATCACCTTTTTTAGAAAAACCCTGGCTACCGATTCTCGCCGGCTTTCTGCTTTTCGGTGCGTCTGCCGTAGGCGGGGTCGGTTTTGAGCTCCATATTACGACCATCTGGTTCGACAAGCTCTTACATTTTCTGGGCGGAATGGTGGTCACTTGGTTTGTCCTCACTGCTATCCCCCACCTGCGCACAACGCTCGCTATCCTCGCGGTGGTTCTCGTAGTTGGACTGCTTTGGGAAATGGCGGAATGGTGGGGTAGTTTCGGCAACACCTCCGCCTTTCCACTCTATGCGAAATACATGGGCATAGGCACTCATCTAGACACCATCTTTGATTTGCTTTTTGACCTTCTTGGAGGTGCCGTACTCCTTGCCCGGGTAAAGCTCAAAACCCTTTTCACTTTGGCGCGAGAAAAATTGCAATATTAAAGACTAGAAGTCTGATGATTATCTGCGGGGCATGGTGTCCTTGGTAAAACCAGTGCTACTTTTCATCATCATCTTTTTCTTTACCAAGCGCTTAGCCTGAAAACGGACATCCTCTGCTTGATTATGGAGCCCTTGACCTGATTGAGTAATCGCCCGCAAATAGCGCGCTTGTTCCTGTAACAAGTCGCCACGCCCCACTGATTGCTCGTAGGCACGCACTGCCTCGACGACTGCTCCGCTGTCTTGAGTGCGTATCTTGGTCAAATCGACCCTACCACGAACATCTTCACTACTGAGGAGTGGGGTCACCCAGATTTTTTCATAAAAGGTCTTCAGATCAGCCACATCGGCAAAACTCATCGTTAATAAGCGCGCCTTATAGTCGCGCATAATGCGCTCGGTGTGTGCCCGCAGGTCGAACTCCGGATGACGCACGCCGGCCGCCGTTTGCGGAATACGACGCAACAACTCCGTGTGCAAAGCCTCATTTGCTGTCCGCAGATACATCTCGCGATAGATATTGATGGCCTCGAGAATCTTATGGACATCCAAAAAAGAACGCGCTCGGTCCATGGGAAGATCGGCGTCCTCATCCTGCCCAAGCACGCCTAAGGCGACCTTTTTTACAAGAGTGTCCGGCTCGTCGATGTCGGCAAAACGCATATTGAGCAGACGGCTGCCCTCTTGCCTCTTTGCCTCCTCTTCTGGAGAGTGGGCCTCCTTCTGCTTGCCGCCCATAAACATATCAACTATTCCCATACTATTTAATGTTGTGTCTGCTATTTATGTCCATCAATCGCTTCGTTCGATAGCCGGTCGGCCTCTTTGTTAAACTCTCGACGCACATGCACAAACTTTACGCTTCGAAAAGCGGCCACGCGTAAGTTCCATATCCTCATAAATTGTGGCCATAGGGTCTCCTCTTTTACCTGGTAAATACCGGTAAGTTGGCGCTGGGCGAGCTCCGAGTCCATGCGTACCTCCACCTCGGCCTCTTTGGCCTTCTTTTCCCCAAGTAGCTTTTTGGCCTCCGCAAGTCCGAGGATAATGGCCTCGTACTCGGCAAAGTTGTTGGTGGCCACCCCCAGATACTTGGTGCACTCCTTAAGCACCCGCCCATGCTCGTCGGTGATATAAGCGCCCGCCCCCGCCTCGCCCGGGTTGTTCCTTGAAGCCCCGTCGGTGTAGATGATTAGTTTATCCTGCATGCTAGAAAGTATAACACAAAGCCTCGCCCATCAAACCTGCGGAATGTTGACAGCCTCACGGTGAACAGATAAGCTCCCTGTGGACTTGTACTCGAAACAGAGGAAAAGAAAGGAGGCCGTCGTGCCTATCAAGATTCTTGTCGTACACAACTCGGAGGTCGGGGGCGAAATCCTCGCCGACACATTGCGGATGTGGTTCGACGAGCAAGTGCGGGTAGACTTGTTGATAGAGACAGGCGCCACGGGGACTGGAACAGCGACAGGGCGCAGAGCTGAGCTGGTCGCAGAAATAGCACGTCTCAAACCGAGTGTCCTCATCGTAAGCCCATCCAGTGTCTGCTACACATTGAGTAAGCTGTCTCTGTTCTGTGAAGAGGTCCGCCAGGCCCTGCCTTTGCAGCCATTTGTGTGCATCTTTTCATCGTCCGACCACAGGATTGCAAACTGCCGTGACTATGGCGCGGACGCGTGGCTCGTCACGCAAAGCAGTACTCACTTCGCGGAACAGCTCCGCCACCTCATCCCCTTCTGGTTTCCCAACGTGGAGGTGCGCTTCGAGTCGCTTGAGGAGAGGGCCTACCACGATGTGCTCGACGACCTGCTCGCGGGACTCCCGAGCACCCACCGCGAGCGCCGGCCGATACTGGAGATGATGCTTCGCGTGCCAGACCCATTTCTCCGACAAGGAGCCAAGCTCCTGCAGATGCTCTGGGGTTTTTCCGCGAGCTCCTTCCGGGGCTTCGGTGGACGCCCGTGGCGCGCCCCTCGTGAGGATTGAGTCTACGACAACGACAATCGATTATCCCACCCTGCTCTAGGCGGCCGGTATCCCCGACCGCCTTGCTTTTGTCCAACTTTGTCCCTAAAAAGATTGTGAATTACGAAATTCTGATTTATTCCCTCCCCTGGCCAGGGTGAGACTTGGGACAGGGACCCAAGTTGCAAGACCTTTTCAGAGGTTTTCCGAGTACTCGAAGGAAAAGCTCGAAAAGGTGTACAGCTCCTGTAAGGAGGGCTAGGGTGGG
>PCYI01000006.1:74208-77052 GCA_002774795.1 Candidatus Vogelbacteria bacterium CG10_big_fil_rev_8_21_14_0_10_51_16 | reverse complement strand
TCGCCGAGGCCGCGAGCCCACCTCGCGCCGTCGCGCTCCGGTCTTGCGAAGTGGGGCCCTACCCACTTCTCACCCCCAGGCCAGGGGGAGGAGCAATTTCGTAACTCACAGTAAAAAGAGGGTGGGTTAGGTAACTTGAAACTGTAGAAAAATGAGTGCCAGAAAGAGGCAGGCTCCAGAGTACAGAACTCCAGATAAAGAACGAAGCACGTGCCACAAGCACGAAATCATAAATCTGAAGCACCTATTTAAGCACGAAGCACTTGTTTAAGCACGAAGCACGAAATCTGAAGTACGAAACAAATTCTAAGCACAAAATCCTAAATATCAAAACGGATTCTGTTTCTAATTTTAGAGCTTTGAATTTAGTGCTTGTTTCGTGCTTCAAATTTATGATTTCGTGCTTAAACAAGTGCTTCAGATTTCGTGCTTCGTGCTTAGAATTCCGGTAGTCGTTTTCTACAGTCTCAACTTACCTTGAATTACGAAACTCGTCATTGCGAGCGCAAAGCGCGAAGCAATCCAGAAAAAGATGTTGTATTTCATGGATTGCTTCGGACTAAAGTCCTCGCAATGACGACAATAGAGTGAGTTTCGTAATTCAAAGTCAACTTAGAATTGAGAGAGAGCCCTATCGCACCTCCACAATCCGCAAACGAAGCTCCGGCTTCCAACCGAAGACCGATTTTTCCAGATGCGCCAGGAGATTGACCTTCTGCCCCAACGGAATCTCCTGCGTGCAAAAGAACTTGATAGCAGAGATGGGAGTGCCGTCATTTCTTTTGAACCCAAGCTGAAGATGGTTTTTCTCTTTCCCAAAAAGTTTCGAGGAGGCAACTGTTATCTTTTCAAAAAGAAACAAGGGCTTTTCGTTGCCGACCCCAAAGGGGGCCAGGGCCTCGATCTGCCCATAGGTCTCCCAGGTGACTTGGTCTAGCTCTAGCCTTGCGTCCACAAACTTGCTTGGACTTACGATGTCCAAGTGGGTGCTCATGAGAGTCTTGTGTGCTTCATTCAAGGCCGACTCAAGACTCGCTACCTGTTCGTCTGTGCAAGAAAATCCTCCCGCGCGTTCATGGCCACCCTTTTCTGTAAAAACATCACCGGCGGTGGCCATAAGGTCGACCACGCTCACCGAGCCGTCCGAACGACATGAACCCTTGATCTCTTTCGAACCTTCCTTGCCCCACGCAAACACCGGCCGTCTATACTTTTCCATGAGCGTGTTTGCCACAAGCCCAAGAAGCCCGGGCTTCCATTCTGGCCGCCCAACCACAATGACCGGCGAGGAATTTGTGTCATCCCGTTCGAAAATGACACATGAAAAAGCCACCATTTCTTCCGCGTCGGCAAGCATAGAGACCACAGCCAGTTTTCTTTCTTTGTTCAACTTATAGAGCATCTCGGCGATGGCTGTGCCCTCGCCCAGGTCCTCCGCCGCCAACATGTGAAAACCATCCATCGGAGTGCCGAGTCTACTCGCCGCGTTGATAACGGGAGCAATTGAGAAGCCGACGTCGTCTTCGTTTAGATGTTCCCTTTTCACATTCATGCGTCGCAGTAGATGCGAGAGGCCGGGACGCTCGGTCTTTTGTAAAACCTTGAGGCCGTAGTAGGCAAGAACCCGATTTTCCCCATGCAAAGGGACCATGTCGGCAATAGTAGAGATGCCAACAACATCTAAAAGCCATTTCTCCCAGCCCTTGTTAATATCAAAACTCCCTTTCTTGATAAGAGCTTGCACCAACTTAAAGGCTACTCCGGCGCCACAAAGAAGGTCGAAGGGGTAGCTGTCCTCTTTTTGTTTTGAATTAATAACAGCGTGCGCTTCGGGGACAAACTCTTCTATCTCCCCCGCCCCGTTACTCTTTCTAGGCAGAAGGTGGTGGTCGGTGATAACAATATCGAGACCAAGCTCGTTTGCGAGCAAGACTTGCTCAGCATCAGTAATACCGTTGTCAACGGTGATGACCAAGTCAACTCCGTCATCGCTAAACTGTTTAATTGCTAAACTGTTTAGCCCATAGCCTTCTTTGTATCTATGGGGGATGTACACATTGCAGTGCTCGTAGTTTATTTTTCTAAAAAAACCAAAAAGTGCCACCGAGCCGGGGATGCCGTCGCAGTCGTAGTCACCATAAATGACAATCTTTTCGCGCTTTTTTATCGCTTTCAAAATACGCTTCACCGCCTTCTCCATGTTGAGAATAAGAAAAGGGTCGTGCAAATCCCGCTCATAGGATGGATGCAAAAACCTGTCGGCGGCATCATGAGTAGTCACACCTCGGTGCCACAGGAGATGTCGCTGGAGTTCGGGATAAAAAGAAAGAGCCTCTTCGGCTTCCGGGGGGACGGGGTCGCGAACAGCCCACTGAGTATGTTGATTCGAGGACATGCTGGGTGTAGAGTGGAGTATACCACTTTCAAGCGACTTACGAATCTCGACTTACGACTTAAGAATAGAATCCGTTCGTAAATCGTACATCGTAAATCGTATATCGAAACAGTATGGACTGTCTATTCTGCAAAATCATCCGCGGAGAGCTTCCGTCGCACAAACTCTACGAAGATGAGTGCGCTTTCGCTTTCCTCGATATTCGGCCGGAAGCGCCTGGTCATGCGCTCGTCATTCCGAAGAAACACCACCGATGGGTGTGGGACATTCCTGAAATAGGCCCCTTCTTTGAAGTGGTGCAGAAAGTTGCGAATGCCCAACGGAAAGCTTTTGGCGTCGAACAAATAGTCTCTAAGATTGTAGGTGAAGAGGTGCCACACGCCCACGTCTGGCTCATCCCTCCGAAAGCGGATGGACAAACTGGCCACTACTACAGCTACGCCGAAGGT
>PCYI01000006.1:56251-74197 GCA_002774795.1 Candidatus Vogelbacteria bacterium CG10_big_fil_rev_8_21_14_0_10_51_16 | reverse complement strand
ACTGCTCACAAAAACGAGTGGCGGCTAACTAGCACAACATATCTCGCTCCGTCTTTGCCACCGCCTTTGGCGGGGTCCCGTCCGAAGGCGGTGGCAAAGACACTTACTCAGGGTTGTGAGCAGTTACACAATTAGCAATTGACAATTGAACTCATAATTACTACGCCCTACGCCCTAGCTACTACCTACCCCGACGCTCGCCTCAAGCGAGGTCGGGGCCCCGACCAAAGCGTCGGGGCTACCTACTGCCTTGCATTTTTGACTGCTTCAATGCCCGGAAGGGAACGGTGCGCAAGGAAATCCAGCATCGCACCGCCAGCAGTAGAGACGAAGTCAAAGCCCCCTTCATCCTTTCTTTTTTCATCAAGGCCGAGGCGGTTGAGCGCCGCTAAAGTGTCTCCTCCTCCGACGATCGAGGTGGCGTGCGAGATTGCGAGGGCCAGTGCTACCTCGTCGGTCGAGCTACTAAACCCTTTTTCAAAATTGCCCAAAGGGCCGTTCCAGAGGACAAACTGTGATGGCCCAATAAGCTCCTTTACCATAGCTACGGTTGCTGGCCCCACATCGAGCATGTTTTCATCGGGAAGCACCGCATCTGGCTTCTTTACGCAACTCCCCCGCAGCCCTTGCACAGTTACATCGATAGGGAGCAGTATTTTCTTGTTCTCCATCAAATCCCTAAGCCTTTGGTAGTCTCCCCGAAAACAAGCCCGCCGTGGCGGGCCAAACGCATCAGGAAGCAAAGCTTCTGGGCCAGTTTTCGGACAGACTACCTCATCTGGTTCAATGAGAGAGGTTCCGACTTCATACCCTTTTGCTTTGAAAAAGGTGTTGGCCAAGGCCCCTGTGATGAAGATATGGTCAGCGCTTTCGAGAAAGCCGCTCACCAAAGGCTCCTTTGTTGAGAACTTTGCACCACCCAGAATAAAAAGAAAGGGGTGGGCGGGACTAAACGCTTTCGAGAGATGCTCGATCTCGAGCTGGAATTGTGGCCCCAAAAGACTCGGAAGAAGCCGTGGAATGCCTATAATTGAAGAGTACTCGCGGTGAGAGTCCGGAAAGGCATCGTTTACATAAACATCGGCAAGCGAGGCGAGCTCATGGGCAAAGGTGAGGTCGTTTTTCTCTTCGCGCGGATCGCGACGAAGATTAGGAAGCATCACCACTTCTCCAGACCCCAGCCTTCCTGCACGCTCCTGAAGTTGGCGGGGATCAAGCGTGTCGAGCAGTTCCACTCCCAGAAATTCGGCCACGGGCTTGAAACCACAGGTGACTTCGTGGCTCAAGTAGCCCGCCAAGATTACTTTGGCGCCCACCTCTCGAAGCGCTTGTATGGTGGGCTGCAAACGGCGCAGACGAAAACTGTTAGTGAGCTTTCCGTTTTCCATGGGTGCGTTTAAACACGCCCGCAAAAAGACTCGCTTGCCGGCGAACTGTTCGAAGTTTTTTATAAATGGTAATTCCATAGTAATCGTCCTTGCAATCGCGTCATTGCGAGGCCTTTAGGCTGAAGCAACCCAGGTCTGGATTGCTTCGTCGTTTTACTCCTCGCAAAGACCTAATCCTTAAAGCAGTCTAGCCTGCACCCCTACAATTCTAGTGACAAATCTTTCCAGTCTCGGTTAACAGTCTCAACCAACTCAATCTTCTTCTTCCTTGAACCTCCTTTAATCTGCTTTTCTCTTTCGATAGCATTATACATATCTTCATATTCTTCGAAATACACCAACATGTGCACATGATACTTTTTTGTAAATCCTTCTACTGCTCCGGTTTTGTGTTCATCTACTCTTTTAGAAAGATTGCTGGTGACTCCTGTGTATAAAGTACATTTCTTTTACTTGCGAGAATGTAGATACAAGGTGCTTTTTTGTTCATGTGACCAAATCTTTAGTTTTGTCATTACGCGCTCCGAAGGGGCGTGGCAATCCAGAGATAACACAACCTGGATTGCTTCGGAGTACCTCGCAAAGACATTCCAACATGCTATGTATATTGAGAAATATCTCGCCCTCGTCTTTGCGAGGTACTCCGAAGCAATCCAGGTGAAATTCTCTAGTTTGCTTCGGAGTACCTCGCAATGACATTCTGGGCGAATGAAGCTAACGAAGCTAATGAAGCTGGGGGGCTCTTTCCGCAATCTTCAGTATCTCGCCGAACTGTTTAGCATCCAAACTCGCGCGGCCAACCAGTAGCCCGCCCACTCCGCCTTCACGAAGAAAAGCTTCACAGTTTTTTACGTCTACAGAGCCGCCATATAGAATGAGCGCCTCCCTGGCTGCCTTCAAACCAATCTTGCTTGCCAAGAGCTTACGAAGGTAGAGCGCCATCTGCTCGCTTTCTTTTGGGGTGGCCGGGCGCAACTGTTCGCTTGAGATAGCCCAAAGTGGCTCGTAGGCAATGATAAGCATTCCGATGCGCTTTTTACTCACCCCATGAAGACTCTCAATAAGCTGATCTTCTAGATACTTCAGGAAAAAACCGTGCTCGTCACGCTCTCGTTCCCCGACACAAAGAATCGGTGTCGCCCCCGCGTCAAAGACGGCATTCACCTGCATGGCTACCTGTACACTACTCTCTCCTTCCGCTCGCCGCTCCGAGTGGCCCACGAGCACGTACCGCGCTCCGGCGCGGGCCATCATTTCCGCAGATAGAGCACCGGTGTGTGCCCCTGACTTGAGGTGAAAACAACTTTGGGCGCCCAAGGCGGGCGTAGGGCGTAGGGCGTAGGGTGTAGAAAGAGAATGGAGGTAGATGACGGGAGGGCAGATGATTGTTTGCACGCGACGCAGACCGGTGGCCGTCTTCCGTTCCGCGAGATAAAGCGCCTTCGCCTCCTTGAGGGTGTCTGGAGCCATCTTCCAATTCGCAACGACAATCTTCTTCTGTGCCATTAAAACATCATAACATAGAGCCAGAAGATGCGTTGTAGAAAAACCATCCTAACCCCTCACCATTCTTGATGTGTCATACCGGTGAAAACCGGCATCCAGCAAGTACAGGACCTTGAGATACGAAAAAGCTCCTCCCCATGGCCAGGGGGAGGTTTGGAGGGGGTAGGTTGGTGATACTTGGCTCAACCACTACCCCACCCCAACCCTCCTTACAGGAGCTGTACACCTTTTCGAGCTTTTCCTTCGAGTACTAGGAAAACCTCTGAAAAGGTCTTGCGACTTGGGTCCCTGTCCCAAGTCTCACCCTGGCTAGGAGAGGGAAAGAACTCACATTTCGTAACTCACAGTATGTGAATTACCCACATGCGGCGCTTGCACACAAAAAACCGCCTGGAGGCGGCCTTTTGTTTCTTAAGTGCTGCAGCAATACCTATAAACAATTTACTGCACTGCCTGAAGCTGGGTCTGGAGTTGGCGCACCTGCTCCAAAAGAGCGTTCAATGTGTCGAGTTGAGACTGGGTTGCGGAAGAGTCCCCCGATGTCGATGCACCTACCGCACTTCCCGCCCCGACTCCTGCTTGCCCGCCTGCGAGCTCATTTAGCTTAGCGCGGGTCTTGGGGCCGACGAAGCCGTAGCCGGGGTCGCCGGGGCCAGCAATGCCGTGCTTCACTTGGAACTTCTCGACCGCGCGAACGGTCAGAGGGCCAAGCAAGGTGGTTTCGCTACCAGGAGAACCGGCTCCGCTTGAAGACACCATGGTGTCCGGGTCGCTGTTTAAGAGTTTTTGGAGCTCGGCCACCTGCGAGGAGCGGGTGCCATTTGTGAGTGGTTGAGTGAAGGTAAAGCCCGCGCTTACGGCGCTTGTTGCCGATGCTCCTAACTCACCCCCCGCCCTTTTCTGTGAAGGAGAGGGGGCTGAACCCACTCCCACTGCACCGCCTGCGAGCTCATTTAGCTTAGCGCGGGTCTTGGGGCCGACGAAGCCGTAACCGGGGTCTCCGGGTAGGGCGACCCCGTGCTTCACCTGGAACTTCTCGACCGCGCGCACCGTGAGAGGCCCAAGCAAGGTGGTTTCATTACCGGGGGAACCGGCTCCGCTTGAAGACACCATGGTGTCCGGGTCGCTGTTTAAGAGTTTTTGGAGCTCGGCCACCTGCGAGGAGCGAGTACCGTTGGTAAGGGGTTGGGTGAAGAGAATCGTAAGCACGCGAGCGGCCGGAGTACTGAATGCTACTGCCGGAGGCGTGGGCTCCCGAGTGATTACCGGAGTTGTCACCGACGGAGTGGGTGTAGTGGTCGTGGTGGTCGTGGTCACGACTGGCTGGGGGGCGAAAGAACCACCTCCGCCACTGCCACCGCTCGAGATACCGCCACTGCCCGTACCACTACTGCTTCCGGCAGTCTCGCCACAGACAATAGAGCTTGGCTCTATCGTCGCGGTGACATCGTCACCGGAACCAGACGGATAACTAATGGTCACGTTTGACAGACTGCTTGTACATTCACCAGTAATGCCGGCGTTTGTCGTGGAGACCGAAAGCGAGGTGTTAAACTTTTTGCGATCCGCCGACACCACTTTTAGGCTCGAGCCCGGGGCCAGGTCCACTGTGAAGTTGTTACTATTTGCGGTGATGCTCTCCATCACCCCACTAGAACCGGACACCGTAAGGGTTATACCGTTTATCGATAAAACCGCATCTGTAGTGAGGGTAACGTCATCAAAGGCAGCCGAAGCTAGGGCGGGAGCACCCAAGAGGAGCGCGATGATGGCAAGATACTTGGTAGTGCTCATGCTAGATAATTATTATGGCAAAAGTATGCCGTTCTGATAATAAGCATGAGCTTTTAGCGCACCGCCCAGAAGTTTAGGGAGATTTCACCGGCTTCTGTTGCGCCACCATCCCAGTCATTGTTGTATATCATCACCCCAATGGTATCGGCCGCGGTGGAGGATGCACTCTGGATAATGAAACGGCTAGCAAGCGAGCTTGTCGCCTGAACAAACACGCGATGATTGGTATCAAGGCCCGTTGCACCCGTACACTGGGCCGCCACCGTGGTAGAGGCTGTAACTGTCGTGCTCGGAAGGTTGCAGTAACCGAACACGATACTAGACATCGTGGAATCGTTAGGTGCCCCACCAACCTTGGCCTGACGCATCTTTACGAGTCCGGTAGAAGATGCGGTGGCAAGGGCTAAGTCTGCACTCAATTCCACGGCGTCTACAAATGTGCTTGTCCCCGTCACGTCCAGAGTGCCGACCACCGTGAGATTACCGAGCGCATCAATAGTAGTGGTGGCGCCGCCTGTGCCCGTACCGCCGAAGTAAGAAACATCTTGCACCGAGAGACGAGTCGAGGAGGCCTGAATCATGGAAGTGAGGCCAGTGAGGGTAGAGGTACCATCAATGATCAGATTACCATTCGCTGAAATACCTCCAATGGCTGTCAAAACAACTCCACTGCCACCAGGACTGTAGCCACCGCCTGCAGCAATATTTACCTGAGACAAGATAGATCCCGCACTTGTTGTGGTGGCATTGCCGTTCACCCAAATATTGCCGACCACGGAAACATCCGAGGTGGTCGAGGCGTTTGCGAGGGTCGTCTTGCCGGTCACATCTGCGGTACCAACCACTGTAAGGTTACCAAGGGCGTCGATGGTAGTGGTGGCCCCGCCCGTACCCGTACCGCCGAAGTAGGATATGTCTTGGACGGAGAAGCGAGTGGTGGAGGCGATGTCAGGACTGAAAGTTCCAGAGACCGTGAGGTTTCCCGCTATTGTGGTGTTCGGAGTTATTGTCAACACCTCTGCACCAGTCCTGGTATCGAAGACCATTAAATCACCGGAAGAATCAATAATCGAGAGTGCGTCCGCCACGTTGTCGGTAACGGTAAGCACGTTCACGCCGGTTGCGCCATCCAATGTGATGGTGTTACCCGTGAAGTTGTCCGAGAATGTTGAGGCCCAGCGTGTGCCGGTAACGCCCAAGCTGTCGGTTGAGTCGGTGTCGCTCAAGATGTTGGCACCGGAAGTAAGTCCGGCTGTTGCGGTGACTGCTCCAGTCAACGTGGAGGCACCATCAACGGTAAGCGTTCCCTCCGCGGTCACATTCCCGGTGAGCGTGGATGCACCCGTGACGGCAAGCGTGCCCGCGGCCGTGACGTTCCCCGTCAAAGTTGAAGCGCCAGTGACACTCAAGGTGCCATCGGTGCTAATGTTGGTGCTAATAGTGGTAGCGGCGAGAGCGCCATACCCAAAAAGCGAGAGTACAGCGAAAGCGGCGATGAACGCCATGCCTCGACTGCGTCGAAGTGTAACCAAATTCATTTTACTGTTGTTATAATTATCGCTACTAAAGGCGAACGCGCCTCTTCTTTCCCGCGCGCCCACTGACACTGATTTATATGTTCAGTATGGTAACACGCAAAACACCTAGGGCGCAAAACGGAGCGGTGGATAAGTGGTGCATAAAATGCGCTGGGGCGCATTTTGGAGACAATTAACGTGCGACAATTGACAATTGACCAGAGCCAAAGCCACACTGGGCCACAATTGACCGGAAGAACAACGGACAATCGCCCTGGGCCAAAGCCACAATTGACCAAAAGAACGATTGACAATTGACTTAAATGCGCATGCATTCTTAGCCAATTGTTAATTGTCAGTTGTCAATTGTCGCCGTTTGTGGATTACGAAATTCGTCTTTGCCACCGCCTTTGGCGGGGCCCCGCTATAAGCGGTGGCGAGCGCAAAGCGCGAAGCAATCCAGAAAAAGATGTTGTATTTCCTGGATTGCCTGCCTACCGCAGGCAGGCTTCGGACTAAAGTCCTCGCAAAGACGATAGTATGGTGAATTTCGTAACTCAAAGTCGCCGTAGGCGATAGTTAATTGTGAATTGTGGAACTCTAAAGAAAACGCCCTACGGGGGCGTTTTCTTTAGAGTTCCCTCCAACTTTCCGTCTGATACGACTCCCCCACCAGAGGGAAGCTCGGGGGCGGAGCGTAGAGGAGATTGGGGTCATAGATAATATCTCGGTCTTGGTATCCAGTGCCGTCGCTATAGGCAAAACCGTACCGCCCCTTTGAGGCGAGCATGCCATATAGAGTAAGCGACGAACGCGCGTGGTATGGGCTACAACGTGGCTGTGCTGTGGGCGGGCGGTAGTAGTGCCGGCCGGCCCGGCCGTTTTTGGCAATTACGGCGGCATCGATGCTTAAATTGTCGCCCGACACAAGCCCCACGTTGAAGTTTTCTTGAGCGATCAGACCCACCGCGTCCCTCCCGTCATAATAGGTGTAGAGAAGGTCTTCATTTACTATAATATTCCGCCCCTGGCCTTGGTTTTCGGGGAATTTGCCCACAGCAATAGTAAGACGTGTATCGGCCACCTGCCCGTCTACCCAAACATGGTCTTCTACAAATAAGACTCCTTTTGTGGGCACGGCGCGATTTTCGATAAAACTCTCCCCCCCGGGGGCAATAGACCAGGTCCCCCAGCCAAACTGGCCTTGGGGCTGGGTGCAACCATTTGGCGGGCCCACCAAAGAGTCTACCCGGTATAGGTCAAAACTCTTGTCGGTCCTCAACACAATATGATATCCAAGAGCGTCTGACGGAGGCACATATCCCCCATCCGCTTCGGCTAAATCGGAGAGGGCATCGAGGTCAATGGTAAGGTCGTTGAAGTTCACGGCCGGTATGGGAAAAGCGCGGCCGGCCCCAAAAACATCCGGACGAGCTGGTGGCTCGGCAGGGGGTTCCGGGTCGATGGGGTCAAGGTGGGTGTGGACGCCAAACTCTTTGTTGTCAGCGTGGTCTGGGTCGTGGTACTCGGCGAGCGCGGAGGAGACAATATTATAGGCCAAGCCATCGAAGCGCACTCCGCCATTAGCGTGTATTAATCCTTGGGTCTCCGTCCCCTCCCCCACTCGCAAGACGCTATCGGTCACTATGGCGTAGCGCGTAAAGGACGGAACACCGAGCACAACTTGTAGGACTCTTTCCACTGTTGGTTCTTCTAAAACAGTGCCTGTTGAGCGGATGACCACCTGGGTGCTTCCCGATGGTGGAGGCATAATTTCTAGGGAAAAATGTCCGATAAGCTCACCGTCCTTATTGTAATACTCATGGACATAAGGACCGGGCCCACCAGTGCCATCTTCGAAGTCTTGGGCATTGTGGGCCAGCACCCAGCGATAGTACTCCACGCCCGCTTCTGCTATTTGAAAAGCCTGCTCGCGGTAGACAAGCGTGCGAGCGGCTACCAGGTTCACGCCCACCCATTGGACGAGAGCGGCGATGACAATGGCCGCGACGGCCCCGATGACGAGAATTTGAATGAGGAGAGCACCTTTTTGGCGCACATGTGACATGTGACATGTGACATGTGACAATTGGTTGCCGACCAAACGCGAGCGGTTGCGATTTAGTAAAAAAACACCCTTACTTTGATAATCACTCTTCTTCATGTATTTGTTGTTTTGGTCAAATGTCAAATGTCAAATGTCACATGTCCCTTACTGTCCTAAAGGTTGTCCTTTAGATTTCTCAAGGACACCTGGCTAACACCAGTGATAACGCCCGGGGCCTCCAACGGGTCGATGTCCGCCGACACGCTTATTTGAATGAGTCTGACCGCCTGCACATCAATCGGCTCCGCGAGGGGCGCGAGGGTGGGTACATGGCCGGCCGGATAGTATGAGAACAATGGAGTCGTGGTGGCCACCACATAGCTCACCATGACACGTTGCTCTTCGTCATTAAAGTCGTACTCTGGGGGCGAGCCAAAAGAGTGGGACTCGCCTCGCCATAACGTGCGGTCGTCCGTAAAGTAGCGAATGCGCTCTCGTCTACCATCGGCGTCGACATCACTGAAGAAGGCGAGCTCATCACTCTTCGCGATGGCAACCGGGTGGCCACCCATGTCTGACTCCTGCACGGCCCGCAACTCCGCCAAAATGGTCTTTTGGAATGTCCGCACATCTCGCTGGACGGAAAGACTATCTGTAGTCACGCCGTATAGCCTAAACATATCGCTCTGGAAATTGGCGAGGGCCAGAATGATGAGCACGGCGATACCGAGCGCCACTAAAACTTCCACGAGGGTAAGACCCCGGTGATTTCGTCTTTGCGAGCTCGCCCTCAGCGAGCGAAGCAATCCAGGTTGCGTATCTTTAAAGTTCTTCATAGAGGTCGCGCCATTCCGGGTTCGTGTGTTCGATAAGCTGTAACTTCTTTTTTCGCGAACCACCCTTGATCTGCTTTTCCCGTTCGATGGCAGAATACATATCTTCGAATCGTTCATAGTAGACCAGAGCGTGCACATTATACTTCTTCGTAAAACCTTCGATCGCCTCGCTCTTATGCTCGGCTACCCGCTTTGGAAGATCGCTCGTCACACCGGTGTACAATGTACCATTTCGCTTGCTTGCCATGATATAGATCGCTGGTTGACGGGAATATATGTTTGCTGGTTTGCTTCGCCTCCATGATTGTGCATTACGAAACTCGTCTTTGCGAACCCCAAGGGGGCGTGGCAATCCAGAAAACCTAGATTGCTTCGTCGCCGAAGCTCCTCGCAAAGACGGAAACAGGAGTTTCGTAATCCACAGAACGGGAGTCTCGCAATGACGAACAGTCTACCACCTACTGCGGACTCAGCGAGAAAACCACCTCCTGCCACGGCGTGTCCACCACAATGCTATCATCCACAATAGTCTGATAGCTCGGGTGCACAATGGTGAGCTCGTACGGGCTCCCGCCCGACTCGAGGCCAGCGAAGTAGACTGATCCCTCCGGCTCACAGCCACCCTGGGATGTGGTGGTGGAGTATTCGCTTACGCTAAACAGGCCACGCGCGAGCGTAATCTCGGCGTCAGCCACAGGTGTGCCCGCCCCCAAATCGCGCACTCGCACAAGGAGGCCAGCCGGATTTTGTGCCCTCACCAGGACGCGGGCGCTTGCATTTGTACCGGGAGCGAGAGCGAAAGGAAAAGCCGGTGTCGTGCCCACAATATTGTATGTTAATCCTTCGGGTCGCACTCGATAAATATCCCACTCAAGTAAGCCGACAACGAGCGAACCATTTCCGTCCGCGACAAGCTCGGAGAGATACTTGTACACAGGCTCGCTCTCTGCTTCTCCTCCAATCAGTTTTTCGCCCCAAAGAGAGAAGTCGGCCAGACCAACAACAGAGCAGTCTTCAAGGAGTGTGTTTACTGAAATGGCACTCGTCTTATCTATAGAGAAGCCGAGAGAGGTGCCCTGGCCGGCCGCCACGGTGGCGGGCGGGAGAACGGGGTCTGGATTCTCTAGGCTTGGCGCGTGGGTGATATCACTCGAATAGCCGGACTTACTTACGGTGACCATGTAGGCAAGCTCGCCCGGGGGAACATCGACGAGCTGATAACGCCCATTTAGGTCTGTGATATCTGTGATATCAATGGCAGGGAAGGCCTCTCCGTTTACTATACGCACCGTCGCCCCGGATACCGGCTCCCCCGCCGCATCTATGACGCGCACAAACAAAGCTCCGTTACCACTCTCTCCTTCCACCCCTAAGGGCGCTAAGGTGGTGGCGAGCTCGACCGGCGCGAAGTCGGCGCACTTAGCGCAGGTAATGGTCACTTGAGCAAGCTTATAGTCGGCGGGAGCGGTGTCGGCGGGACTACTCTCTATGGTGCCGTCGTATGGGTCGTCTATATTACGAATGGCCGTCACAACCGCAAATGTATACCCGTCGCGCACGACCTCTGTCTCGCGAGTAACCACCCCCGCCGGCACCCCGCCCACGAGGCCCACCTCGCTATAAGGCAGATTGCGCATAACCTCAAGCTGTTCGTTAGCAAGCAAAGTGGCCGCCACCTTCGCCCGCGAGGCCACAGTAGCGCCTATAACCGTAGAAAAAGAAAGGTAGATGGCAACAGCCAAAATAGCGAGAATAGAGGCCGCCACTAAAGTTTCAACGAGAGTAAAACCTCGTTGAAACTTTAGTGGCGGTACATATGACACGTGACATGTGACATGTGACCGGGTGCAGCTCGCGCACAGGCGCGTAACGCGCACATGTGACATGCGACATGTGAGCTTGGGGGCCCTACTTTGTTGGAGACTTAAGAACATGATTGCGAAAAGCAGTAAGTTCATTAAAAAGTAATGCTGCCTCATTAATTACACGATCTTGCTCGTTTTGATTGATGTAACCACAGTCAAAAGCAACATCTATACAGGCAACCACCTCGTTCAGAGACGCTGAAGAGAGGTTGAGGAAGTGCGCAAAGTCCTTATCGGTACCGCGATCCGAACCTTCTGCGATATTGAGAATAATGGAATCGAGCGCCCTCCAAAGTTGTGACTTGAGGGCAAACTGCTCCTGTTTAGGAAAACTTTCAGAGAGTCGTTTTGTTCGCACACAAAAAGACCGGGCATTCTTATAGACGGCGAAATTCCTAAAACGAAACTTCTTTTCGGGGTTGTACTTATCTTTCATATATTACGCATTGCATTTGAGTGCCGGTCATATGTCACATGTCATATGTCACATGTCCAGCCCATCTACTCCATCAGCTACAAGCTGATGGAGTAGATGGGCTGTATCATGGCAATCGCGAAAAATCCCACCGCCCCGCCGATGAGCACCATAAGCACGGGCTCGATAATAGTGGAAAGGTCTTTAGTTGCCTGCGACACTTCTTCTTCATAGAAAAGTGCCACTTTAAGCATCATCTCCGCGAGTTTGCCAGTCTCCTCCCCCACCTCCACCATCTCGCCCATGAGAATTGGAAAGATTCGCTCGCGCGCCTGAAAGACGCTCGCGAGGGGTGTCCCTTTCTGCACAACCGCACCCGCCTCGCGGATGACCGCTTGAAAATGCGCGTTCTGCACCACTCGCGCCGTGATATCAAGAGCGGCCACCATGTCTACTCCCGAAGAAATAAGAGAGGACAAAGTCCGCGCCGTGGTGGCCGTGTTTGCTTCGCGTACCAAACTGCCCACTACCGGCATTCGGATGAATATGAGATGAAGCGCGCGTCGCCCGCTCCCCGTTCGCGCCCAGAATATAAAAAGAGTAATGAGTACTATGAGTCCGATGACAATAAGCAAGAGATTGTTAGCAAAGAAGGAACTAGTGGCCAGAATAAACTCAGTCGAGGCCGGCAACTTTGTGCCAAGCTGACTGAAAGTCTTAGTGAGAGTCGGCACCACATAAATGAGCATGAGCACACCAATAATGGCCATGATGACTAAAATCACGGCCGGGTAAATCATGGCCCCCTTAATCTTCTTCTGAAGAGTGTAGGCCTTCATCAGTTGGTCGGAGACAAGCGTAAGCGCCCCCGGGAGCTTCCCCGACTGCTCCCCCGCCTCGACCATGGCCACAAAAACCGGCGGAAAGACATCCACGTGTCGCGCGAGCGCTTCGTGGAAGCTCATTCCCCCATCAACCCCCTCGGCCACAGAGGCGATAATGCGCTTGAAGCGCTTATTTTTAGTCTGCTTCAGTATCACGCTAAGTGCGCGCGAAAGAGCAAGACCCGCATCAAGCATGGCCGCCAGGTTTTGGGCGAAGGTAATCTTGTCGCGAAGAGTAATGCGGACAACTCGCTCATTCCAGTAAGCAAAACTGTGTCGGGTCGTTCCCGCGTTTCTGGCCTGGGCAAAAAAGACAGTGAGGCCTTCCTCCCGCAGTTGATGCGCGAGCGCAAACTTGTCGCTCGCTTCGCGCTCGCCCGTTAATGTCGCCCCACCTGCGCTTACGGCCTTGTAAAAGAAAAGCATGTACTCATTGTAGCGCGGAAACCTCGGTAAGACGACGTAGAGCTGTGGACGAAAACCTCGAGGTGTTTAATCTACAACCCCCCTAATCTTCCCCGCCACGAAATAACCTTCACTGGACGTTAACCGTTACACTATCAGCCACGAAGTTCGAGTCCTGGTCAAGACAGTTGAGAGCGAAGGTGTTCGCTCCCCGGACTATCGGGGTGACAATCTGCTCTTGAGCGCTTCCATGAGCCTTGTTACCACTCCACTTATCACCCCCCCAACAACTCAATACCCCGGTAGCGAGCCACCGCAAAGTGACCGCCTCGCCAAGCGCGATACTTGTCGCAGAAGCAGAAATAGAAACAGAGGCTGGGTCTTGGCGCGTAGCCACAAGCTCTGGACTCGACCACACCGTTAATCCCTCAGGAAGAAGGGCTCTTACTTTATATTGATAGGTGGTTCCCCCGAGGAGACCTTCGTCGCCATACATGGCCTCCCCCGTACCGGCCAGAATCCTGTAGTCGATACAGGCAAAACTATTACTTGGGTCAGAAAAAGAACATCTGTACAAATCGTAACGATCGGCCCCAGCCACAGAAGTCCACGAAACATTAATTACTCTATTTGAAACAACCTCCAGGCGAAGACCGGTCGGAGCACCAGATGGAGCGAATGCCACAGCTTCGGCAACATTAGACCACGCACCAGGACTCTCTCCCCCGGTACGCCGCATGCGATAGCGATATACTCTGATACCATCGGTGGTACTGATAGAAGTGTCCCCAAAAAAACCGGAGCCGAAACGGTCTACACTTGGTTCCGAATACGAAGCGGCAATAGTAGAGAAGTCGGCGCAACCCTCACCGCCACAGCGCTGAATTTCATATCGTGTCCCCGTGCCGACAGCAGACCACCTAAGGTCGAATCTTCTGGAATTATATGCTTCGACCGTCACATTATCTGGAGGGGACAGTTCATCGGCCTCCACCACAACCTCCAGCAACTCGTCTACTTGGCCACCATCACCGGTACAACGTAAAGTAAAGCTTATATTTCCCTGCTGTAAGCCGGTAATGGTCTGTGAATGTGCTCCGGTAGATGCCATTTTCGTGCCAGACCAGCCACTCACCGCCGGTGCGGCGGAGGCGGTGCAGGAGGTGGCGTCGGCGGGTGTCCAGGAGAGAGTGACGGTGCCGGGTGCGGTGATGGTTGTGTCGTCCGCGGAGAGAGTGAGGGTGGGAGCCGGAGAAGATACTGGAACCGAAGTAAACCGTGCGAGCGCCTTCGCCTCCCCCCCCACGCGCACACGGAAAGCGAGAGCGTCAGGGTCGGTGAGAGAGACGAGGCGAAGGCCATAGATGCTCCCCCCCTTGGCAATCCGCAGAGGTGAGGTGAGTGTCCCCAATGGCTCGGCCGCCACCGCCGCAACCCCGCCCGCCTCTTTGATGCGCAGGCCGATGTCGACGAAAGAGGAGGCGGGCGGGGTGCTTACGGTAACTGTGGTTGAATCGTCAGCCGCACCTCCCGCCCCTGTGCAGGAAAGGGTATAGGTGGCATTCGCGGACGGAGCCACATTCAGGTTTCCGCTTTCAGACTTGCTTCCGCTCCAGTCTCCACTGGCGCTACAGGTTGAGACATTCGCGCTTGACCAGGCAAGCACTGTTTGCTCGCCTGTGTTGATATTGTCTGGAGAGGCCGACAGCGTCACCGTGGGCGATGGCGGCGCATCCGTCGTCCCCGGCGCGATGTTCGACCAGTCGGTGGCGTTCCCCACAGCGTTCTTGGCAAGGACGCGGTAGCGGTAGGTGGTGGCAGAGGAGAGGCCGGTGTTTGCGTAGGTGGTGCCGCTATGATTGGTGGGCAGACCGCCGTCCGAAGAGAAGTTGGTGCAAGAGCTACCCATGCAGCGCTGGAGCTCGTAGCCGGTGGCACCGGCGGGTGCGGTCCACGAGAGGTTGACTTGGGAGGTGGAGACACCGCTTGCCGTAAGGCCGGTGGCGGCAGTAGGCGGCTGGTTCACCGTCACTGTTCTACCTGTGGCCTGCACGGTGCCGCCCGCGCCGGTACAGGAGAGGCCGTAGTCTGTGGTGGTAAGGGGGTTGACTGTCACGCCGGTACTGTTCGCAGTAAAATTTCCTGTACTAAAGTTACTGCCGGTACAGGAGGTGGAGTTTGTTGATGACCAAGTGAGCGTGGCCGACTGGCCGCGATTGATTGTGGTGGGGGTGGCGGTGAGCGTGGCGGTGGGAGTGGGTTGGTTCACCTGTACCGTTATCGAGCGAGTCGCATCACCACCGGGGCCGCTACACCGGAGCATGTACTCAGTGGTGACAGTGGGGCTCACGGTGACACCAGTGCTATTGGCTGTCGCTCCGCCGGTATCGAAGTTCGTACCGGTACAGGAGGTGGCATCGAGAGAAGACCATGACAGCGCAGTGGCACCGCCTGCGGCAAGAGAAGTTTCTGCGGCGTTAAAAGTTATGTCTGGGGTAGAAGCGACTCGATAACTGTAAGCCCGCACAGCACCCGACTGTGCTACCTCACCAGGGCGCCATGAAACCGCCTTGAAGTACACGGTATGATCTCCGGCACCATAGAGCGTCTGGAAGAGCGCGGCAGTTCCAGGATCAAGCGTGACACTGTATGGCTGATGTGCTGCAATCTGGTTAAAACGGATAGATGGAAATGCGATAGGATAATACCAAGTCCACGTTGTTTCGTGCTCAAGATTATCCGGACTTGTTCCCCACAAAAAACGCCTATAGACCCAGCTGCTTGCGGCACGCGTTTGACCATTCGTACATCCGATCTCATCACACTCAAGTTTTTGGATGTACGCGGGAACAGTGGTATGCGGATCAACATTGCCGCGGAGGGTCAATTGCGCCACCCCCCCATGCTGACTAAAGGTCGGCTCGAGGGTTGTTGGCGTTGGTGGTGTAGCCGGACCAATATCAACAGAGCACGTATACTCATCTGGCGGCTCGCTTGGATAGAAAGCAGTGATGACGATATTCCTGCGCCCGATTCTGTTTTCGTACTTATGCCGCGGTATATTTAAGCTAAAGACACTTGTCTGGTAGGTGGTTTCTGATGGATACCAGTACGGTGCGGCGATGTCATCATCCCAATGAACTCGCAAGCGGACAGGTACTACATTTGTCTGAAACTGAATGTTGCCAGAATAGTACTGGGGAAAAGAACCCCCCGCTCGCTGACTTGATAATGCTTTGGGGCACTGTGCTGTGGGCACAACCCGACCACCGTCCAACAGGTCGGTCATGCTAATATTAGTAAACGCAGCAAGAGGCCCTGGTAAAAACAAAAAAGCCGCACCAAAGGCCACTACTAGCGTGCGTAAGGACAGACGCTCCATAAAACAATTGTAGCATTCCAGAGCACTACAGCTGTGCATAAAGCACCACTCCCCCACCCAAGGAGCCACCAACACCCACAAGAAAGACCAGTCGGGAGTGAAGGTTGCGGACGCATCGGGAAGCGTGGCGGTGTTTGCGGGTGATGGGCAAAGTTGTGGAAGTTAAACTTCCGCGGCTGGCCATCTATGCGGAACTACGCTCTGTTAAAACATGAAACTCCCGACCTCATTCTACCACGACAGATTGAAGAAAAACGTTGGCCGTGTGTGCAAAAGTGTGAATTACAAAACATACGGCGCATCAGTAGAAGTTTCATCAGTTGAAGTTTAACTTTCACAGAAACTTCCACGGGTGCTATTTCAACGATTGCTTGAGAGTTTCCATAGTGATTTGCGTAACCGGCACCTCAGGAAAGGCGTTATGCCATGCGCGAGTATTGATGTTTCCGCCACCAAGCTTGCATTCAAAAGCTTGTAGTTCGTTTCCTCGTTCTTCCACGTAATCAATTTCGCTTCCCTCTTTCGTTCTCCAAAAATAGTGGCGCGCATCTGTGCCGACCAATTGCCGCCACTTCATACGTTCCACGATAAAGAAGTTTTCGAAGAGCGCGCCCGCATCCTGCCGCAATGAGAGGAGCTTAAAATCATCAAGAAGTGCGTTTCGCATGCCAGTATCATAGAAGTATATCTTTTCCAGCCGCGTTATTTCATTTCGTCTATTTCTTCCAAGTGGCGGGAGACGGAAAATGACAAAGGCTTGCTCCAATAAACGAATGTAGCTCAAAATCGTGGGCCGGCTTATCTCTAATTTTTGCGCGAGCTCGTTCACCGAAACCTCGGAACCAACCTGCATCGCCAAGAGTCGCGCCAATTGTTCGACAACCAACGGCTTGCGTACAGTGTCAAGGCGCAATACATCCTTGAATAGATAATCGTTGCACAAACGTTTAACCTCTTGGTCTGGGGCTGGAGAAGCAATCACTGACGGGTACATGCCATGGATAACCCGGTGCTCCAGTAATCGACGAGCCTCAATCTCCCCGACAGTTGACGCAAACTCTCCGTAGGAAATCGGAAACAAGGTAAAAGGTATGTTTCTGCCAGTCAGTGGTTCAACGATGCTGTTCGCCAAATCAAACGAAGATGGCCCAGTGGCAATAATCCGTAAGTCTGGATAGGTGTCATGTAGCAATTTAAGCGTAATGCCAATATCTGGCACGCGCTGTGCCTCATCGAGTACCACAAGAGATGCGGTGCCGATAAATGCCTTCATTGCTGTTGAACTTTGGCGCGTGAAAGCATCACGCACATCAGGCTCATCACAGGAAAGATACCTCCCAAAAGGGATGGTCTTCAATACTTCTTTTACTAGAGTTGTTTTACCCACCTGTCTTGCCCCATAAAGCAGTAGCACCTTGCCATGGCTCAAGGAAGCTAAAACCTGCGATTTAATGCTTCTTTCTATATGCATAAATACAATTATATGCCTTTTTCTGTAGTTGTAAAGATACTTTTACAGGATTACAAACTGGCTAAACCTAGGGAAAAGGGAGTGCCGAACTACCACCAGACCGTCCGAAAACAAGAAGCAAGGCTTCTGCTGTGGTAAAAGGTCTTTACGATTAGCCACATGCTCTATTATAAGAGTTAAGAAGCCTTGCTTCCGGCCTGTTTTCGGACGGTCTACCATTTTCGGACAGTCTCACTCCCCCACCCAAGGAGCCACCAACACTCGCAGGAAGGACCAGTCTGGGGTGAGGGTGGCAAGCGCGTCCGGAAGCGCGGCGGTGTTTGAGTTTGTAGGTAGCGGGAGCATCGCCGTAGCGGCGCGGTAGCGCTTAAGGGCGAGACTGCCCGCGTCTGTGCGGAAGCGAATGGGGGTGGCGTCCGCGCTAGAGGCCGCCACC
>PCYI01000006.1:51884-56192 GCA_002774795.1 Candidatus Vogelbacteria bacterium CG10_big_fil_rev_8_21_14_0_10_51_16 | reverse complement strand
ACGGCGATGGGGTAGACATTAGTGCCGTCGGTGTAGCGGAGGCCGAGGTCGATGGTAGAGGAGGTAGGCACGCACGCCCCACCCGAGGGAGAGGGCTCCACGGTGCCGGCGCGACAGGTGCAGTTGCCTCCGGCATCCCGCACTCGGTCGGCGGGTATGGCGCTCTGGTTTCCGGAAATGTTGGAGCAGACATCAGTGTCTGCCATCCCTACCGTAAATGTAATCTCTGCCGACACATTGTTAGCCTCATTACTCTCGGCCACCACATTACCGGCATCCGCCTTGACGCGCACACGATAGGTACCGGCGGCGAGCGGGGCGGTTGGCGTATTGAAAGTGAACATCACGCGTTGCTCATCATTCGGAAAGAGCGTCCAGGTATTCTGCGCTTGGTTCCCTCGTGCGGGTAGCGTTGCGGACGGGTTCAGATAGGCATCGGCTTCGGAAGCAAGCGCGGTAAGCGCCCCTTGGTTGCGCACCGTGGCCGAGATAATCATCGGCTCCCCCACCGGCACATTTTGGGTAGAGGTAAATCTCTCGAGAGAAGATACGACAAGGTCGGAAAGGAATGTGTCGCCATCGGCAATGGTGAAGGAGAGAATATCATCCGCGTTCACCACACCGCCATCCGCCTTGCGAGCCGTGGCTCGGAAATAGTAAGTGCCGGAGGAGAGCGAGTCGAGGACGGCGCTGAAAGCGCCACCATCAGAGACCAGCTCCGAGGTAGAGCGGTCTAGGCTCACACTATCCTTACTCCAGCGAAACCACTCCTTTACTCCGGCATGGCCACCGAGGGTAACGGTGCCGTTTAAGAACGCCGAGGAGGCGGTAATCTGGGTGGCAGGGTTGGTGGCAACCAAAAGCCGATTTTGGCCCGGACAACTGGATGGGTCGGAGCGGGCCCCATACTCATCTTCGGCGACGGCCGTCACCGAAACAGCTAGCGTCAAAGGACTGGTTGGACTCCATGGGTATCGGTCCGACTCTCCCGATGGCAGGAGGTCGCGGACCACCTCCGGTAAACTAAACTCGCTTCCCGCAATACTGATTCTGCTGGTATAACGATAGCGGATACGGTCACCGTCTGGGTCGGTGGAGGTGACTTCGTACGTCCCCCGGCCATTGGCGTCGAGAGTGATGGGGCAGACGGTAAAGACAGGTGGAGTGGGTGGCTGGTTCTCGCTCCCGACAGTCACGGTACAAGTGGCGGGAGCCGAGCGGATGCCGGCCCCATCCTCCGCCACCACAGAGACAGTGTGCGCCCCGACACCCACGAGATTGTGACGAGCCACCGGCTCCACAAGCACGCCTTCGCGAAGCTCGCCGGTCGCAGAAAGACGTTGGACGGTGCCGTCGTCCCACGTAAAGTAGTGCCAGCGTATCGGCGTGCCTCCTTCGCGCGTCTCTGATACGGCTCGCGCTTCGGCGGTCCGTCCGGAAGCACTCACGAGCCCACAGGTGACGGCTGGTGGCCCGGGTGGCTCTCCGGCAGCAAGCGTGATGGTATGGCGCACCCACGGCCCCCAACTACCGCGGTCGTCTTGCGCTCGTACTTGAATAGTCTTCGCGCCCGTATCCGTCCACACCTTGCTCACGCGATGTTCTGTAGCTCCCGGGATATAGGCGTTCGCGGGAGTAACGAGCTCGTTTGTGTCGTTTCCGTCATCGGCATCCCAGTCTACGCCATAGCGCACAGAGTCTCCATCGGGGTCGGTGGCGGTTAGCGTAAAAAAAATGGCTTCGTGCGTCCGCCCCGTAGTCGGCCCCACAATGCGGGCTGTCGGGGGTTCGTTGGGGTCAACAACCATAAAAGTAAAGGGAATCTGTTGTTGGGGAACGCGTGCTTCAAATGGTATCGCACCCTGTTGTCTATGCTCAAGAAAGCCCTGGGACTCCGCCAACTGACGAGCTACGGGTGAAGGTGGAGCTATCATAGGCAAACCTTCGGGGTGCTCAAAACACTCCGAACGGGCGCCCGCTTGTGCCCTGTAAGCGTAATAGAACAAGCCAAATGTTCGCGGGAATACAAAAACCGAGTTCAATGTTCCCGGAGAACGCACGGTGCAATTATTTCTGCTGTCATCAGTACATTCAAGCTGTGCCGTCCCGCTATGTTTTAGATTTACGGATGGTGGATGTACGGCGAGAGAAACGTAAACCCCATCTTCAGGCTCAATCATTGTGAAACGAAAATCAGCATCAGGACTAGATCTCCGCTGATACTGAAAAGTTTCCCCTGGACCTGTAATCTGGTCACTTGGTGGACAATGCGCACCGGGGTGTCCAGCATTGCTCACCCACCACCCCAATGGACTATCGCTACTGTATCCGGTACCAAACCACGATATATCGGAGGCCGCGAACCCCTTCGGCACAAAGTGTAATCTTGTGCTCAGAGGTATAATAGACCCATCTTCGATGGATTCACCACTATCTAGATTTATAACGTTAGCTACATATGTTACATTGACGGCCGGGTTTTCGAGTCCTACGCCATATCCAGAAAGAGTAGCTACTGGAAAAGGATAAAGGAGTAGCTCGTTATACGCCTCGCTCCACGTTACACTCTTACTACTTGCAGATGCCAAAGCAGGCAAAGCCAACATTAGTATGGCAAAGACCGCGACAAGAGAACGTACTTTTCCGATCTTGTTAATCTGCATCATGGTTGTAAAAGCGTGGTTTTCCTCCGCTGACGCCACCATCGAACGGTCCCCAGAGCGACCATAAGAACAAGCGCGGTCACCAGGTACCGCCACGCGGTATTGCGGCAGGAGTCCGGGTCAATCTCCTTGCAGTCGTAGCGCAGGACCGAACGCTCTATGAGCCGCTCGCCTTGCCGTATCTCGGCCGTGAGCGTGAAGCGGTCGTAGGTTTTTGTCGGCGTAAACTTCGAAGCAAAGCCCATCATGGCTCCGGTGACATTTCCGGAGTATTCGGCCACGTGGATTAGTTTGTCTCTCTTGTCTCGGAGCGTGAGGGTAAGCTTATTACCCACGAGAGTGTCCACCGTACCTGCGCCATGGATACAAGAAAAAAGGGTCGTCGGCTCCCCGCTCGTGAGGGGAAAGTCGGCCACAGCCGGATAGTTCAAGCGCGGAGAGCTGATACCCTCGCGGGTAAAGCGCACCCCGATGATTGATTTCGTATCTTTATACTCGACCGTACCCACTAGCAGATAGACAGCGTGGCCGGTGTCCTCGACCACATACTGCACGCTTCGTGACTCTTGCGCGGGGACATCCACCAAAAGCTCCTTGGTCTCAAGCAGATTCTCCGGCCGAAGCGCGTCCCACGAGTAAAGCTCCCAACGTACATACGGTGTCTGGTCACTGCCGGTCTTATTCACCAAGGGGACCTGCACCACAATCGACTCTCGCGCGTCCAGCTTTGGCGTAAAGGCCGCAAAGAGGTAGGGCTTCCCCTGCACGGTAACGGCATTCTTTTCGAAGTGAATAGTCTGGTCTGTGTCCCCGCGCACGCGGAAAGAGGCGCGGTTACCGAGGATGTCGTCGGTGAAGGTTAGCCCAAGGAGGTTGAACTTGCGGTCTGAGACAAAGAACATGGCGGCCATGTAATTTCCAGATGGAGCAGCGGCCGGCACCTCCCAGGTAAAGGAGATGGGTTGGGTACTGCTCGCGGCAACACTGATGTTCTCTTTAGCGAAAAACTGGTCTACCAAGTAATGTCCGTTGCGCTGGGTAGCGGAGGTGTCTTCCTGCTCACGGTAAATTTTCACGTAGACCGCGCCCTCCACCACCGGGTAGGAGTTGGCATTCTTAAGCTCGCCTGAAAAAGCGACGCTGGTGCCGCTCGCTACCGTGGCCGTGGGGGCGGAGACGTCCACCTGCACGGAGCCGAACTTATAGTAGTCGAAGCAGTTTACCGGTTCGAGCATAGCAAGGGCGCGGGTCTCTTGGGCCGCAAGAAGGAGCGGGGTTGCGAAGCTGGTGAGGACAACAAAAAGGGCCAGTGTGGCGAGTCTGTACATACTTCAATCTTACCACTCGGAGTAAGGAATAGAGTGTGGATAGGTAGGAAGTATCGAGAAACTACAACAAATGACTAAATGTGTTGTGTCGTTCACTCCCCTACCCACGGGGCCACCAACACCCGCAGGAAGGAGAAGTCGGGGGCAAGCGCCTCGAGAGTGGAACGTTCAGCGGAGCGAGATGAGCGAGAGGAGGCCGGGATGTCCGCGAACGCATCAGAAAGCGCGGCGGTGTTTGAGGGCAACGGAAGTACCGCCGTAGTAGCGCGGTAGCGCTTGAGAGCCAGTATGCCGCTCGCGGTACGGAAGCGAATGGG
>PCYI01000006.1:46898-51858 GCA_002774795.1 Candidatus Vogelbacteria bacterium CG10_big_fil_rev_8_21_14_0_10_51_16 | reverse complement strand
CGTGACGCGCAAGGGGGAGGTGGGAGTGGTGCCGAGGGCCTGCACGGCGATGGGGTAGACATTAGTGCCGTCGGTGTAGCGGAGGCCGAGGTCGATTTCGGTGGCTGGAGGCGGAGCGTCGCAGGTGCCAAGACAGAGAGTGATGCCCACATCGTGAGTGGGGGTACCAGCGGCGTTCGAGGTTACCCGCACCGTACCGGGAAGCGCGCGGGCGGGACCGGCAGTGTTTGGCACAACGGCAACATAGGCGGCATCATCAAAGGGAGAGCGGTTGAGGGCGGGGAGCTCTTGGCCGTTTGCACCCCGTACTATGTTTGTAATCGGCACAGTGCCACTTACGCTCTTACCGTCAGCAGAGATAGTACCGGCACTCCCTGGTTTAAAGGTATACGGACCGGATGTGATGGTGGCCGTCCAAGTGGGCGGAGAGCATGTCTGCCCCGCTGGACAATCAGCACTCACGCGAAAGATACTGTTCCAGCTGTTGCCGTAGCCGTACCGAATGGCGGCGGCATCCGCGCCCACCGCAATCGTTCCCAAGTTAAGGGTAACAGGTTCGACCCGTAGAGTAGCGGCACTTGCCGGGCCGGAGCAGTCGGTGGCCCGAGCTACAGCGCTACCGTCAGCACAAATGGTGAAAGACCTAATCTCCGGGTCTGGAGTCGGGTAGACGTTTGGCTCGAGCCCCCGCTTTGAGATGGCTTGGTAGTAGTAAGTGCCAGAAGCCAAGCTGGTGAGAGTGGCGAAGAAACCGCCGGCGGCATCCCGCGTGGTAATCTGCGCGGACTCCGTGTTAAGACCAGACGCGGTGGGAGCAGTCCCCCACCTAAAAAAGTTTTTAACGTTCGCATCAGAACTTGCCACATTGACGCTTCCATAAATATAGACCTTTCCGCGGTCAGTAGGATCTTGCAAGAAGTGGCGCGTATGTACTTCAAGCGCGCTCACGGGAACACACTCTCCCAAGCAGAGATTGACCTGTACGTTCTGGGTACCGTTTATGGGGGCATTAGAGGTAACCCTGATCGCGCCGGGAGCGTTACGAGCCGGACCAGCCGTATTCGCCAGGAGCCGGATAATGTTTGGAGGGGTAGTCCCGCCCAGATGCGTGCCGTGGGCTTGGGTATTGCCCGAAAGAACTGTGCCCTGGGTGAGAATGGGGTCGAATGTGTACGGCCCGGAAATCACTTGGGCTGTCCACGACATAGATTCGCAGTTGTTTCCACACGTATTGCTGACAACAAAGAATGAGTGAACGTCACTTGCGCCAACTGAAACAGTGCCGAGATTGATAAGGAGTGGGACCACAGAGAGCGTGGGCTGATTGCGCGTACTCGCCGCGACACAGTTTCCGGTACCATCCTTTACCATGCCGTCCGGAATACGTGTCTGCAAACCCTCAATGTTGGGGCAGGTGTCGGCGCTAGCCGCTACCTGAAACGAGCGAATACTCCCTCGGACCAGAGAGCCGTTTGCTCTCTTCGCAAGAGCGCGAAAGTAGTAGGTTCGCCCAAGCGAAAGATTCTGGATAGGCGCGCTAATGACGCCAGGGGTCACCACCTGTTCGGAAGTAGAGATGGCGTCACTCAAGTCGGCTACTTGTCCCCACTCAAACCACGCTATCGCGCCACTACTGCCGGCATCAAAGACAAAATCGCTCTTTAATCTTGTCGGCACACCAAAGACATTGCGTTCGGAAAGTGGTCCTAAAATCAACTGTGCCGGTCGGTCAATCGAGAGCGTCCAGTTCCAGCTATCATCCGGGTTGCGATACTCCTTTACGATCGGATGTTCCGGGTTTACCAGCCCTTTTCCCGCCACAGAGAGATATGGACGCACCACACTCTCCGCCGAGAGTGTGCCGACAGCGGCATTTTGCATGTATTTTCGCAAAAGCTCAGACTGAAGGTCGTTGAACGAAACAACACCATTAAGAGTAGCCGCGGTGGCGCTCACGTTGGTGGCAGGGTCAGTGGTCACCCGCAAGTTACTCCCGACAGCAATACTGCAGACCGCCGACCCTTCTGACGTTTCTCCAAAACGCAGTGGGTCGGCCGCGCTACTCCCGCCGAGCACCTCTTGGGCCCGCACTACGAGCGTATGCCCACCCTCTGCCTGCCAGCTCCGAGCAACCGTTTGGTTGGTACCGGAAGTAACACTTCGAAAAGAGTTGCTCTGGCCTGAAGCCGGGATGGTTTCACTGGGAGAAACGGCTCCGTCCCAGTAGAGCAAATAGCGTATCTTGTCGCCATTGGGATCGCTTGCGC
This sequence comes from Candidatus Vogelbacteria bacterium CG10_big_fil_rev_8_21_14_0_10_51_16, assembly GCA_002774795.1. Classification (GTDB taxonomy): domain Bacteria; phylum Patescibacteriota; class Minisyncoccia; order Phycocordibacterales; family JACRKE01; genus 1-14-0-10-51-16. The sequence continues at coordinate 49,591 of PCYI01000006.1, read as the reverse complement.
GAAACGTAAAAGATTCTTGAGAACCAATATCTGTTACTCGGGGACAATTGTCTATGATCGGGGGTGCCGGAGCCAAAGGGGCGGACCGCGCCACAAGAACAGCGGAAAAAACCTCCTCATCAAAAATGTCCGTGGTGGTCTGTGGCTGACGACACAAACCGGAATGAGGACCTTCTGATAGCCGGTGACTCAATATGAGCGAAACGGGAGTCGGCCCCTGGGAAACCGCCACCTGAATATAGCCCGGCGACTTTACCGTGCAGACAGTTCCGCCACCCTGGCATTCCAACCTTGCCGGTGATAATTGCTGCTTTCCCTCTATGAGGGCATATCGTGGATCTCGACTAAAATTCGTACGATCACCATCAGATGTCGGCGGGGATGCGTATATATCCCTCACGCCGCCGTCGATCTGTCGCACGCTTATCGGCACCAACGACAAATAAGTCGCACTGTAAAGCTGACCGTGATACTCGTAACCAGCAGGAAAACTTGCCCTGAAGGCTGCAAGGCCTCGATCGATTTCCCATTGTGACGGCACTCTGCCAGCACCATACCGTGCAATACCAACTACATGCTCCCCAACAATGAAATTACTCGTGTTGCCGGTGCAAGGCTGTTGCGGAGTTGTTGGCGCCGGTGCAAATATACATAGAGTCGAGCCGACACAATCCATTCTTGTTTCTGGGACCAATGCCTTAAACTCTATAACATCGCCCACATACACGGTTGGGCCATAATCATCGCGATGAACAGAAATGCCCTGGAGCGACTGCCCGTTCCTTAAAATATCAAGCTTGTATCGCAATTGTAGGCCGATCGTCGCTTGATCGCCGTAACCCGTGTGACTTACATATCGTGCCCAAATTGGAGAGGAGGACACACCCGATCGGCTTCCACCACCTGCAATAATCTTCTCAATCACGTTAGGTCGAGAAGAAAACGGGTAGTAGCCACCACTACCAAATGGCAAACGGACCGATGTGGTGGGGCTGATCAGCTCAGCCGCTTGTGTATGGGCACCACCAAGCACCCAGAGAGCAACGGATAGTAGGCAGATAAAGGCATGGCGAAGCTTCATTTTTTTGATTTTACTACAGATTGAGCCCATGCCACCAAAACCCTGTGTATAAGAAAAGCGCAAAAACTACGGCGGAGTGGTTTCCTTAAAAAAGTTACAGACCAGTCCGCAACCAGATGCGACCATCATCAGGACTGATAGGGTCACTTGTCCGTGTCTCTATAATGAGACCGCCCGTGGCTTTAATGGGCCCGCCCGCCACCTCAAGCTTGTTAGCGCCAGGACTCGCCGTACCGATGCCCACGTTGCCAGACGCATCGACCACAAGGGCACTTGCGTTACTGCTTCCGGCCTCAATGTTTAGAGCATAGCCTTCTCCACCGCGGACATACAGAGCGGCTCGCTTCTGAGCCGCAGCGGAGAAGTTCTGAGCCACATTGCTGCGATTCAAATACAAAAGAGGCTTGTCAATATTGCCGGTGTTTGAAAGTTCAATGCCGACCCCGTCATCGACAAACAGCGAGTCGGCGAGAGTCGTTCCCCCGCTCGCCCAACGAGTGATCCGGTTAGGAGAGCCGGACCCAACGTTGCCACCCGCTCCACTCCAACTCTCAATACAACCGGCATCATCCGGCAGTGTTGCGTTTTGGATGCAAAAACCGCGCGCGTACACCTTACCTCTCGTTGGCGTATTAGACGTGTCAATGGCGCGGATGTTGCCATCCACGGTGAGGCGATATAAAGCGTCGCGGATACCGGAATTCAGAAACCCCGGGCCTATGCCAACCAATCCGGACTCCGCCCAGAGGCTAAACATCGGGTCTCCTTGCGCATTGTTGGCATCTAACGAGGAACCTGTTGCCTTATCACCAAATATAATCCCGCCGGTCTTTGCCTGAGTGGTGCCGGAAACATTGAGTGGCGTAGACTTGTTTCCATCCGGAGGAGGCGTGGTCGGCCCCACCCAGTCGCCAATCGCCGCTTGCGCCGTAAAGGCCACTGTCGCCACTGAAAACAGTAAGCTGAGTATTAGAATATTCTTTTTGTGATTCATGGCTTGTTTAGGTGTAAAATCTTAGTCTGATATCCAGTATAACCCCACCTCACGGCATCTTCTTGTTGATAAATAAGCTAGATTCTTTGGTTGTGAAATTACGCTTCAAGAGTTAATCGTTGTGGGGGCTATGGCATCACTCTACCGTGTTGGCTTCGATGATCTGGCGGCGAGCCTCCAATTGCTCGGGCGTGGGTGCGGTGGAGGCCGGCTGTTGTAGCTGTGGCGCGGATGGGTCCGACCCATTCGATTCCCGAGACCCACCGCTTTGGGACGTATTTATATCGTCTGGTACGCTGTTGCTCTCCATAAGTCGCCGCCGCGCCTCCGCCTCAGTGGCCTCAAGATGGCGAACGCGGACGGGCTCGTTTGTTACTATAATATCCTCCATGGTCGGCCTCGGCGCGACCTTTTCGGGCACTAGGATGTACCAGAAAATAACAGATACAACAAGAAGTAAGCAGACCCACGCTACCACCCACAAATACGGATGCTTTACTCCATTCCACTGTCGCGATGGCTCTCTTTTAACCTCTGGCTGGCCAAGCGGGGGCGCGCCCTCCACCCGCCCATAAGGCGATTCAGTTTCCATGGTTTTAAGTTTAACTTAAATTACTT
>PCYI01000006.1:38274-46870 GCA_002774795.1 Candidatus Vogelbacteria bacterium CG10_big_fil_rev_8_21_14_0_10_51_16 | reverse complement strand
TTGCGAGGAGCTTCGGCGACGAAGCAATCTAGGTTTTCTGGATTGCCACGCCCCCTTGGGGCTCGCAAAGACGAGTTTCGTAATTCACAATCTCGGAATAATCGCGATTGGACTGCGATTATTCCGAGACGACGCGCAACACCTCCTCGATGGTGGTCAGCCCCTTGGCCGCCTTGAAGATGCCGTCCTCAAGCATGGTATGCATCCCTGCCCGCTTTGCCTCTGCCTCAATCTGCTCGGTCGTGGCGCTTTTTAAAACCAGTTCTTTTATGACTGGTGTGACCTTTAGAATCTCATGGATGCCAACCCGACCCTTGTAGCCATCTGGGACATCGGGCGAAACCTTCGGCTTCGAAAACCTTATGCTTTCCCATGTCGCGTTAGCCTCCACCACTTTTTCCTCAAGCAAGAGAGTGAGGAGTCGATCTAGGTCCACCACCTTGGCGAGCTTCTCTAGCTCTGCCGTCGAAAGGGGCGCCGATTCGCTTGATTTGTGAAGCTTGCGCACCAAGCGTTGGGCGATGACCACGTCTAGGGTCGAAGTGAGCAGGAATGACTCCACTCCCATATCAATCATGCGCGGAATGGCCCCGGCGGCCGAGTTGGTGTGCAAAGTGGAAAGCACAAGATGGCCAGTCAAAGCCGCGTTAATAGCGAGTGAAGCCGTCTCTTTGTCGCGAATCTCTCCCACCATAATGATATCGGGGTCTTGACGCATGAGAGCCCGTAAACCTTGAGCGAAGGTAAGGCCGATCTCCGGCTTTACCTGGGTCTGATTCACTCGCGCCATCTGATACTCTATAGGGTCTTCGATGGTCGAAATATTGACGTCGGGGGTGTTCAAGATGTCTATCATCGTGTAGAGCGTGGTGGTCTTTCCGCTCCCAGTCGGCCCCGTGGCAAGAATAATACCCGTGGTCTTTTGCATGCCGTCGTGAATCTGCTCTAACCCGGTTCCATGAAAACCGAGTGTCTCCAGGGTAAAACCGTGAGCGGCATCCGGCAAAAGACGCATGACCACTTTTTCTCCGAAATAGGTAGGCAGAAGAGAGACGCGGAAAGAGACGTTCGCCCCATCTTCGCGACTAATCTTAAAACGACCATCTTGGGGTAAGCGCTTCTCGTCAAGACGCAGACGCGAGAGCACTTTTATGCGGGCCACAATTCCCGATGCGGCCGCCATAGGAAGAAGCATGGCGTCGTGCAAAATGCCGTCGACCCGATAGCGTATATAGAGCTTCTCCTCAAATGGCTCGACATGAATATCAGACGCTCCTTGCACAATCGCGTGCTCCAAAAGAGCGTCCACAATGCGCACCACCGGAATATCCTCCGCCAGCTTCTTTAGCTCTTCGTCGGTTGCGCCTCCTTTTATATTCGAAGCAAGCGCCTCGATTTCAGACTCTGAACGTCCACTGCTCTCGCGATTATCAATATTTTTCGCCTCGGTGGCTATAATATCTCCGAACTCGGATTTGAGACTTTTCTGATAAGCCACAAGCGCGCTCCTAATCGAGTCTACATCGGTAAGGCGAGACAAAATGCGCAAGCCGGTCTTTTTGCCAATAAATTGAATGGCCCCCAGGTCTTGTGGGTCTAGCATGGCCACCTCGAGCTCCTCCTCACCGCGTTTTTTATAGGCGACAATATTGTGCTTACGAGCAATCGGCTCCGGAATAATGGCGAGCGTCTGTGGGTCGATGGGTTGGTTTAATAGACTCACAAAAGGAATACCGAGCACATAGGCCTCCATGCGGCGAAAGTCGTTCTCAGAAATTGTACCGGCCGAGATAAGAGCGTCACCCAATGTCCGCCCATGCTCGACCACCTCTTTTTCGGCCAGCTCCATATCCTCCGCCGACACCAAGCCAGAGTCAAGAATAAACTTTTTTAAATGTTCAAGGTCAAGTTGCATGAAAAAGAAATTGAAATGGAAACCTGCCTGCCGGCAGGCAGGTTTCCATTCTCCACTAACTTTCTACTGACCTTTCCGAATCAGTTTAACAAGAACAAACACGATATCATTTGTTTCTCGCGCCGGCTTGGAGCGGAAAATAGCTTGAGCCGTACTGTATGTACGGTGAAAGATATTTTTCGGGAAAGCCAAGCGAGGGACGAATGAGGCGTGTTTTTCGTTAAGCTGGTTTGGAAAGGTCAGTAGCATCACAATGACGATGCTTTTATAATCTTCAAGGCCTCTGCTTCCGAAAGCGCAGGCGGGGCATTCGCCTCAACGCTACTAGCAAAGACAATCTGCTCAAGCTCCTGCCTTGAGAGGGCCGGCGGAGTGTCTGGCTTGGCCGAGCTTGCGCGCATTATGGCCGCCATCTCCTCTGCGTTAAGCGGGGAGCCGTCGGTATTTATAACCATGTCGGGAGTCGCCTTACGCGCGAATGGAGAGTTTCCATCAAACAGAGTGAAGTACCAAAAACCCACACCAACCAGAACTAATACCCCGACCCAAGCAAACACGAGACGGTATGGGTGGCTTACCACACCAGACGGGGTAACCGAAAAAACCAACTCTTTATTAGAATGAGTTTCCTGCTCCATCCTTTCATTATAGCGTACAAATAGTCTGACATTGACAAGAAACCTGTGGATAGAGTATGATAGGAGTATCGGAACCCGCTCGAGAGAGTGGGGGTTTTTATTAAACAGGCACTAGGAAACTCAGATTTCTTTTTGTATTGCTTTGAGTTACGAAACTCCTCCTCCCTCTGGCCAGGGGGAGGTTGGGAGGGGGTAGGTTGGTGTTATGTGGCCTAACCACTACCCCACCCTAACCCTCCCCTGGCCAGGGGAGGGAATAAATGCGAGTTTCGTAACTCACAGTATTGCTAAAGCCTAGAGCCTAAAGCCTAAAGCCTAGAAACATCATGCTTGACCTAAAAGTTCTCCAGTCTGCCCTTACCCAGCTTGAAGAAGAGAAGGGTATCGCTAAAGAAAAGGTGCTCGAAGCCATCGAGCTTGCCCTCGCCGCCGCTTACAAAAAAGAGTACGCCGAACGAGGACAGATTATCCGTGCCAAGTTTGATATCAACACCGGCACCACCAACTTCTGGCAGGTGAAAAAAGTGGTGGATGAGTCGGTCTTGCGCGACCCAGAGGACGAAGACGTTACCCCGTCTGCCACAGATGGCCCTCGTCCGCGTCAATCCGCGACAATTCCGCGTCAATCCGCGGCGAGCGAAGCGAGCGAGGAGGAGCGCAAGGAGGTATTCAATGAGGAGAAGCACATCATGCTTGAGGACGCCCGCAAGATCCGAGCCGACGCCCAAGTGCTCGACGAGATTACCTTCCCCCTCGATGAACAAGACGATTTCGGCCGCATTGCCGCGCAAGCGGCCAAGCAGGTAATCATCCAAAAAATAAGAGAGGCAGAGCGTGCCTCTGTGCTTAGCCAATATGCCAAGGAAGAAGGTGGTATCGTCTCTGGTACGGTGCAGTCCATAGAGCGTGGTACCATCTTTGTAGACCTCGGTAAAGCAGTCGGCATTATCCCGCGCGAGGAACAGCTTCCCACAGAAAGATTTCGTCAAGGTGAACGACTCCGCGCGTATCTCTATCAGGTCGAGGAAGGTCATCGAGGTGTCAACCTGCGCCTTTCTCGGGCCCACCCACAGTTCATTGCTAAACTCTTCGCCATCGAAGCCCCGGAAATCAGCTCGGGGACCGTCGTAATACAAAGTATTGCCCGTGAGCCGGGTTCTCGAGCAAAAATCGCCGTCTACTCAAAAGACAGTAGCGTTGACCCTATCGGGGCTTGTGTCGGCCAACGCGGCATCCGTGTTTCTACCGTGATCACCGAGCTTGGTGGCGAGAAGATTGACATTATAGAGTGGGCCGAAGACCAAGAACTATTCATCACCAACAGTCTCTCCCCTGCTCGTATCAACCGTATCGAGCTTGATGAGGCCACGCACACAGCCAAAGTGACTGTGGACTCCGACCAGTTCTCTCTCGCCATCGGCAAGGGTGGCCAGAACGTGCGCTTAGCGGCCAAGCTCACCGGCTGGAAAATAGACATCGTGGCCCCGGCAGTGGATGAAGAAGGGGTTATGGTGGAGAGTGCCGCTCCGGAAATCGTAGAAGAAACACCCGAGAAGACAGAAAAGAACGAGAGTGGCAAGAGCGAAGAGAGCGCCTTGAGCGAAAGCGCGCCTGCTGAGAATGAGAAGACGGAAGGAGGCATATAGTGCGCGGACGCACTATATGCTCAATTGACATTTGACAACTAACAATTGACCACACAATCACTACTTCTTACTTCTTACTTCTTACTGCCTACTGCCTACTGCCTAGTTATTCGTCGTGGTCGTGCCAAAACCTCCCGGAGAATCGCCGAAAATTGTCGTAGTGCCGAGTCTTGTTATAATGGTGGTGGTTGAGGCTTCCTGCGGGGGCGTGTGGGTGCGCTCTAGACCCTGCTTGAGAGCATACGAGCCACCAAAAATAAGCAGAATAATAATGAGAGTAATCGCGATTCTTGGCCCAAGAGGATAAGAGTTTTTTGCGTCCATATTGTTGTCTGCAGTGTACGCCCTCGTCACCATAAAGTAAACTTGGATGTGTTATACTCACAAACATGAAACGTGCTACTAAAAAAACCAACGTTGAGCCAACCACGCAAGACGTACTCAATGCGGTGAGTAAATTTGCCACCCGCGTAGAGGAACGTTTCGATGGGATAGACGCACGTTTCGATGGGATAGATGGACGCTTGAGTGGCCACGACAAGCGCTTCGAATCACTTGAGGAGGACGTCGCATACCTGAAACGCAACATGGTTACAAAAATTTATCTCGATGAGAGGGTCGGGGAACTCCGTGGCGACATTACCGAGCTCGTCCACAAAGAAGACAAGAAGTTTGTCGAACTGGTCCACACACTGGAAGACAAGGAAGTGCTTTCCGAAGAGGACGCCGTCCGCATATTGGGCATGCCGCCCTTTGGGCTCGGCCAAGCGGCGCACTAAATCCTACTTCGTCTTGAGTTACAAAACTCGTACGATTAATGACCGTCCGGAAACACAGACCGTCTGAAAACTAGACCAGGCCACCCGGTGAATGCCTTCGTAGAGTGTAGCAATATTGTTCATTTGAGATATTTTGAGACCGTAGAAAAACTCTTTTTCTGCAGTCTCAATTTCACATTGCCATCTACTACCTACTACCTGCCCACCTGCCTAATTACACTCCATGCCACTACCAAAAACAACTCTCGAAAAGATAGCGGGCTCGCGCATTAAAATAACCGGCGAAATAGACGCGGCCACCTTTACCAAATATCGCCCCAAGGCCCTTAAACAGTTAAACGAGACGGTTAAGCTCGACGGCTTTCGACCGGGCCATATTCCGGAGTCTGTGCTATGTGAGCGAGTTGGAGAGATGGCTATTCTCGAGGAAATGGCTAATGAGGCTCTTGGCGATGCCTATCCCCAAATCGTTGAGGCTCACTCGCTCGACGTAGTCGGACGCCCTGAAGTGCAAATTACGAAGGTCGCCAAAGATAACCCTCTTGGTTTTGTGCTCACGGTTTCCGTTTTGCCCGAAGTATCGCTCGGCGAATATAAAGAGCTTGCTCGCGAGGGCAAGAAGAAAGGTGAAGCCATGTCTTTAGAAGTAAGCGAGAAGGAGATAGAGTCTGCCCTTAAAGAGCTTCAAGCAATGCAGACGGCAAAAGAGGAGGAGAGTGAAAGAAATAAGCCAGACAGCGCAGAGGCCGAAAAGAAAAAAACGGTCGCCAAAGATGAAGAAGGACAAAAAAACCTGCCCGCAATAGATGACGCGTTCGCCCAGTCACTCGGACAGTTCAAAGACCTGGCAGACCTAAAGGCGAAGCTCCGTGAAAATATGACGCAGGAAAAAAAGCAGGCCCGCGCTCAGGCCGTTCGCCACGGCATTATCGAAGCCCTGGTCTCGGCTGTCGCTGTCGATATTCCTGAAGTTTTAATAGAAAACGAACTCGAACGAATGCTCGCGGAAACTTATGCCGAGGCCAAGCGATACGGCATCGAAAAAGAGGCTTACCTTAAGGCAAGCAAAACCTCAGAGGAAAAACTGCGCGTCGAATGGAAGGAGAACGCCCGCAAACGTGTCACGGCCGAGCTGGCCCTACGCGAGGTCGGCATCAAAGAAAAGGTATCTGTACTGGGAGAAGAACTGGAAGCCGAAGTGGCAAAGCTCCTTGCTCTCTACCCAGAGGCAAACAAAGATGGCGCTAGTCGTTATTTGGCAGAGCAGATGACCAAAGAAGCGGTCCTTAAAAAACTGGAGAGCTTTTGAAAACAGGGCATGCATTAGGGTATAGGGCATAGGGTATAGTGAATTCTACGCCCTACGCCCTGCGCCCTACACCCTGCGGCCTGTGTACGCCCTGCGGCCCGTGGCCCGCGTACGCCCCACGCTCTTTTAGTGCTATACTATGTCACATTTAGCTAACATCAAATATATGTCTCGCACACCACTCAAAAACTACCTCATCCCCACCGTCATCGAAAAGTCCGCCTTCGGCGAGCGCGCCTACGACATCTACTCGCGCCTGCTTAAAGACCGTATTATTTTCGTGGCCGACACTATCGACGACAACGTGGCCAACATTGCCATCGCCCAGATGCTTTTTCTCGAGTCTGAAGACCCCAAGAAGGATATCATTATGTATATCAACTCCCCCGGCGGAAGTGTCACGGCCGGCATGGCTATCCACGATGTCATACAGCACATCAAACCGGACGTTTCCACTATTTGCGCGGGCATGGCCGCCTCCATGGGCGCTTTTCTACTGGCCGCTGGCAAGAAAGGCAAGCGTTTCGCCCTGCCAAACTCAGAGATTATGATTCACCAGCTTCTTGGAGGCGCCGAGGGCCAAGCCACTGATGTCGAGATTCGCGCCCGCTGGATGATTCGCCTCAAACAGAATATGAACAAACTGCTCGCCAAATACACCGGCCAAAAACTCGAAAAGGTTTCCGCTGACACCGAGCGCGACTACTTTATGACGGCTGACGAAGCCAAAAAGTACGGTCTCGTAGACGAAGTTATTGTACCAAAAGCAAAGTAGGGCGAACCACAGACTCCATCCCATCCACCGTAGTCAAGTAACCCCATGGCTCTCCGCCAATCGGCGGAGAGCTTTACGGGGTACGGTCTGGTGGACGAAGTTATTGTACCGAAGGTACGGTAAACATTAAGCCTCCAAGTGTGGAGTTATATGAATTGGGCGAAGTGGACGCCACCTCCTTCCTCCGTATAATTCTTTGACACTACGATGCTTTCTTTCAAGCCGGCACCTCTGGCAAGTCGCTTCGCCTCCGCCACATATGCGGAAGTGGCGGTACTCTTTACCTCATAACCAACCTTGCCATCAACGACAAAGTCCAGCTCCTTGCCATTTTGATTTCTATAGTAGTGCACCTGGCCTGCGCGGAAGTGGGCAAGCTGATGATAGATGCTGTTCTCCAGTTGGGTACTGGAATCTGTCTCGGCGACCACTCGCAAGATACCGTTGTCGCACAGGTACACTTTCTTGGAGCCGGCAATGGTCCTATCCACACTTCCGGAATATTTGCCAAGCAGAGAGATAAAGTAGGTCGCCTCAAGAAAAGAGATGTAATTTGTAAGAGTCGGTCTCGTAACCCCCAGCTCTTGGGAAATTTTTGTGAGGTCAAGCTGTGAGCCGACACGAGTGGCCAGCAGTACCATAAGGTCACGAAAAGCATCCTGTTTATGCCATCCGCCAAGTTGTACCACCTCTTTTTGATAGTATGAGGAAAATATATCTTTGGCAAGTTCTCGCTTCGTCACCTCGCTCGTCGCTAATACGATTTCCGGGAAACCCCCCCAGCGCAGATACTCATCATAGAGCGAATCGTATTTCTCAAATTCAAGGAGATGCACGCTCTCCTTCAAGCGCAGGTCGGCCAGAAGTTCCGTATCTCCTCCTTTAAACTCTACAAATTCAGAGAAGGACAGAGGGAAGAGCTCCAGCAAAACTTTGCGACCGGCCAAGCTCTCGGGGAAAAGATTCTTAAGGTAGTAACTGGCGGAGCCCGTCAAGAAAAATTTGACATCATAATGGTCGTGCAGATACTTTGCCACCTTACTCACTTCCGGATGCATTTGAGCTTCGTCAACAAATATATGCAAACGTCGGCTTTTGTCCAGTTTGCCGTGCACCAATATCCGTTCGTAGATGTCATTATAGTCAATATCGGTAAACAGTCTCACGTCAAGCGGATTGTCAAAGTCAAACCAAGCCATATTTGAAAGCCCCGACGCAATCTGTCGTAATAAAGTGCTTTTGCCCACACGACGCATACCTGTAAGAACTATCACCTTATCATCATTGATGTGTAACCTTATTTTCTCCTCCAATGCTCTTTTAAGGTACTTCATAATGCTACTATACACTTTTGCATCATATCTGTAAAGTACCCTAGACTGTGAGTGACGAAACTCGCATTTCTTCCCTCCCCCGCCTGAGGGGTGATGAGCAGGTATTGTGAATTACGAAATTGCCCCTCCCCCTGCCTGCCCCGTACCGAGCGAAGCTCTGGTGCTTGGGGGCCAGGAGGTGAGAAGCGAGCCGTGCACAG
>PCYI01000006.1:37238-38264 GCA_002774795.1 Candidatus Vogelbacteria bacterium CG10_big_fil_rev_8_21_14_0_10_51_16 | reverse complement strand
ATGCACTGGGAAGCAAGGCTTCCGGGCCTGTTTTCGGACTGTCTGGTTCGGAGGGGGTAGATTGGTGATACGTGGCTCAACCACTACCCCACCCTAACCCTCCCCCTATAGGGGAAAGAACGAGTCTCGTAACCCAAAGCACTTTCCGCCTCCACAAACTTATTCGGCTCGCATTTATTCGCCCTTGTCCGTCGGCTCCACCACCTCAAAGTATTTCGGGAAGATCTCGGCGGCCACTGAGCCGACCACCCTCTCATTTTCTACTCGGATAATGACGCGGGCGTCGTCGGTAAAACCAACTATCCTCAACTGTGCTTTTCTAGGAAAACTGCGGCTGTAAAAATCGCCCCCACCCGGTTTCTTTCGCACCATTTGGCCACGGCGGTAATGGTCGAGGGAGTCGTGCCCGTTACTGACCACCTTTACGCCGGTAAGGTCCACAAACTCCTGCGGTCTACCCTTGTCCGCGTCAGTCGGTGTTTTGTCCGCGTCTTGTCCGCGACTGTCCACCACCTCCAAGTACCAGTTACCGTCGGTGCGGACGGAAATGACCTTCTTCCCGCCCAACCGACCCCACAATGGCTCGTAGGGATAACCGCCCGTAGCAACCTCGCATGTATTACCCTGTAGCGCCAGTGCCTCGAGGTCGACAACATTTAATCTGGTGTCTATGTATTCGTCAGGAATGATGGAAGCGGGAACATACATATTTATGAACTCACGCCCGTTTGCCGCAAGCGTCCACTTAACTTTTCTAGGCACCGAGTTACTATCGCCAAGATACACCATCATATCTTGAATGAACTCCAACGGGTCCCGCCCTTTAAGCTGTTCCCCCGCCTCAACTCCGGTTTGCGTTTCGTCCGCACTCTGTCCGCGCTCATGGCTTTCGTCCGCCTCTCCTTCTTGCTTCGGCTCCTCTGTGTCTTGATTGCCCTCAAATCCATATCGACAGACGACTGCATCTATATAGACATAATCAGTAGAGAAACTTCTTGCGCTCAATGTCGGGTCGGAAAGATGTTC
>PCYI01000006.1:32513-37216 GCA_002774795.1 Candidatus Vogelbacteria bacterium CG10_big_fil_rev_8_21_14_0_10_51_16 | reverse complement strand
CTCTGCGCATCTCCATGGCTTCGGGGGTGCCGACTCCGGCGAGTCCACGGGCGATATCGTTCTTGTTCGCGCCGTCTTTGATAAGCTCTCTGCGCATCTCCATGGCTTCGGGGGTGCCGACTCCGGCGAGTCCACGGGCGATATCGTTCTTGTCCGCGCCTTTCCGTAGGCAGTCCGCCAGAGTTCGCACAATCATCCCAACAATTCTTGGTCTTTCTATATTTGCCTCACCAGCTAGCTCCAACTCGGCTTTTAGCTCCGCTTCTTTTTGTTTTGCTTCTTCATCGCGCAGGTAGTCAGCAAACTTGCCCAGCTCCTCGGATGCGCGGGTGAAGTAAGCGACGATTTCCTCGCGGGGTTGCCCAATTGGGGCCTTGCAAAGAATCCTGGGGAGTGGCAGGGCTATTCCATTGCTATCGGCCACCTCTGCCACCTCTTCGACGATTGCTCCCATGTGTGATTGATAGACATTCCTTAAGTCTTCGAAGTTAGATTCATCGCCTGTCGTTGTAGTTTTTATGTACGCAATGCCGCTATCCTCCCGCGCGGCCCAACGCTCAAGACAGAAAGACAGAATATCCGGCGAGGCAACTCTGGCGAACTTGGCCAGCAGAGAACAGATCTCTCTGTCCACCCTAAAGTGGTTGGTACCAAGGACTTCTTTCCATGGCCGCGAACTCCTGATAAATCGCTCGTCTCTCTTTTCTATATTTGCCAAGTGGTGAGTGATAATCTCCCGCAAGTGCCCTGCCTCGCGCTCGCGCTCATCCGCCTCCAGTTTCTTAAGAAGGTCGGCGGCGAGGGGTTTGTTTTTCTCCATCCGAATGACAACGGCCGCAAGCTCGTCCAGTTTCCGCCGCTCCTCGGCGCGGCGCCCTTGAAGCACAGTAACCTCGCGTTCCGTTTCGACTCTGCGTTGTTCAAGGCCGGCAAGCTCGTTGCGGATTTCCCGTGTGGCCACCTCTCGCTCGCGAGCAATAGTGGCTCGCGCTTGGTTCTGCTCAGCGAGGAGCTCGGCGCCGATGGCCATCTGCCGCTCTTGCGCTTCAGCAAGGATCTTGCTCGCCTCCGCTTGGGCGGCGGCCGTCATGGCCATCGCCTCTCGGTCCGCCGCCGTGGCGATACGACCGGCCTCTTCTTGGGCCGTGCGCACCGTCACCGCCTTCTCTTTTTTGACTTGCTCGAGAGCCGCCTGCTCGCGGTCAAGCTCGTCATTGAGAGCCCGTAGGCGGGCAATGGCCTCACGCACGCGCCGTATGGTGGCGGTGGCCTCCTCCCCCGGAGTAAAAACCTTGAGCTTTCTCCTTAATCTTCTTAAAAACCCGCCGTTCCCCTCCGCTTCAGCTATCGTTTCGCGATAATCTTTGGCGGCGACCGAGATGGGCGTCAGCTCCATTTCGATGGCCCCGGCCAGAACATCCAGAGCGGGGCGGACCAAGAATCGTTCCGCCGGGTCAAGGCGCAGACGTGTGGCCAAGTCACGATCCACACTACTGCTATTGGCCAAGTCGCTAATCCATTTCAAAAGAATTGCCTTCACAAGCGCGGTGGTTTGTGACTCTGGAATTTGCTCAAGATGGTACGTGAGATACTCCACCACATACTCAATCTCGGGTGGTAAGGGTACCCTCTCCCCCTCTGCTTTGGGCACGGGCATGGTCTCGACTGGCTCCGCCCGCCCGAACGCCTCGCGCACCTCGCGGTCAGCCTCCTCCATCCGCTCTAGATGGCGGCGGCTCTCCGCCCTTAGCTCTCGCGCCTCAAGTGCCTGCCGGACTTTCGGGTCGTGCCGCACCGACTCCATCCACATCGCTTCGTTCATATCATCCTCATCTGAACGATTACGCGCGACCAGCTCCCGCATAGTCGTGCGCAACCCCGCCCGCTCGCCAGAGGAACCGAGGGCGGGTTTCTGCTCTGGGCTGAAGGTGGGGTCCTCCAACTGCTCCGCCAATGTAGCCTTGTTGTTATTAACGTCGCTTGCCATATTTAACTCCAGTATACCCCATTCCAAAAAACTCGCGACGTGGATGGTGTGGATGATATGAGATGATATGAATAGCGTGGCTGATGATGTATCAGATTTGGCATCCAGTCGACCATGTGCTAATATGAGCCATCTCGTTCTTGTTTCCTAAATAGGCTTGTCGTCGGATATCTATCTTGGATGTTCAACGAAAAAACCTTAAATTTCCGCATTCTGTTACGCCCGAGAGGACGAGGCAGAAACGAGACATTAGCACCCCTAACTTTATACTGCCTACGGGTTATCTTTGGGTTATGAGCGCCATCCCGTGCTTCCAGAAGCTCAATCGACGTACGACGCCTTTCGTCTCTATATTCTAATCGACCAGCACGTCTTTTATCTCTTTGTGAAGCCCGTCCATAGCCTCTTTTCGCACCCATAGGCGCATCGCCTATGTCCCTACAATCAGTATTTATCCTTGCCGCCCTCTCGGGTGTTGCGGGCTTGGTTCTCGGCTACCTGATCAGGTGGGCCATTTCGATGAGCAAGAAGACGTCGATGGAGCTCGTCATCAAACAAACACTCCTAGATGCAAAAACAGAAGCCCAACGCATTGTAGCCGAGGCAGAAAAGAAATCACTTCAGCTTTCAGACGAGCACAAAAATCTAGTTAAAGACCGGGAGGTTCAACTCAAAAAACTTGAGGACAGACTCCTTAAAAAAGACGAGCTACTCGATAAGCGCCAGCTTGACCTCGACCGAGACTCAGAGCAACTGAAAGAGAAAATCGCAGACGTGAGAATGGTGAAAGACCACCTCCAGGGGCTCGAAAATGAGCACCAGACAAAGCTGGAAGCGATCGCCAAACTATCGGAAGCGGAAGCGAAGGAAAGCCTTGTTGCCAAGATAGAAAAACAAAGCGAAGAGGGTTTGCTTCAAAGAATGGCTAAACTTGAACGTGAATCGGCAGAACGCCTCGACCGTCGCGCTAAGGATATCCTCACCACGGCCGTCCAACGTCTGGCCGCCTCGACGGCCTCCGACTTTATGACCACCTCGGTGCAGATTTCCTCAGACGAGATTAAGGGTAAAATTATCGGTAAAGAAGGGCGCAACATTCGAGCCTTCGAGCGATCGGCCGGCGTGGACCTTATCATCGACGACACTCCCGGCTCGATAGTCATATCGTCATTCGACCCCGTCCGTCGCCACATCGCCAAACGCGCGCTTGAAAGCCTCATTGCCGATGGCCGTATTCAACCGGCAAAGATCGAAGAGCAGGTAGAGAAAGCCAAGGCGGAGGTGGCAAAGATTATAAAAGAGAAGGGGGAAGCCGCCGCCTTCGAATGTGGTGTCTTCAATCTGGATCCGCGCTTGGTGCTTATTTTGGGTCGGCTCTATTTCCGTACCAGCTACGGCCAGAATGTCCTCCAACACTCTGTAGAAATGACACACATCTCGGCCGTCCTCGCCGAAGAGCTGGGGGCGGACGTAGCTATCGCGAGAGCAGGAGCCCTCTTACACGACATCGGCAAAGCGGTAGACCATGAAGTGGTCGGCACACACGTAGAAATCGGTCGACGCATCTTGCAGAAGTTGGGTGTAGATGAGCGTGTCATCAAGGCCATGCAGTCTCACCACGAAGAGTACCCCTACGAAACCCTTGAGTCTATCATCGTCCAAACAGCTGACGCCATCTCCGCCGGTCGGCCAGGAGCGCGCCGCGACTCGGTGGAAAACTACCTGAAGCGCCTTCA
This sequence comes from Candidatus Vogelbacteria bacterium CG10_big_fil_rev_8_21_14_0_10_51_16, assembly GCA_002774795.1. GTDB lineage: Bacteria > Patescibacteriota > Minisyncoccia > Phycocordibacterales > JACRKE01 > 1-14-0-10-51-16. Next base: position 33,493 of record PCYI01000006.1, on the reverse strand, counting down.
GGACCTGGAAGGTATCGCCAACTCTTTCCCGGGCGTAGATAAGTCTTATGCGATACAGGCTGGTCGCGAAGTGCGCATTTTTGTGTCTCCGAAAGAGGTGACAGACCTTGAGGCCCTAAAAATGGCCCGTGAGATTGCCAATCGCATTGAGTCCGAACTTAAGTACCCGGGAGAAATAAAGGTAAACGTCATCCGCGAGCTCCGCAGTATCGAGTTTGCGAGATAAGGGGGCAGGCCATAGGGCGTAGGGCGTAGTGATTTATTCCAATCCATGAATCATGCGGCATTTCATTCTCTGCGCCCTACGCCCTGTTCTTTGTGTAGCCTCCTACGCCCTACGCCCTGTGGCCTACCCCCTGTTCTAAATGCCCCCACTTGTCCACAGCCCCATTGCGGTGCTTCGACCCCTCGGCTATACTGTCTCCAGTTGACTTTTTGGTCCCCTGGTCGAGCTATTACCAGCCAATAATCTCATATAATGAATAAAGCAGATCTTATTGAAGTTGTGCATGGGGTCCTCGGAGGCACCAAGGTGTCGGCGGAGCAGGCCGTAGAGTCTCTCTTTGGCGCGATTGTGTCTTGTCTCAAAAAGGGAGAGGAAGTGTCTATTGCCGGCCTGGGGATTTTCTCCACAAAGACTCGTGCCGCCCGTGCCGCCAGAAATCCGCGTACCGGTGAGGCCATCCAGGTTCCCGCCATGCGTGTCCCCAAGTTCCGTCCCGCAAAAGCCCTCAAGGATGCGGTGAAATAACTAGGCGCTAGGCACTAGGCTTTAGGAACTGTTCAAGAAGAACGTTTCGTAACACTTCGTAAAAACCCCCGCCCGCGGGGGTTTTTACGTGACACAAAATCCAGGACGAGCCGGAAACCGGACACAGCGAAGGTGTCAGCACTTCCTAAACTGTGAGTTACGAAATTGCCCCTCCCCCTGGCCAGGGGGTGAGAAGCGAGCAGTGCACAGCTTCGCAAGACCGGAGCGC
>PCYI01000006.1:25230-32489 GCA_002774795.1 Candidatus Vogelbacteria bacterium CG10_big_fil_rev_8_21_14_0_10_51_16 | reverse complement strand
CCCCTCCCACCCCACCCCAGCCCTCCCCTCAGGCAGGGGAGGGGGCATACCCCTGGCCAAGGGAGGGAACAAATCCGAATTTCGTAACTCACAGGCTTAATACTGTCCAATCGCTCTTTGCTAGGCCAGCCAAACTCCAGCAATTGTCCATAGGTTAAAAGTTTGATGTGGGGGTATACTATCCCCATGCCCCTCGTCGCCACTCTCCTTATTGGTCTTCTTGCCGCAGTAGGTGTCTCTTCCGCCTTCCCTCGCGCTTCAGAGGTAAGCAGTCCGGCGCAGGTTGAACGTCGCGTAGGACTACCGTCACCAATTTCTTCTTCACGGGAAACTCCCCCTCCAAGCGCCCTCTCGCGCTTCCTGCGTATTTCCTGGGATAACGCCCCCGCGAAACAGGCTCCCGAGCCTTCATCCATCGGCACGGAGCGCCCGACCCCGACCCCATCAAAAGACGAAAGTGTCCCTAAGACTTTTTCCGAAAACAAAAAGAGTTTCTCTGACAGTTCGCCGACCATTTTTAAGAGCATCTTCACTCCCCTAACGACCCCCTTTGCCTCCATCGCAGAGACAGACAACAATAAGACAGACCTCTCCACAGAGCAATTTTTCCTGCGTGCCAGAACAGCAAATGAGCCACTGACCGGAGTTAATGGGCTCGGAAGCATGCAAATCACGCGTGCAAATGCCGGCGTGCGCGGCTCAAACTTCGGGGGGCCAACAGACACCTATGCGCTTACCGAGACTGTGCCGGGAGTAGGCACCGTACAAGAGATCATCGCCCAGGGAGGGTCTGGGCTCGCCATGAGTTGGGACCAATTCAACGCTCTCCCGCCGGAGTTTCGCCTGCCGGACAGCGACGCGCGAGTGCAGGCGCTCTTTGCCAGAGGCTTGCGACCGGGAGCTATTGGGCGCCTCAACCCACAAGCTCCCTATGTGGCAATACCGGACAGTAGTGTCCCCCCGGGCACCAGACTGATTGTCACTGACGACGTCACCGGTTACCAAGAAATCGTTATCAAAGTAGACGCGGGGCCAGGGTCATGGACGGGGAAGGGTATCGACATGTCCCCAGGGCTAGAGCAACGCATGGGCGGTGGCAATCATACATTGAGCTACGCCATCGTCTCCGACCAGAATGCGCCAATCGGCCCCGTGAGTGGAGCAGTCATACCTTATGATACGCCAGTGTCAGGAAGTAGCGCCGGCGGAGGCTTTGCCGGCGGTCCCTCTTTTCCTCTCCCCTCCGGCGGCGCCGGAGCCTACCCAGCAGATATCGGCGCATGGGTGGATCGTTCTGCCGAGAATGTGTGCTATAAGCATATGAGTAGCGCGGGTCGGTCGAGTCAATACAATAAAGTCGAAACTTGCAACAGCGGTTATCGCTGGAACGAAGACCGAGATAGGCCGATCCCGGTAAAAGATTGCGGGAAACGCGCTACTGGCGCGGGCGGCATGACAGAAAACAGATGCGAAGAGTCAGCCACCTTTGCCGCCGGCAAGTCTCCGCTCTACGCCTGTCTCTGGCTCGCCTGCAAGGCGGGCAACAATGCCATCTGGGACAAGGAGACCAACACTTGCGGCTGTGATGATGGTAAAGGCAACACCAACCTCGCTCTCGGCTCGTCCGGCCTAGGGAATACTGCCGACCGCCTTCCTTCATCGCGAGGAGACGGGGACGGCGGCGACGACCTTTCTCCCGACACCGACAAAACCCCGCCGCCCGTTGTTGTGACCGGTGGCTCTACGAATCAAGAGCGTCTGGACAATTTCAATCGGGAACAACAGGCGGCTGGGAATGCCGCGCGTGTCGTACTGAAAAGCAGCTCGGTGAACATCAGAGATCTTGCTCCGGCATCCATGGACCGCATGGCCGCCATGGCCGCCGCCTGCAACTGTGAGGTTGTCGTTACAGCCGGAGTCCCCACCACCCATAGGCACACATCGCATCTTCCCGGGGGGATAAACTTTGACGTTCGTTCTCGAGACCCAGCCACGGGAGCAGAAGCCCCTATCATGAACTACCTGCGTACAAGCGCCGCGAATGGCATAGCCCAAGTGCATCCGAGCAGCTATGGCAAGGTCTATGTGTTCAACGGCTTTGAGGTGATCCACGAAACGAGTAACCCCAATGCCTCCGGCCCGCACACCCACGTACAAAACAATCAAACCCGCCGCCCCTATCGTCCTTAATATAGAAAAAGAGAAAAAGGTGAAGAGAAAAAGGTGTCAGGAACCTTTGTTTTGGGAGATATGTGGTCTAATACTTTACTGCGCTTCAACAGTACACCCGCTTGGTATAGGGGTTAATGCGCGTTACCAGTTCGTAGTTTGAGGTGCCGGCGAGAGCCGCCACTTCTTCTGCGGAGATTGTTTCTGCGCCATCAGCGCCAATAATGGTCACCTCGTCGCCAATCCGCACATTTTTAATATCTGAAACGTCGAAAATACTCATGTCCATGGAGACACGGCCGAGCAGTTTTGCCCGCTTGCCACGGATGAGCACATCGAGCACAGACGAGTGCGCCCGAAAAAGTCCATGCCAGTAGCCGACCGGGCAGATGGCAATTCTCGTCCCCGCCGGAATAGCCTCCGTCAAGTCATAGCCGACACACCCCCGCTCCGAAATCCTCTTCACCTCCCCAACAACAGTCTTCCAAGAGAGCGCTGGCCGTAGGGCAAAAAAAGTGTCAGGAACCTTTTGTCTGGAGACCCGAAGGGCGCTGTGCGCAAAAGGTTCCTGACACCTTTTTTGTAATGCCCGCTTGGTCGCCTCTTCCGGCCAGAGGCCGTAGAGGGCGATGCCCACGCGCACCATATCGAGATGGGCCTCCGGGTAAATAAGGGTGGCCCCGCTATTGCACGCATGGCGGATGACTTTTAGCTTTTGCTCCTCAAACACCTTGAGCACTTTCTCGAACTCACGAAACTGCTTTTCGACCGAATCACGCATGACCGGATTTTTGGCCGCCGCAAAGTGGGTATACACTCCTTCAATTATCACCTGCGGCAAGTTTTGTTTGAAAAACTTAAGCGCGGCGGGAATCTCCTCCGGTAGGAAACCCTGTCGGTGCATGCCGGTATCCACCTTAATATGCACGCGCAACTTAGCGACCTGGTCGCTAAGTTGTTTAAGAATCTTCAAGTGCTCGATGTTTGAAACGGTAATGCTGATCCTTCGCGTGGCCGCTTCCGGCAGTTTTTCGGGAAGCGTGTAGCCGAGGGCGAGAATGGGAATCTTTTTGAGCACCCGTCTGATCAAGAGTCCCTCGACAGCGGTGTCCACCCCAAGCCAGTCTGCTCCAAACTGCTCCATGATGCTCGCATATTCAATGAGCCCATGCCCGTAGGCATTAGACTTCACCACCGCCATCAGTTTAGCCGACCTCGGTGCGCCTAAGCGTCGCGCGGAGAAGGCCAGGTGATCCCTAAAAGTGTCGTAGTTGTGCCGCAAGGCAGAGGAGTCCACCTCCACCCAAGCCCGCGAGCCGGCCGGACGCAGGCTTTTCTTGGTCTTTTCCCATTTTCCCGCAATGTCTTTTTGTTTAGTCTTCATAAGTGGCCATTTTGCACCTCACCCGACTATCAACTGTGCGCAATACCTGCTTGTCATACTATCACAAGCACCCATATACATAAACTGTGCCCTCCATGGCTACGGTTGCACTCCGCCACCACATGCCATATACTGAAATTACTATTGGTTAACAGCTCCCAGCCTAAAATATGTACAAAAAAGTTACCATTACCCTTCTCCTTTCCCTCTTCGCCCTTCCAGCGGGAGCCCAAGTGGATATAGTTGTTGAGGGCGCTCGTGTTAAGATTGGGGACCGCCTGGAGGCCCGCATCGACGCACGTGCCGATACGCGGGCAGAGGCGCGAGACGCTGTCCAAGTAAGCATCCAAGATAGTCGTGGGGAAATCCACGTAGAGTCCCGCGCTGAAGCTCGCGAGGCGACCCAAGTACGTGTCCAAGAAAAGCGCGCCGAAATCCGTGTAAACGCAGACATGTCGCGCGCCGAGGCACGAGCGGAGTTTGTCGCCGAGCGCAAAACAGAGCGCGAAGCGGCCATGGCCGCTCGGGCAGAAAAACTCGCCTTAGCTAAAGATTTGCGTGAAACTAATCGCGCTGAGTTGAAACTACGCCTCGAAAAGATTAAAGACGAGCGAAAGCAGGAGGTGGTGTTGCGCGTAGAAGAGCAAATTACAAACCTAAACTCCCGCCTTACAACCAACTTCGGCAACATTCTTGACAAAATAGACGCGGCCTTGGTGCGCGTAAGCACGCGGGCAGATGCTCGCGCCGAAGCTGGTACCGACGTCTCGACAGCACTCTTAGCTATCGCCTCGGCCGAAGAGACCATTACCTCTGCAAGGGCGGCAGTGTTAGCTCAAGCGGGAGCCACTTATGTGCTTACAGTAAACACCGAAGCCACTCTGCGTGCCGATGTTAGCGCCGCCCGCGAAGAGTTGCGCAATGACCTTAGCGCCACAAAAGAGGTCTTGCGCGCCGCCCATACGGCTGTGCGAGACGCTACGATCGCTCTCACTCAAATCCCCCGCTCGGCCGCTGAAGTCGAAGCGGAGGCGTCCACCGAAGTGACACAGTAGCATTTTAGCATTATCACTTAATCCTTATCACCTAACGCTTAGCGCCTAAAGCCTAGCCCACACCCTCATGTCTCGCTCAAATACACTCACAGCAATTCTTGTAATCGTTATTGTCATTTTACTCGGATATTGGTACACAAAACCGGCAATAAGCCCAACCGAGGAGGTCGATCCTTCCACACAGACCGTAGCCGAGTCTGCCCAAACCACGGACAATGAGCTAAACAGCATGGATGCCGAACTAAGTGGCAACCTAGATGCTGAGTTTGAAAGCATCGATGCTGAACTGAAGACACTATAGACATCCCGCACCCAATACAGAAAATGCTCCCCAAGAGGAGCATTTTCTGTATTGGGTGCGGGATGGGAGAATCGAACTCCCAACCACAGTTTGGAAAACTGTTATTTTACCATTAAACTAATCCCGCCAGATAATCTCTAATTCTCTTTTTTACATATCCTCTACTAAAACCCATCTTCGTCAGACCCGCCAAAATGGAATCTTTTGGCGGGCATTAAACTAATCCCGCGTTGATTTTTCATATTAGCAGAAAGGCACATCTTCCTCAATCGTCTTCCTATTTATGTCCCTATATACCCCCACACCAAAGCATCCAACACGCTTGCTAATACTCGACTGCTTTTTACTTCACCGGTTAAACTCCGGCTTTTGTCCATAGGTAAAATGTTTGGTGTAGGGGTATACTATATACTCTTCCCTATATACTATCCCTATAATGTCCCCATGAGTCTAGCCGTCATCCAACAGATGCTCGCCACTATTGCCATCACCCTACAGGGGCTGTTTGGTATTGTTGCCCAAATAGACGCGACTCCGGTGTTGCGGCCGCTTGTGTTACCACAAATACAGCAAACCCTTACCCACGCCTCTGTCAGCCTTCATAATCTCGCCCTACAAATTCCCACCGCCATCTCGACAGATACACCAACATCGGCGGACAGCATTTTTGCAAACACCAAGGTTGCATCTTTCACTCCCCCGCTCGCACACGTAAGCGAGGAGCTAAATACCCGCACTCGCGCGGCCACGGTAAACATTCTCTGTGTTACCACTCACGGGAGCCGAGTCCAGTCGGCTACTGGTAGCGGAGTTGTCATAGATCCGCGTGGCGTCGTTCTCACAAACGCGCACGTGGCCCAGTTCTTTCTTTTAGAAAACCACCCGCGCCCGGGTTCAATTGAGTGTACGGTCCGCACCGGCTCCCCCGCTACTCCTGCCTATCGCGCCCGCTTACTCTATATTTCTCGAGCTTGGGTGGAAGCAAATCGCACTTCTGTCCAACAAGCACACCCAACCGGCACAGGAGAAAATGACTACGCGCTCCTCCTCCTCACGGAGACCGTAAACGGCATCCCACTCTCTCACGATCTTCCGCATCTTCCTCTCGAATCCAACGTTCGTAGTCTTGAGGGACAAGAAGAGGTGCTCTTGGTGGGCTACCCCGCCGAACTGACCGGCTCTGTTATAACATCAAAAAGCCTTCATCAAGTTTCCGGACTTACCAATATAACTCAAGGATACTACTTCAGAGACAGAAGTCGAGGAGCCCTCGACCTCGTGGAAGTAAGCGGTACTGTACTTTCACAGGGAGGCTCCTCTGGCGGCGCAGTGGTCCGTGCGTCTAGCGAAAAGCTCCTTGGTATTATGGTGACCATCACAGAAGCAAAGACTACGGGCGAACGCCAACTATTTGCCATTACAAGCGCGCACATCGATACTAGTTTACAAAAAGAAACCGGAGGGAGTATCGAAAGCTATCTAGCGGGTAACCTAGAAAACACAGCAGACAAATTTATGAGCGAACGTGCCACGTATCTACGAAATATCATTCTTGATGCCTTGCCGTAGGAAATAGTAGCAAGAGATACAGTAGATTACATTCGCTAAATATATCTTCGTGGATAAGTTTTAAGTCAGTTTCTTGACTGTACGACGGGCACGACTACTCACTCTCGGCACGCTCTTTCTATTCTTGCCAGCCAAAGCAATACTCTTTGTAGTGTCTGCCACTGCTTCTTTCTCGTTTGCTTCTTCCGTATAAATGAGAACCTTATCGACCCGCACCATAAGGGCGAAGACGCCGAGAAGAGCAAGGCCGTATCCACCAAGGATACTCGAAAGTGAGGCAGAGGTATTTCCCAAAAAATATACAACGAAAAGCGCGTACCAAGATACTAAAGAAACAGCGATAAGAGTAAAAGAGAAGCGCCTCAAGAACCGAAGCTCCCCGGGGCGACGCTCGCGAGTTTTCTTAAAAGAAATCTTTACAAGATTAGGTGCAACCAGTAGATTTAGAAATACAGCGTTCGCAAGAATAATTGCCAGCACAAATATACTAGCTCGGTGCGCGGAATTGGCCAGAAGGCCTGGAAAACCCACGTAAAGGATTGAGTTCGAAAAAAGAAGAATAGCAAGTCCCACCCAGACAACCTGTGTCACTGTCCTTATCACAGAGGACTCCTCAACCGATATTCTCAAATCTTTTAAAAAAGAAAAGAAAAGAAGATCCACTATGGTGGTGCCGCCCACTCCAAGAATCAGCCCCAGGGTAACAATAAACTGCAAAATTGGCATAATCTCTCCCACGTGGAATGCCCAGTCAAGCGTACTTGTACTTGCTACAAGAAAA
>PCYI01000006.1:24703-25204 GCA_002774795.1 Candidatus Vogelbacteria bacterium CG10_big_fil_rev_8_21_14_0_10_51_16 | reverse complement strand
CACCAAGTACACCATTGGCGAATTACAAAACCCTGGATAAATGTAAGATAGAGCGAGAAAAAAAAGGCAAGGACCGTTACGATGTAGACCCAAAAAGGCAGGCCGACAGGCGCGGAAATCATAGCCACCCCAAGCCACAGGTAAGCAAGCGTAGCGAGGCCGTAGTACGCGATACCAAGATACTCAAGCGGAATACCAAGAAAAGTAGAAAAGTCGCTGTGGGTGACGGCGTCACAGTGTCCACCAATCGGACAAACTAAAGGCTTGGACATGCGTTTTGTGTTTGCGATGTAAAGCGAGAGCAAGAGGCCGAGAAACGAAACTAGTGCAATAAAAAGTGTGGGAGAGTTCATCTGTTTTATTTTAACACAACAAGACTTTCTTGAAGCAAGACATTTCCACAGATGGCATCCACACCCGCCCACTCGCTTCCTTGCTGTGAGTTACGAAATTGCCCCTCCCCCTGCCTGCCCCGTACCGAGCGAAGCTCTGGTGCTTGGT
>PCYI01000006.1:18988-24665 GCA_002774795.1 Candidatus Vogelbacteria bacterium CG10_big_fil_rev_8_21_14_0_10_51_16 | reverse complement strand
AAGCCTTGCTTCTAGATGCACTGGGAAGCAAGGCTTCCGGGCCTGTTTTCGGACTGTCTGGTTCGGAGGGGGTAGGTTGGTGATACGTGGCTCAACCACTACCCCACCCCTCCCACCCCACCCCAGCCCTCCCCTTAGGCAGGGGAGGGAATAAATCCGAATTTCGTAATTCACAATTCCTTACTCTCCGCTTGGCTTATCGAGCAAACTCACCTCCACCCCCGCCGCTTCGCCAGTAAGACGCAAAACATCCTTGTCTATCTTTTTAAACTCTTTCGAGGAGGCGTTATAGTGGCCGACGGTCGTGGCTAAGGAGTTCCCCAGCTTCTCATGGTACTGGTCGTAAGCAGACAAATGTTTGCGCAGGTCGTCCACCCGCTTAATGATATCTTTGGCGGTTTCCTCTATCTTAAACGCCTTGAAGCCGTATAAAACAGACTGCAAGTAGGCGGCAAAGGTAGTCGGTGAGACAATCACCACCTTCTTTTCTTGGTAAGCATAATCAATGAGGTTCCGCGTGTTCACTTTTACCGCCCCCACTTCATTGATAAGAAGGTCGTAGTAGATCGCTTCCGCAGGGATAAACATAAAAGCAAACGGCAAAGTCCCTTCATCGGGGCGTACATACTTGGCTGTCTCGTCGATACGCTTTTTTAAATCATTGCGAAACTCCTTTTCCAGCTCTTCGCGCTCGCTACTCTCGCTCGCCTGCTGGATGCGACTGTAATTGTCTAGTGAGAACTTTGCGTCCACCGGAATCATGCCTTCTTTTGTCACAATGACGGCGTCCACCTTGGCCTTATCAGCAAACTCATACTGCATTTTATAGGTCCCCGGTGGCAAAATGTTTGAAAGGATGAGCTCGAGTGACGCCTCCCCAAGATTGCCGCGCTGTTTCTGGTGGGTGAGCACCTTTTCGAGATTCGCAAGCTGTTCGGCGATAGTTACAAACTTGCCGGTGGCCTCGTTTGTCTTCATCTGCTCACGAGTGAGCTCGAGTAAACTCTTAGACATGGCATCGTTTATCTCGCGCACCAAGCGTTGAGACTCCCCCATCTGATATTTGAGCGACTCCTGGGTCGCCTTTGACGACTCGCCGAGCTTGGTGTCCATAGTGCGCACCAACTCTGCCATCTGCTGTTGAAGCATGAGCATACCCCCCTCATCCACCGGCTTCTTGCGTGATTGAACTACGAAAAAGAGTACGGCCGCGAGAGCGAGTACAAGAAATCCAAGAATAATGATAATCGGTTCCATGAGTACTATTCTATATCACTTAGGACTTACGTAAAAGGAGGATGCCACGCTCTACTTCTAATATGAAGCGAGCGACCACTGACCTCTCGTTCTCTATCCTATCCGGCCCGCTGCGTCTCGTGGCGGGCCTCCTCTTTTCTACTTGACTTACGATGCCTAAGCGTCTTGACTGCATTTATCTTTTCAGTTATCAGCCACGCACTTGGGCTACCAAAGCCGCTCTTGTCGATGCGGAAAGGCGAAACCTTTCGAGGATTTATGAGAAAAACCAAGAGGCAGTAACGCTTCTTGTTTTCAATCTTGTCTTCCGCCCACTTCGAGTGCTGTTCTCTCGGGACGCCGATTACAACTCCATAGTTCGCATAAATCTCCCTGACCAATTGAGGGGTGAGCTTATCAGTGGTTCCCAAAGACTTCAGACAAACTGAGGCTGTTTGGGGTGAGTGGAAAAAGTGGGGTGGCGGGAGTTTTGTAATTCACAATAACGTAAGCACGAAATCCTAAATCAGAAGTACGAAACAAGCACGAAACTATCAAGCGTAAATTACAAAACATGCTTGTTTCGTGCTTTCTATTTTAGAGTTTAAACATTGTTTCGTGCTTCAGATTTAGTGCTTAGTGATTCTCCAAATAAACTTTGTATTTAGTGCTTAGCCGATATCCTTCGCTATCTCCACATCCTCGATTCCATATTCGCGGTTGCGGGCAATGCGCGCCATTATCTTGTTGGCACTGTAGCCGACGAAGGCCAGAATGAAAAAGTAGAGCACGCCGAAAGGAGTAAACTCCGGAGCACTCTCGGAGAAAAGACCTATCAAGGTGGCCCCGACCCCCATCGAGGTGATGATAGCGAGATTGGTCACCGAAGCCTCGGTGCTCTGCGACTGAATAGAGCCAAACAGACTCAAGGCCGACTGCACATAGTTGCTGGTCATCCGCCATATTTCTTTAACATAAGCCAATGTGTCGAGGAGGGTCTCGTGTTTATAAAGTAGCACCGCCTCAAAATGTTTTAGGGTTGGGTCGTTCTTAATAATGGCCTCTCTTGTTTTAGCGTAAGTGCTCATCTGGTTTATACGAGCATCTATCAAATTAATGGTCTTCGCGTAACTCTCTGTGCGCGAAAACAGCTCGCCGATATTCTTACCGCTTACCTTCCCTTTTTCTTTGACATCCGCAATCTTCTCCCAAATAATACGGTGCAGATTGAGATAGCGATGAAGCTGACCCTTGAATTCGCGCATAAAGATCTGCTCTTGGATGAACTTTTCAATGTCCGGCAAATTCTCGCCCTTGTTTTCGATTATATATAACTTATCGCCTCGATATATGGAAAATGTCTCCTGCTCAATCACGAAATGCTCCTTCTCCTCAAAACGGTCTAAGGGTCTTTTAATCTCCGCCGGATTTGTGTCCTTAACCACCACAAAATATGGATAGATGTTTTTTATATTGGCTAGCTCTTTTGGCACCGGCGCCCCTAAAGAAAAGATATATGAAAATGCGGGCGAAAGTTTGGTTTCATAGTAAGAGGTAAGTTGGCGAATATCGCCTCCGAGAGCCTGGCCGGGTTTTTTACTTAGAACAATGAGGCCATCTTCGAAAATGTTTACATGAAGACCTCCCCGGCTTGCCATCTTTATCTTCTCAAGGCGACCTACCTCGAGACTAATGCCGGCAATCCCGAGAGTCCTATGCAATCGCCTCAGCTCCCCCTCTTCCAGATCAAGAGGAGAACGGACATTCTGAAGAAAATCGTAAATCTCGGAGAGATGCAGAGTGGTGCGCTGAAACCATCCGCCGATGTAAACTTTTTCGATTTGCATTTTATATGATTGGTATTGGACTCTCAATACTGACCGCAAATTACAGACTGTCATATTCTAACAAACACAAACAAAACAACAGGTGGAAAACTCCACGTAATTACAATAGGACCTACGCAAAACCCTCTTTTCGTCTTTGCGAGCGCTCTGCGCGAAGCAACCTAGACTTATTTGTAGACATCAAGAATTCTGGATTGCTTCGGTTTACCTCGCCACCGCCCATAGCGGGGCCCCGCCAAAGGCGGTGGCAAAGACAGCAATTTCCGTATGTCCTATACAATTCAAAAACCTCACTTCGTTCAATTTTCGGGCCGCCGGGAATCGAACCCGGTCTATACGAACCTTCACCCACACACCTTTCAACTTTCGGGCTGCCGGGAATCGAACCCGGTCTATACGAACCCGAATCGTATGTACTACCGGTATACTACAGCCCGATGTTTGGAAAGGTGTATGGGCGCGTCGTATGTACTACCGGTATACTACGGCCCGAAGATGTTTAAGAACACTTAAGATACCATCCTTCTCTACAAGCTACAAGCTACCTGCCGCCTGCTCCCTGCCAAACCCTACTCCGCCCGGTCATCAAAGATGGCCAGCTTTTGCAAGACAGCCTTTCTGTCGACGGCGTTAAGTTTCTTTGTCTGCTTGTCTATGACGCGATAGAGCTCATCTAGATGGGCGGTGCCGAAAACATCAACTCCGTCGCGCAAATCGATAAGATCATCTTGCATCTGCTCGTGAAAAATCTGCCCTTCCAAAAGTATGTCTGCAAGTACTCGCGCATGCGAAGCGTCTGCTCGTCTAAAAAAGACACGCAGTAGTTCACAAAAGGCGGCTTCAAGCTCGCCCCCACACAGATACTCATCGTAGCCGGCCCGGCGCGTCCAGCGCACTATCTCGCGAAAAGCGCGTTTTACTTCAGATACTGTAAGTGACTTGCGTGGGTCATTCGCCAAGGGTGGGCGAAGTGGCAAACGTAGATGCACTCGTGAGTGTCGCCCCCGCTCCGAAGCCGCTAGGCGCACCACTTCAAGGTCGGCCTCTAGGGGCTGTTTCCACGCGGTTGTAATCTGGGTCATCGAGACCAGCGGTGGCGCGATGGTATCGGCCGCCACCATCGCCTTTGTCGGCCGGGGAATTCCCCGCTTCTCGTCCCAGAGAATAGCCACCGCCGCCATGTGCTTACACACATCTCCGCCCACGTACGGGCAGGAGCAGTCCCGCGCCAGACTACCTCCCGATGCCGGACCAGCAAAACGCAAGCGCACAAAATACACCGATGCTCCATGTGCCTTAGCTGTTACCGCTTTGCCATCAAAAGTGTTCAGTCGCACCAGCTTTTTATCCGCGTACTCCTCGCCCCGATACCAGTTCTCTTCGTAGGCAAAGGGGAGCAAGAGGGCAGTGGCCGATAGTCTTGTATCCATGCGGACAGTATAGTCAATGATAGAGATTTTGTCCTACTAATTATATTTGCGAATGTTCTTCTGCGTGTTAAGATTAAACCATGATAAAGACCCTACCAAAAACAAAAAAATACGCAAAAGGCCGTCAAGTCGATATTCAAGACGTATTTGAAGCGGTAGGTAAGTTGGCTCAAGATGTCGATAAGCGCTTTGACGCCGCAGGGGAAGAGTTGGTGAAGTCGGTAGGTAAGTTGGCTCAAGATGTCGATAAGCGCTTTGACGCGATGGAGGGAGACTTATTGGAGGCAGTTGGAAAGTTGGCCCAGAATGTCGAAGGGCGTTTTGACTCTGTTGATAAACGTTTCGATGGACTGGAAGACAGGGTTGGTGGCTTAGAGGAAGATGTATCCTACCTAAAGCGAAACATGGTCACGAAAGTGTACCTCGACGAGCGCATCGGCGATGTTCGTGGCGATATCACCGAGCTTGTCCACCGCGCCGACCGTAAGTTTACCGAACTCGTCCACACTCTTGAAGACAAAGACGTACTGTCAGAAGGGGACGCCGTTCGTATTCTCGGCATGCCCCCTTTTCCGCTCGGACAACACACCCCGTAAATATGAGAAAAAACATTCCAACATTCTTGAGAATGTTGGAATGTTTCTTTAGCGTGAAACTGTTTCTGAAAGCATCACAAATCTTTTTATGATGCTTTCAGAATCAGGCCTCACTGCTGTCCGTTTAAAGACAGAGTGAGGCAGTGAAAGGAGGGGCCGGCCCCTACTTCCCTCCCCCCCGCCCCTTGCGGAAACACCAAGGGACGACAAATAGAAGAATGGCGATGGTGAGTCCGAGAGCCCCGAGACTCCTCGCCACCTCCTTCAAGGGACCGGCCGCGGCCGAGAACACCTCGCCCGTACCGCTCGCGAGACTCGAGAACGTCCCGCTTGCCGAAGTGATGGAAATCGCCCAACGAAAGAAGCTCGGAGAGTGGCTCAAGGGCAGGCTGAACGATCGCACCGCGGAGCTGTACGCCCTGGCCTCCGTCCGCCCCAGCACAAGGCGCTCGGGGGTGTCAAAGCAGTAGATTCAAATCGTCTCATCACCGGGGCGGCGTCGCAGGACGCCGCCCTCTTTCTATCTTTCTGTGATTTACATTACGAAGTAACTGCTCACAACCCTGAG
>PCYI01000006.1:12744-18963 GCA_002774795.1 Candidatus Vogelbacteria bacterium CG10_big_fil_rev_8_21_14_0_10_51_16 | reverse complement strand
GGACCCCGCCAAAGGCGGTGGCAAAGACGGAGCGAGATATGTTGTGCTAGTTAGCCGCCACTCGTTTTTGTGAGCAGTTACATTACGAATCCTTGACAACAACCTATAAATGTAATTAGATTAAACAGGTGTCGAAACACGCAGAGAGGAGGCGGCCTAAATGAAGAGCTTCAATACCTCTATACTGAAAGAAGCCATGGAGCTGTTGGAACAGGCAACCCAGATGACCCAAGAGCGGGGCGTGCGGGTGGGTGATATCATCGCTCATCCGACCGACCCAAACACGTGGATGGTTGTGGCCATCAAAGATGGACTGGCCATAGTCAGGCGGGCCAAGCGCGCGAAGTCTATCCTGGTATACAGAAAATTTCCGGTCAAAGAACTTTTCGACCTGGAGATTCTCTACCACCTCGCAAGCGAATACGACGGGGTTGACCAGTGTCCTGCCTGTGAGATCGCCGCTCATGACGGTTCGCAAGATTTCGAGGTTGACGAGAGCTCCATCCCCGACGGAGCCCCGGTCAACTGACCCCACCCTGCCTTTCTTCGGTCTCCCTAGCCGCCCCGGCATCTTCGCCCGGGCGGTTTTCTTTAGGCAACGGAGCCGAGTGGCGCCGTCTTTCTTCAGCAAAGCGCTCAGGCCATCTCTCTCCGACATGATGGCGCACAGTGGCCCCCAAGGCCCGCGCCTCTTGCTTGGTTGTGATCGTTTCGAGAAAAGGAGTAATGTAGTTAGACACAATCGCTCTTTGTTGTTCCCCGCTCATAAGCGCAAACTCCTCGCGTGTGACCGAAATACGGTCTCCGGTCTGGTACTCGACGTAGGCGTTCTCCCTCCATGGATTTTCGAGGATAATAGTCACCTCCTTTGCTCCCGGTTCCCCCTGCGCCAAGAGGAATGCGACATATCCGTTAAAACCCTTTCCTTTTTGAATTACACCGGTGATGGTGTCGGGATCTCTGCGCAACTCCTCCAGACGGCGGCTGTCATAAGCGCGCGGGCCACGTGGCTTGGAGCCGGCGACACTCTCAGCAGGCTTCTCTTGCTCATCCTGCTCGGGAAAGACCGAGATGTCGGCCTCGTAGTACGAAGCCCCGTCTACTCGCTCAAGGATCTGCAAAATCTCATTGATAATCGCCTTGCGGTCTACCCCCGCTTCACGAAGCGCTCGGGGTACGGGGCCCAAAATCTCGCCTTTGCGCGTAATAGTCCATGTCTCGCCACCCACCCTCATGTCGCCTTGCTCTCGACCGCCCTGGTATTCATAACGCACGAAAACATAAAGTTGGTCTGCCTGTTGCTCGCGTCGTAGAACGTTCAGTGAAACTATTCCGGGCAGTTCGCTCGCGAAACTCCCTGTTTTAATCTGGTCGAACTGGCCACACACGACGCGCTCGATACGCTCCTGCAATGCCTCCCTCTCGGGGTCGCTCCGCCTCTCTGTCTCTGGACTCATGGGCCTATCCGGCCAGTCTTGGATACTCATATAAATAGTAGTTACGGTTGCTAATTTACGCTTAAACACTGACATCCACCGCTCATCGTATCTTCATTATACCCACTGTTCCACACTTTTCCATAATCTTATCCACCGCCATCTCTTGCAAATGAACGTACGTTCACATACAATAGTCGCATAGGCCCAAGCACGAAGCATGAAATCTGAAATGCGAAACAAATTCTAAGCAACAGATGAAGAATACCTAAACGAAACGAATTCCTTTTGTGATTTAGAGCTTTGTATTTAGTGCTTGTTTCGTGCTTCAGATTTCGTGCTTCGTGCTTCTATTAGCGTAGCTACTACCTTATGCCTCGCACCAAAAAAGAGTACTGGTCTGAAATCCTTCGCTTCTATCGTTCCCGTCGGCGCATGCCTTCCTACTCCGAGATTATGGAGCTGTGTGGCTTTCACTCCAAGAACGCCGTCTTTCGTCTAGTGGCCCGCCTTGAAGCGGCCGGCCACATTGTGAAAGACCCACAAGGGAAGCTCACCCCCAAAAATCTCTATGGTGGCATGAAACTGCTAGGCTCAATCGAAGCGGGCTTCCCTTCTCCGGCCGAAGAGCAGGAGCTCGACACAATCTCCCTCGACGAATACCTCATCCCCCGCCGCGACGCGAGCTTCCTTCTTACGGTCAAAGGCGACTCGATGATAGATGCCGGTATTCATGAGGGCGACCTCGTTATCGTCGAGCGCGGCGTTACCCCCAAAGAAGGCCAGATTGTCATCGCCGAGGTGGACGGCGAGTGGACGATGAAAGAATATCGAAAAGTCCGTGGCAAGGTACAGCTCGTGCCGGCGAATAAAAAGTACAAACCGATCGTACCGAAAGAAGAGCTGAAAATAGAAGCAGTGGTCCGCGGAGTTATTCGCAAATACTGACCATGGCGACAACCCTTCATCTTAAAGGCCCGACCGTAGTCTTCATAGACTGGGCAAATGTGCACGGCTGGCAAAAGACGCTCAAATGTGAAATCGACCTCGATGCGGTGCGAGAAGTACTGAAGAACTATTCAGAGATCGAAGAACTCCGACTCTATCATGGGACCGACGTACATCCATCATCAGTCCGTTTCATTGAGAGAATGCGGCGACACGGGTACGTCGTGATAACCAAACCGGTAAAGTATATCGAAGTGCGGACCGACGAGGGAGTCCAAACTCATCTGCGTAAATGCGACTTCGACATCGAGATCTGCATCGATCTGTTTCGAGCTCTCGCGCAAGAAAAAAACGGCTTCATTTTCTTTAGTGGTGATGGCGACTTTGCGCCGATGTATCGAGAGTTATTAAGACTTCACAAGCAAGTGATTGTTGTCTATGCGCCAAAACATATCGGCAAGGAAGTGTGGGAGATTCCCAAAGGTATCTTTAAGATTGAGGTACGTAAACTGCTACCTCAAAATTGCTTCAGAGAAAAATCGTCCCCCGGGCCTTGCGACCCGGGGGCGTGATTGTACTTCTATAGTACTCGCACTAAAAAGAAAGTCAAGTGCAGGCAGACAATTTAGTGAAACAGTGAAGTACCATGTCCACAAAAACCGGCACAATGACCCTTGGTTGGTCCCATCACGTTCCTAGCTCCATTCTTCACCTCGACGGTGACGGCTTCTTTGCCGCCTGCGAGATTGCCATGAATCCCGCCCTACGCGGGAAATGTGTGGTCACCGGGGCAGAACGCGGTATCGCTTCGGCCATGAGCTACGAAGCCAAGGCGCGCGGCGTAAAACGCGGTATGCCACTCCACGAGATTCGACGCGTCTGCCCCGAAGCCATTATCGTGCCCTCGAACTATGAAACGTACTCCGTCTTCAATCGCCGTATGATAAACATTGTGCGCCGCTACACCGATGCGGTCGAAGAGTACTCCATCGATGAGTGCTTTGCCGACCTCGCCGGCCTCCAGCGCCCACTCCATATGTCGTATGAAAAAATCGCCCGCGCCATTAAGCGCGATATCCAAAGCGAGCTCGGCATTACTGTTTCTTGCGGCCTCGCCCCGAACAAGGTGCTCGCCAAAGTCGGCTCCAAATGGCAAAAGCCCGACGGCTTCACCCTCATCCATCAAGGCGAGCTCGAACGCTTCCTTGCTGACTTACCGGCGGCTAGCGTCTGGGGCATTGGCCCACAAACGGCCGCTTTTCTGCGCTTGCACGGCATGGAGACCGCCGGCGCTTTTGCTCATTGCCCTAGCACATGGGTACACAACCATCTCACCAAGCCGACCATCGAACTCTGGCGCGAGCTCCAGGGCGAACGCGTCCTATCACTCGCCCTCGACGCGAAGAAAAGCTACCAGTCCATGCAACACACCCGCACCTTCCGGCCCGCTACTGCCGACCCGGCCGTTCTTCTCCGTGAGCTCTCCTCCCACTGCGAAGCCGTCTGCGCTCGCGCCCGTCGCTTTGGCCTCTACGCTGAGCGCATGAGTTTCTTTTTAAAGACAAGCCAATTTCGCTACCGCGCTCTCGAAGTGAAACTCCCCTCCCCCACCAATATCCCAAACGAGCTCGTCCACATCATCGCGAGTGAACTCCCAGCATTACTCCCTCCCCTGCCCGAGGGGCGAGAAGCGAGCAGTGCGCAGCCCCGACGCTCTGGTCGGGATCCCGACTCCGCTTTGCGGACGTCGGGGCTTCGTGAGGCCGGACTGAGCGAAGGCGAGGGAGGCGGGCTCGCGGCCTCGGCGAGCACGCCGAGAGATGTGAGGGTTGGGGTGGGGTGGGTGGGAGTAGATTGCCGGATACAAAACCCAAAAACATACCTCACCCCATCCCTCTCCTGGCCAGGAGATGGGGTCGGGCCAACTTCTCAAATATCCCAACAGTTCTACCGCGCCACCGGCGTCACTCTCTCCCACCTCACCGACGCGGCCCCCGTCCAGCAGGACCTCTTCGGCACAAACACCCAAAGCGAGCGCTACCAAAAAGTGTTTGCGGCCGCAGACGCCCTCGCCGTCCGCTACCGCAAACCCACCGTGACCCTCGGCTCGTCGAAGCTCAGCAAGAGCGAAGACGGCCTTGGAATAGTTCCCCTCCCCCTGACCAGGGGGAGGTTGGGAGGGGGTAGTATACATAAGGCACAAGACCGAAGACCACTAGACTCTTTTTCGTGTCGACATAGCGACGAAGATGGACGGAGCAAGAAAGGAGCAGTTAGGAATACCCCGCTACCACTACACATCTATCAAAATCTGAGATCAAACCTCACCACCCCTCGCCTCCTCACTTCCACCCCCTCACCCTTCCGCCTCCCCTTCGCGGGCGAGGTGGGGTGAACAACCTAACGGCATCCGTCGTTGAGCTGTTCGTATTCGTGGAATTTAAACTTCTACGAAACCCTACATACTGTCAGATATTATCAGAACCTTAGCCTTCACCTGGTACCTTTTTGGTGCGGCACTTTTACAATAACTCCCACGACCGTGGGAGTTATTGTAAAGACTTATTTTCTTAGAAACGAGGCCCGCAACACCGCCCGTGCCAGCTTGGCCGGGTCGTGGCGAATGAGAGTCCGCCGCAGAAAGTCGCCTCGTTTCGGCTTAGTAATCGTGTCGCCAAGTAGGTTCGCCCGCATCAGACGGTAGTTTGCCTCTTTTGGTCTCACACCTATCATAACCGGTTCACCTTCGCTCTCGTATTTACGCAAAAGCTCGGCCCGGGGCTGGGCCGCATTGACCACCACTGCATCCAAACTACCGGCTCCGATAAATCGCTCCAGTTCCGCCATAAAGCCGTACACAGTCATGTCGTCCGTCTGACCTCGACGATTCATTAAGGGCGCCACCGCTATCTTTTTGGCGCCACCCGCGCGAAAAACTTCTGTAAATCCGGACACGGCAAAATTTGGTAAAAGCGAGTCATAGAGACCACCAGGCCCAACCACAATAAGGTCGGCATGGCGAACCGCCTCCGCCGCCAACGGATTAAGGCGCGCTCGCGGCTCTAGTCGGATGCGATGCACCCCACCATGCCTAGCCACGGGCGAGAGCGCCAGCTTATACTGGCCACGCAGAGTGGCGCCGTCCCCAAGCTCAAAGCGCAGACGCACTTTTGAGGTGGTCACTGGCACCACCCTGCCGCGCAAACGCAGGACAGCCGCGAGTCCATCGAGCATTTCGTTATAGTTAGGAGAAATCTTTTCAAAAACCGAGAGCAGGAGATTGCCAAAATTATGCCCCGCGAAACTTCCACACTCGAAGCGATATGTCATTGCCTCGCGCAGAAGGCCATCCTCTTCGGCGAGCGCCACCAAGCACTGCCGCAAATCACCTGGCGGGAGCACGCCATACTCATCGCGCAGTTCGCCTGTCGAACCCCCATCATCGGCCATTGAGACAATGGCGGTAATATCGAGATTCTTGTAATGCTTCAAGCCGGAGAGCAGGACAAACTGCCCCGTCCCCCCGCCAATGGTCACCACCCGGACTGTCTTTTTTTTATCCTTACCCATAAAGTTTATAACTTCCCACGCGCGCTCTGGGTTTGCTCCAAATCCGCCTTCACCACCACTTACCTTAAATTACAAACTCACCATATCATCGTCTTTGCGAGGACTTTAGTCCGAAGCAATCCAGAAACTACGGCTGTGATTCCTGGATTGCTTCGCGCGGAGCGCTCGCAATGACGTTAATTTTAAGAGTTTCGTAACTCACAGTCGCCTACTTTGAATTACGAAATTGCCCCTCCCCCTGGCCAGGGGGTGAGAAGCGAGCAGT